>JBHLKP010000410.1:0-2542 GCA_048886525.1 Candidatus Hodarchaeota archaeon | reverse complement strand
TTTTGGATATACGTAGTTCCATAGGTTTGAGTGACATTTTCTAAAGCTGCAGACACATTCAACAATCCATATCCAAAATAATCGTCTTTTCCACTTGTTCCTAGGTCTGTACTTGTTTCATGTAGTATCGATCTAATAATTTGGATAGAAAGGTTATTGTTCAGAGATAACATCAAAGCAATTGCTCCAGAGACTAAAGGAGCTGCATAAGAAGTTCCATTTCCTAAAACAAATTCATTATTATACGCTTCTATTGAATATATTTCTTTTCCCGGGGCGCAAATTTCGTTTTGTACTCCAAAACATGAAAAATCAGCCAATTCATGATCTTTAGTTGTAGCAGAAACCGCAATCACTTCAGAATAATTACCTGGATACATTACGTGGTTTTTCCCTAAATATATATTTCCAGTGACGCTAACAATCGGGATTTGATTTTGATAAGCCCTTTTTATTGCCTCATGGAATGAAGATGGAGGAATACCATTTGCTTGAACTGATAAATGGATAACATCAGCATTATTGTCTACAGCATAGTTGATAGCTTCTATAAACATTGGCCATTCATCTGCAAAAGGGGGTCCTGACCATGAAAGATCGTCTTTAAGAAATCTTAATGCCATAATTCGGATATTTGGCGCAACTCCAACACTTATATCCCCATCATCATCCGCAGCAATTAATCCTGCAATAAAAGTTCCATGCGTATGTCCAGGAGAGGGATCATTATCCCCATCTCGGAAATCCCAACCCATAGTATCATCAATATAACCGTTATTATCATCGTCTAATCCATTATTAGGAATTTCATAGGGATTATTCCACGATTGATCTAGTAAATCAGGATGAGTAAAATCAACACCACTATCAATTATAGCGACTGTTATATTATGATTTCCTTTTGAGTAACTCCAAGCATTCTCTATTCCGATATCCACTAGATTCCACTGATATAATGGATCTAGCAGACCAATTACACCCCGAATACTAAAACAGCTAGATAGTAAAAGAATCAAAGGAAAAATAAGTATATATTTTCTCATGTTCAATCTAGATCGTCTCCAAATTTAATTGTACACCAAGAGTTAGAGCTCTTTGTTTGAGTACTTCGACTCCATATTCGGGTTTACGGAGACTGATTATCATTTCCCAATCACTATTTTCAAAAGATTCATGTTCCACCTGAGTGAAGTCATAACAAAAGGCTCGAAACTTATGGTTTGGTGAGTAATGGCATTTAAATCTTTTTTTTGGCCGAAAATTGTTTAATTCAGTGATTAGAGGAGATAAGTTATTGATAGCTGAAACAGAGATGACTTTCAAATCAGAGAATTCCTTTTTTATGATTCTCAATGCCTTGTCATGGACTTCAGAGCTTACTAAATCAGTCTTGTTTAAGACTAAAACACGATAATTTTGTGGATTTAGATCAGCAATAATCTGGGTTGAAATTTTACTTTTTTGGAGAATAGATTCTATCGGTTCACTAAGATCAACGATAATTAAAATAATATCAGCTGCTAAACTCTCTTCTAATGTCGATTTAAATGAATCGATTAAGAATGTCGGAAGGTCTTCAATAAAACCTATTGTATCTGTGATGAAGATTTTTAAATCCTCAAGCTGAAAGCTACGAATACGTGTATCAAGTGTTTCAAATAATCGGGAATTTACACTTGAAGCATTCGATTTTGTTAAAGAATTTAGTAATGTTGATTTCCCAGCAGAAGTATAACCGACGATACTTACATAAAGACTATCAAAATGCCGCCTTTTCCTAGATTCACGGCGCTTTTCTCTTTGAGTCTTCAAATTGGATAAATTTTTCTTTAAGAATGCTTCTCGTTTTGTCATACTAGCGTCAAAAACATTTAGTGGATTTTCTCCAGTTCCCCAAAAACCAGATCGCTCAGTATGCCAAGCTCCTTCTATTCCTAGTTGATGCATTAAGCGTAATCTTTTCCTTGGATGTTCATATTTGATCTGGGCTAGTTCAATTTGGAGTTTTGACTCTTCAGTCATTGCTCGAGCTTCAAAAATCTCCAAAACTAGATCAAATTTATCTATTATTTGACTTCCAAATAATTCTTCAAGATTCACACCTTGGTTAGGAGAAAGATGAGCACCAATGACTATTTTGATCAGAGACGTTTCTGAATCGATCTCGTGTTGAATTTCGTTTAGTTGGTAAATGGAAAAAAGATAATTTGGGTTTTTTCCTTCATTTAATATGTATTCCTTTATTATATGATAATGAGCTGAAGAAAGAAGTTCCCGCATCTCTTCATTCAATAAAAATTGCCTTTTATCCGTAGCTAGTGGAAGTATCAAGAAGCATTCTTGAACCTGATGACTATCCAATTTGTCAGAAACTTCCACTTTGATACCTCTAAATAAGAGTGCAATTATTCTGATCTAAGTAGCTTATATCAATTTAATTTTTAAAAATTTGGAAATAATCAAATAAAAAACGGTAGTTTTGTAAATCATAGAATGATTCTTTTATTAGTTGATTATTAGCGATTCTTGGATTTTTATGTAA
>JBHLKP010000409.1:0-2563 GCA_048886525.1 Candidatus Hodarchaeota archaeon | reverse complement strand
GCCTCAAGGGCAATTCAATGGAGTTCATTTCTTATAATCAGTATAATGATGGTGGAGGGGCTCATTACGTACGTTTAATAAATGGATTAATTTATGTAGCTGATGATAGTGATGGGTTTAAAGTTCTTAAACTTGAGGAATCTAATGAGGGAAAAACAACAAACCTTTCAACCAGTTTTGTATTACTTGAATTCATCATTTTATTAAGTCCTGTAAGCCTTCAAAGGAAAAAGTGATTCATTAGACTAATATCAGATCCATTCGAAATCATAAGTAGTTTATACATTAAAAAAAGCTTATACATCGTTCTCCTCTATATATTCTTAAGAGTTATTTAGGAAAATAAGATACAAATCTTTTGCTTTCGTTTTTTTCAGATTTGAGAGGGGAGAATTTAAGCAATGAAAGAACAAGACCAATTAGGGAGATCTGGTTGCATTCCTTGTCCCAGCAATTCTTGCCACATTTCATCAGTCAATCGGTCTGATAAAGGTAGAAGGAATTCATAATACGAAAAAACTGCTCCACGTGTAAGATAGTATCCATTCCCATATGGATTAATAGTATAAATTACAAAGGCATTTCCCACAGCCTCTTCTAATACTTGCATCGTATTTGGATCAGAAAATACATCAGCTACTATTGCCATACGATCATCTGTAGAGGAGGTATATTCTGTTGTTCCAAAAGATGAGATAGCTTTGAATTTTCTATGGATTTGTTGAATCAAATCGCGTTCCTGAGGTGTAAGGGGAGTATTTTCTAGTTCTTTCATTGAAATTGTTGTTAAATTCAGAAGTAGAGTGTATAAATTTTCTATTCGATCTTCAATTTCATTAGGTAAAATATTTCTTTTTTCTAGACCATCTAAAGTCATTGCTGTTAGACTGGCAAGTCGTGCGTAAACTCGTGGATATGGTTCAACAAACCCTGGAGGATGCCCTGAAGTTACCGATACTGAATAACTTTGTTTTGAATAAAGAATACCCACATCGTGTTTGAGTTCCGTCCACGACCCTAGTGTGGTGAAAAGTGATTTATCAAGCCATGCAGAGGACTGCATGTAGAAAGGATATCCCTCTCCCTTGGATTCTTGAAGGGGTATCAAAGAATATATCCAAGAATTATACAGATTTTCTGTCCATGATGTCTCATTAAGCTTTGAGAATTCCTGCTCGATGGAATTCCTTTGAGGTAAATAATCAGGATAAAGAATACTTTCATTAACAAGGATTTCTTTTGCTCTACTAGATCCAAACACAGCTAAAATATCAAGTGCTGTTGGAATGGTTCTGTTAAAAACATTATCATGTACTAAAGATTGAAATATATAAGCGTCATGAGAATATCGTTGGCCGAAGAAGTGGAAACCTTTTGTTACTTCTGTTTCATTTTCGAAATCTAATACTAAGGTTGAAATTATCCTTGGATTTCGATATTTCAAGGCGATGTCTATAAAAGATTCAATACTTGTATCATTGGCTAAATCTTTTGGCTTTAATGATTGTGGATATATATGAGAAGCTGCTTCAAGATAATCCCAGTATGTTAAATCGTCTGAACTTCCTGCAAAGAAGCTAATCACATCAAATATTGTATGCCATAATCTTAATGCGTTATTTGAGCTTTTCAAGGCCAAACAAATGAGTAATGCTTGTCTGGTTCCGTTTATATCTTTTATAGCAGGAATATAAGGAATTCCTTTCATCAAATTAAATTTCATACGCCCGTACCACATCATTGCCTTGAAATATTGTTTTAATGATTCTGCTCTAGTATAATGGCCACGTGGGGTGTATTGGGAATAATCTTCATAGTACTCTAGAATGGGGGATATAGCAATACAATTGTGAGCTTCAATAAGCTTTAATTCAGCTTCCACCAAATTTTTAACACTAGGATCAATATTTATCGGTTGCAATAAATATCCGGCCACCGAAAAGAAAGCTAAATTTCTTCGTGCTGCTTCTTTCACATTCGGATTAAATGCGGAATTATATTGACTTTTAGTAATTTTTATCATGATTTCCGTAAGATCAAACAGCATAGGTCTGAGAATATCTCCCTCAATAAATCGAAGGCATTTGTCAAGGAGTAGATGATATATATGTAGAACTGAATCAACTGTAATAAAATTCGGTATACGAAAAACCCAATTCTCTCCATAAATATTATAAACATCTGAGTAGGAAGTTGGGATTACAACGAATCCATTCTTAATTAGGAGATCCTTTGCACGTTCTGTGGCATTTAAACCTGTTCTTTCCATGTACAATTCGAATTTTTCAATTATATTCTCGATTTCTCCGGTTGACAAATTGAATTCAGTCATATTAGGATAAAATTGTAGAGTTGAATCAAAAAAGTCATAAGTACCAAATGGTAGGAATTGCGGAGTATAATCATTATTACTCTTTGGAAAAATATCTACTATAAAAATCCCTGATAGTACAACTATGATGACTAAAAATGTACCTAGCAGACCCTTTTGAAAAATCTTTTCTTTGACAGCTTTATCTACCGTCATTTGGCCAATTTCCCTCTATCTTCTTATTAAAACTAT
>JBHLKP010000408.1:0-2577 GCA_048886525.1 Candidatus Hodarchaeota archaeon | reverse complement strand
TAGACATGGGTCTTAAGTTGTATTCATTAACTGCTTCTTTAGATGCTAGCAAACAAAGTGAAGCTCCATCACATAGTGGAGAGCTATTTCCTGTTGTTATAATACCTTTATCTGTCCCAAATTTCGCGATGTATTCATCTTTTGTTAATATCGGATTTTTATAGCCACCTGCCCATCCAGGAGTGCTAATTGAGGGTGTATTAGCAATGCTTTCTAAAGTAGCTGTTTTTTTAATAGGTTGATCTTTATCAATTTCAATTTCATTATCAGGTTCTCCAACTTTATGACCTTTAATACACATAATTTCTTCTTTGAAATATTCATTTTCATGAGCCTTTTCTGCTAGATTATGACTTCGTGCACTAAATGTATCCAATTCATCTTTAGTAAATAGATCTGCTTCTTCCTCAGCAAGTTTTTGTGCTGCCTGAAACAATAACCGACTAGTTTTCCAATCATATAAATCATCATTATACCATTTATTCTGTGGATCAAGCATTAGTTTATCTGGGGGAATTCCAAATACTTTTATCTTTCCATCATAACTGTGTAATGGTACTCGAGTAAATTGATCAAAACCTACAGTTACCACCACATTAGAATAACCTAATGCAATATTTCCAAATCCAACATGTAAAGTTGTCATACCAGAACAGTCTTGTCTATCGAATACCGTTGCAGGTACATGGAAGGGAAATTTTGCCATAAATCCTGGCATTCTACCCCCAAATGTTCCGTGTTCGTGTTGTAGTAAAGTGCCGCCAACCAAAACCTCACTAACATTCTCAGGTTTGAGGGTACTACCTTTATTTGGTATTCGGTTGTCAAACATGTCCCTCAAAACATGAGCTGCAAGTTCAGTACCCCATTTCTTACTAAAAACATCATTGTCAGGCTCTAGAGGATTTGCTTGAGAAAATGGTGTCCTTACATGGTCTACTAAAAATACATCTTTTGCTTCTTTCATATTGTAATTTCTCTTTTTTGTTTAAAATATAAAAAATATAATGTTGAAATATTATGATTAAATAAAAATACTCTTAATTTTTTTCCAAAAAAGAAAAAAAAATAAGATAAATTACTTACCTTTAAATATAGGTTTACGTTTTTCTACAAAAGCAGAAGCTGCTTCTCGATGATCCTCAGAAGCGTAACATTTAGCATTAAATTCACTTTCAACCTTTAACATCTCATCAAATTTCTTATCATACCCACGATGTATCGCTTCTTTCGAAAGGGCTAATGCTAGTGGTGCCTGTGCCGCTAGATGATTGGCAAATTCCATAGTTTTGGGTATTAACTCCTCATGGGGAAATACAGCATTAACTAACCCTATCTTCAATGCTTCTTCAGCAAATATACGTTTACCGCTAAATATTAGTTCTTTTGCTTTATGAACTCCAATGAATTTAGGTAGTAGAAAACTTCCATTCATATCAGGAATTAATCCCATTCGAATAAAAAATTCACCAAAACTTGCTTTCTCTGAAGCATATATAATATCGCAACTTAATGTTAAATTTGTTCCAAACCCTACTGCGACACCATTCACAGCAGCGATAATTGGTTTATATAATCTAAAGAAATCATATGGATGTATAGTTGGGCTCCCCTCTCCGACTTTTTCTCTAAATTCCCCACTCGCAAACTCCTGTACATCGGCTCCTGCACAAAATGCTTTCCCTGCTCCTGTTATTACTATTACTCTCACATCAGGATCTTCTTTAGCTACTTTTAATGAATTCCTTAAATCAGAATTCATCTGTACATTGATAGCATTCATTCTTTCAGGTCGATTAAGAGTAATAACTGCCACTTTATCTTTTTTTTCATATAAAAGAGTTTCATATTCCGGACTCAATATAACTCATCTCACTAACATAAGAACATTAAGTAAAATTGATGAATACAATATTTTATTCTTTTACCTTTTACTTGCAATACAGCTATTAAGACAAATAATAAAACTTTTTTTACATTTCGTGTTTAAATAAAATATTAAAATAAATTATAGGTTAAAACTAATTAATTCAGATGTTTAATATGAGTGAAGCAGAATATAAGGCAGCATCAAAAATTTTAGCTAAAGCGGGTGGATTTCCTCATCAATGGTCAGAAACTCTGCATAAAATTTTGAAGATTACAATTAAAGATGAAAATCTTGATATGGTAATGGCTTTTGATAAAAATATATCCCAAACGATGGAACAATTAAAGGAGAGTAGTGGTTTGTCTGAAGAAGAAATTTTGGAAAAAGCAGATGCTTTGGCAAAAACAGGTGTTATTTTCAATCAACCCAATCGTCAAGGAGTAATGGTATATCGATTATTGATGATGGGACGGCAGTTTGAATATATCTTCATGCAGAATCTTGAAAAAACAGAGGAGAATTATAAATTAGCAGAATTATTCCATAAGCTTAATGAAGAATCAAGTGCTTTTGTACAATCTAATTATGATGGATTAAGTGCAGCAGCCAAAAGGATGCCTGCTGTTGATCGAACAGTCCCCATATTAGAAAACCTAGAAACTGGGGAAGAAATTAATGTGATTGTTGATGAAGAGCTACAAGTTCCT
>JBHLKP010000407.1:0-2584 GCA_048886525.1 Candidatus Hodarchaeota archaeon | reverse complement strand
TTCAATAGCAAGATTCATCGAAAAGCTAGCTGAAAAAGTATTATTATATGTTCCTTGCATATATGAGTAAAATTCATACCTTAATAATACTCCAGTTTCTTTCTCCCATTGAAATAACGCGTCATAGGTAAAATCAAAATTAATTCCAAGACTTGGATCTATTAGAGTTCCATCATAAAGCATTCTCATTCGGTAATCTATCTCATTATTGGAATCTTCAAGGATTATCACGGTTTCAATTCCATCTATTGCGCTTGGTAAATCATTTGTTGAATAATTCCAGAGGTCAATCAATGATAACCAAGAAATGTTATTTGGGGCAATGAATATTTCGTTACCAGCATTTAAGCCACTTTCATTTTGCAGAAAATTCCCTTCTCCTAGAACACTTTTTCCTAATGCATCCTGTATACCCTTTTCAAACAAACTAGGAGAACTTTTTGCCGTTATAGATTCACTGATTGAATTTATCCGAAATGAGATATTTTCTAGGGAATTAGATTCAATAGATAAAATAGTTAGATTAAATTGTTCATCTAAAGGAATTTTAGTTTCACCTAACAGATAACCTGTCGAGACAGTTCTTCCTTTAAAAAAACCATAAGAATAGCTAAAAACTCGTTGAGCATTTTTGACAGTGAATGTCCAAGAATCGTTTGTTTGAACTCCGTACGATGCATTGGATGAAATTGGGCCATCAAAAGTTATTAAGGCTAATATGAATAATATTCCAGTCATGGAGAAGCTCTTACTCAACTTTTTACTATATAAGTTCATTCATATCAAATTTTAATTAGTATTTTTCACTTAAATTAATATAGTATTGTGCACTTGATCTGATCTATTTTTTTATATTTCAAGATAATTAAACATTAGATTATCAATTCTCTGATTATATTGATTTTAATAAGTTTATTAGCCAGAAGTAGACCATACCCAATATATATAAAATATTTACTTATAAGTTACTTGATTTAAGATGATCAAATATCATCTATCGATTTAATATTTGTCTCATACATGATCTTTGGAATAATATTCTTCCCGATAATACAATATTTCGGAATAAGTTTACAGGCTCTTTTTAAAAGAAATTCATCACCAGAAACGTTAATGACACATTTAATAGTAGAAAACTCAAAATCATTTATAGTTTTATTAAATTTAAGGGTTGTTGATGTTGTTACATCAAGAGATGTTGGTGTAGTTCTAAGACTATCACATATTCTTAGAAGGGATGTCAAAGTACATGCGGCAATTGAGGCAAGAAATAGATCTTCTGGATTAGGCCTATTAGTTTCACCCCCAAATTCAGGAGGGCAACCGAATTGTATTTTTTCGAAAAAATCTGGCTTTATTATATGTCCGTATTTCTTCTTTTCCCACAATGCAGTAATTTTCACATTTAACTCATTCTTCTCAAATCGAAACACGTAAAATACTTCCTATCATCCAAAAATTTATCCATAAGATATAATGAAACTATAACATAAGCTATTAAGAAGTACTGTAATTAATATTCGGGAATTACTGAAATATGAATAGATCTTTACCTTTTAATTTTGTAGTGAATGAGAGTTGTTTGACATTTATTGCAAAATTACCTGATAAATGCATTGATCTGATTATTACTGATCCTCCGTATGGTATATCACATGGAAATAAATTATTTATGTCTAATGTGAAAAAATTAAACGGATTTGGAGGAGATTGGAGTATAATAGACGAAGATTGGGATGTTTTCAATTTTACTAAGTATTGTCAATTTATTGAGGAAACATTGTTGCAGAGTTTCAGGGTTTTGAAAGATAATGGAACAATGTTCGTCTGTGGCACTTATCATAATATTGGGATTGTCAATTTTTTTGCTCTCAAGATTGGTTTTCAGATTATAAATGAAATAATTTGGTTTAAGAGAAATGCTTTTCCTAATTTATCGCAAAAATGTATCACAGCATCTCATGAGAACATTCTATGGTTAAGTAAATCTGATATGTGGAATTATAATTATGATTCGATGAAGAAGGTTAATTATCGTTTTGATAAGTTAAAAGAACCAAACAAACAACTAAGAAGTGTTTGGGATATCCCAAATAATAAACAGAAAGAAGAATTAGCATATCGGAAAGCATTTCCAGATCAAAGTTATTGGATAAAATCACAGAAACCTTTACGTTTAATCAACCGATGTATTGAAGTAGCTGCTTCTTTTGACCAAAATCGATATATAGTTGCAGATTGGTTTTCTGGTTCTGGAACTACATTAATTGCCGCTAAAAATTATTCTTTGAATTATATTGGATGTGAAATTAATCCTAAGTATGTAGAAGTTATAAAATGGAGAATAGAAAATTCTTAGGAGTTTTTATTTGGTATATTTTCTCAAAATTATCTAAATCTATCTTATAAGTTTTTTAAATATTCAAATTGAATAAATTGTATTTCGCATTAATAAAGGAAGAATTCCCGTCAAGATGTATAATGGAATAAGAGGAATATAAAGAAGGATAATAAACATATCTCTGCCAAGAGGAATCCATTCTATTGATAAAAAGGCTAAAATAAGAAAAAATAATAGTTGAAG
>JBHLKP010000406.1:0-2592 GCA_048886525.1 Candidatus Hodarchaeota archaeon | reverse complement strand
AAATGTGCTATCATATCCCTTGCTTTTGCAGTTCCTACAAAAGTTGCTTCAGGAGATAATCTGGACATAATCTTTATCAAACCAGTATGATCTGGTTCAACATGATTGATAATAATATAATTAATCTTTGTAGGATCTATAATTTCTTCTACTTGAGTCAAATAATCATCAGAACTTATACCTTTAGCTAGATCTATTAATGCTGTCTTCTCACTTTTAATTAGGTAACTATTATAAGAAACTCCAACGTCATTGATAGGCCAAATCCCTTCAAATAGGTCTGTTGTTCTATCATTAACTCCGATCCAATAAATGTTTTCGAATATCTTAATTGCAGGCAAATTAATCCCTTATCTATATTTAGTGACTACTCCCTCATTTTAGAAATATATACAACAAATCTTTGAATATAAAAAAAGATTTAATTTTATATTTCAATCTAATTCGATGAATTCGTCTTTTGTGGCACCACATTCGGGACATAACCAATCATCTGGTAGTTCTTCGAACGGTGTGCCCTCTTTTTCTTCATCGTATATATATCCACAAATTTCACATTCCCATTTAGCCATTTTTTACACCTTATTTTATTTTAATTAGTTTCATCAATATTTTAATAGTTTTTTTGATAATCGAGGCTCGGAATATCGTCCTCAAAGCAAAAACAAATTTCCTATATCTAAGTAAAATCTATTTTGGTTGGGTTTTAACCTAGATCATTTATTAGGAAAAAACTAATGATTGGGGTTGAAATTACAAATAATTATTCTTAATTCCATAAAAATCGTAAGATAATAACATATATATCATTATCAGGATTGATTAAATGCATGAGGATATTGATCATGTCATTAGATTTAATTAAAATTCCAGGAAATATAGAGATTGTTGATGGTTCCGAGTCTCAGATGACTGAAATTTTTGTTTTTGCAATATCGACTTGTATGTGGTGTAAACTGGGAAAAGAATGGCTGAATGAGCGTGGATATGGCTATTCATACCTTTATATCGATAAATTACCACTAAAGGAGAAGAATAAACTCAAAAAAGATATTGAAAATCAATTTGGAGTAAGACCAAGATTCCCTTTCTTTGTCATAAATAAGACTCAATATGTTTCTGGCTATGAGCCAGCTTTATGGGAGGAAATGATCAAATGAAGAATAACAAATCAATTGAAGATGTTCAAGGATATATACAAAGAATTTCAGACCGAAATGGTTGGACTTTGAATGCTAACCAAGTTATCCTGAAAGCTTTGATCGATGGCCTCCGTGATAACTTTAATAGATTAGGATACTATAATTGTCCATGTCGTGATAGTCAAGAGGATCCCCAGATTGACAGGGATATAATATGTCCTTGTCGTTATGCTAAAGCTGATATTGAGGAATATGGCCACTGTTATTGTGCGTTGTATTACAGACCAAATTATGATCAAAGTGAACCATTAAGTATGATTCCTGAAAGACGACCCTCATTATAATTAAATCATTCAGAATAGAATCTAATCATTACACTAAATATAGTAAGGTAGAATTAAAATGGTAGATTTTAAATTAACAAATGAACAAAAGGAATTACAAAGGAAAGCACGTGAATTCGCTATTAAAGAAATAATTCCAGTAGCTAGAAAGTATGATGAGTCGGGTGAATTTCCTCATGATATTTTTCAGAAGGTTTTTGAGCAGGGTTTAATGAATATCACAATCCCTAAGGAATACGGGGGAGCAGGGAAAGGGATTTTGGATTCTTGTCTTCTTGTTGAAGAAACAGCTGCAGCTGATCCTGGAATTACTACTAGTTTATTCTGTAATTCACTAGGACAGGAACCGATAATTCTAGGGGGAAATGAAGAACAAAAAAATAAATTTCTAAGGCCTTTTACAGAAAAGATACAGTACATTTCATTCGCTACAAGTGAACCTGCTATGGGGTCCGACGTTGCTGGAATTCAGACTGTAGGAAGATTAGAGGGGGATGAAATTATAATCAATGGAAGAAAGATGTGGATTACAAATGGAGGGGTTGCTTCAATTGTGAGTTTATTCTGTAGATTGGAAGGTACTAAAAGACACAAAGGAATAACAGCTGTAGTAATACCTACGGATTCTCCCGGATTTTCAGTAGGTAAACCAATACCAAAAATGGGTCATCGTGCTTCCAATACAGTTATGTTACGTCTTGAAGATGTTCGAGTACCCCAAGATAATATCCTAGGAGAGCCTGGTAAAGCTTTTCCCCTTGCGATGCAAACATTTGCACACACCAGACCAACAATAGGTGCTTTTGCTTGTGGAATGGCTCGTGGAGCCATGGAATATGCCATTGCATATGCTAAGCGTAGAAAAGCTTTTGAAACTGAACTTGCTAATTTTCAAACAATCCAGTTCATGATAGCAGAAATGAAAATGAATATAGAAGCAGCACGCTTGCTTACATGGAAAGCTGCTTGGGAAGCTGATAATGGTTGGGATAATACTATCTCAGCAAGTTGTGCAAAAGCTTTTGCAACAGATCATGGGATGAAAACCGTTTCAGACGCCCTCCAGATTTTTGGAGGATATGGATACACAACAAATTATTTGATAG
>JBHLKP010000405.1:0-2601 GCA_048886525.1 Candidatus Hodarchaeota archaeon | reverse complement strand
TCAATCCCAATCTGACCTAGGTGAATGAATTCTCTTGGATTAAATGATGAAACCATATTTAGAGGGCAAATTCCAGTACAATTGGAACATTGATAGCAATATTTGACATTCTCCTGCGATAAACTGACGATCTTTTCACGAAATTCTAAATTGGGAACAATGTATTTTGGAAATGTACTCATTATTATCCACTTCTGTGTATTTTACTGTAATTTATTATGAACAAGAATAAAAGGCCTTATTTTTAACAGAAATGCTGGTAAAATATTTTCATTCTACATTACGAGATTTTAGTTTTCCATTATTTACATTTGATCTATCTGGATTCTATTTGATAACTTTACTTACCAGCATGACAGTTATTGATTGGCTCTTGTGTATATTTTTAAAGATATTCATTAACAATCGTCAATATAAGAGATACTTTATAGCGATATTATGAAATTAAGTCTATACTAAATTTATTTTACTACAGACTTTGGTTTAGTAAGTTTTCAAAATTTTAAATTATTAAAGTGTAAAAAGTATATAAGCATTCTTCAAAAAGATTCATTAGCATATTGAGAGATAAATATGTAAATAATTTGAATTTATATTTTTGAAATTTAAGATCTTCTAATGGGTTGAATAATGCCGTTAATAATTTTCTTGATATTAAAAGGGCGCCCTAGCACTTTAATATCAACACCAAGTAGAATTGATACGGAATCCCAAATCAAGTATTTCTAAGTTCTTGGAACAATTAAAATGATTTCTTATCTCTCTTAATGTTATTTTGAATCATCTCTATAAAATAATTAAAAACTGACTACTAAATACTTTTATTTTCTAAAAAATATTTGTACATCATAATAGAATCATTATCTAATGACATAAGGTATTGAAAAAAGCTTTGTAGAACGATGGAATACAAAGAGAAAGTCAAGTCAAGAAGTACAAATATCATACTATACCTAACAATAACTTTGTTTACATGTAATTCAACTATTTGCGATTTTATAATCATAATCTTAGACTGTTTTTTTTATCCATCTAAATTAATCCCATTATTTTACTCCTTTTATGCAAGTGATGAATCTTTCAAGGTTTCGCTGATTAATACCGAATTTATTGGCAATCACACATTTTTTACATATCTTAGTAATGATCATTGTTACTTTCGTCATTAGAAAAAACTAAATTCCGAAATATAGAATATTAATAATACAGGAACAGAAAAACTAAATTAGAGGAAAAATTTATGGAAAATAAAGAAGAAATAGTTGAAAAACTACTTAAAAAAGCAGATGTCCCTAATAAATTATCAGAAGCTTGGCACCCTTTTTACAGAGGTAAAATAGAAATCGTTTCTAAAGTCAAAATAGATAATTTTGATGATTTTGCAGTATGGTATACTCCTGGTGTCGCAAGACCGTGTAAAATAATCGAAGAAGAAATAAAAACAACGAAAAAATTTCGACCATTTGCAGCTTATAATTTAACAAATAAATGGAACAATGTTGCAGTTGTATCAGATGGAAGTCGAGTTTTAGGTTTAGGAGATATTGGTCCTGAAGCGGCAATGCCTGTAATGGAAGGAAAAGCATTATTATTTAAGTATTTAGGAGGTGTAGACGCTTTTCCGATTTGCTTGGACTGTCATACTGCTGAGGATATAATTTCAATCGTTAAGTGGCTTCAACCTACTTTCGGAGGTATAAACTTAGAGGACATTTCTCAACCGAAGTGTTTTAAAGTACTTGATACTCTACGTAGAGCGAGGGATGTAAGAATTCCTGTGTGGCATGATGATCAGCAAGGAACGGCGACAATTATTCTTGCAGCTTTACTAAATTCTTTCAAATATCTTAATAAGAAGTTGGATGAAAGTCTTTTCTCATTAGTTGGAGCAGGAGCAGCTAATATGGCTCTTTCTAGAGTTATGGTAGCTGCGGGTATACCCAAACGAAATATTATTATGATTGACTCTAAAGGAATTTTAAATCCTAGTAGAAAGGATATTGAAATCAAAAAAGAAGAGTATGACTTAAAGTGGGATATGTGTATTAATTCTAACGGTGAAGGAAGATCAGGAGACACAGCTGCAGGTATGAAAGATACTGATATCGTTATTGCAGCTAGTAAACCTGGCCCTGGTACATTAAAACCAGAGTGGATAAGAGGAATGAAAGATGATCCCATTGTTTTTGCGTGTGCAAATCCAGTTCCAGAAATTTGGCCATGGGAAGCAAAAGAAGCTGGCGCGATTATAGTAGCTACTGGCCGATCAGATTTTCCTAATCAAGTTAATAATAGCTTAGGTTTTCCAGGAATTTTTAGAGGTACATTAGATGTGATGGGTATTACTATTACAGATACTATGTGCATTGCTGCGGCAATGGAATTAGCAAAAACCGCTGAGGAAAAAGAACTAACACCAGAATATATTGTACCTTCTATGGATGACTGGGAAGTATTTCCACGTGAGGCAGTAGCAGTTGGACAACAATCTATTAAGGAAGATGGTGCAAGATTTAAAATAACACGACAAGAAGCATATGAACGAGCTGTTAGTCTTATTAAACGAGCGAGAAGTCAAACTAAATCATTAATGGAATTGGG
>JBHLKP010000404.1:0-2645 GCA_048886525.1 Candidatus Hodarchaeota archaeon | reverse complement strand
GAATTTTTAAAGAAATGATCAGGCAGGAAGGAAACATCTTTGAAATTCGAGTCGACCCCAAGAACGAGAATAGGGGTCCCTCCCAGAATTAATTCACTTTGAAGTACAGCAGAGATAGTAGCACTATTATCAATTTCTTTAACACTACTCTCGATTTCAGAGGTTGAAAATGGTATAATGGGATCTATTCTTAAATCAGCACCACAACTAAATTTTGCATTATTAACATTTGTTAGATGATCAGTATGAGCTGTTGTACTAACCATAATTCCAAAAGAAAAAGTCAATGCTAAGATCAATATCGCTTTGCTTAAATTTTCTGGTCGACGAGTAACGGATTTTGCAACAACCTCTCCAAGTGAAAACAAGAAATTAAATCCCTTAATGATAAGATATTCAGCTTTTATAATAAGATAGGAACCAATACGAGCGAGAAGTAAAATCGAACCAAGCCAAAACAATGATGGTGTTACAGCTGCAAAAATTGCGAAAAGAATTCCTCCAGTTTCAAGATTAATATCAAAAATTATTTGAATTACTAAGAAGGCTAAGCCAACTATAGTAAAGCCAACATCTAAGAAGATTCTTTTCCAAAATGGTTTTCTCTGGGAGATTAATTCTCTCATTCCTTCCAACACATCTTGTTCTTTTATCATACGGCGTGCAGGAATAAAAGCTGAAATTAAGGCCATGAAAAGCCCAATAAATAATATTACTAAGAAATTTGTATAGTTCAAATGGGAAAATGATAAATCAAAATTAACAAGGGAGGATTCCACAGTTAAGAATTGAGGAATCCACAGCATTATCTGGGAGAGAAATGATCCGCAAATTATCCCTAATAATGTAGTTATTAATGCAATTATCAATATCTCAAATAAAACTATACTCATAACCTGATGATAGGAGGCCCCTCTACTCTTTAGAGTAGTAATTTCAATATTTCTCACGTCCATGGAGGCCTCAATAGCATATTTTTGAAGATAAAGAGCTAAAATTATGGCTGGAAGAGATAAAAATAATAACAGCATTTGAAAAACAAGAAGCAATAATCGTAGGATTAGAACCGATAATCCAATATTGTCTTGAGCATAGATTTCACCTCCAAATCTAACCATAATTTGATTTGAGAATGCTGTTGTTTTTCCACCAGCAGTATCTGGATTTGTAGGAAGCAGTGTATGATTGAACTTCACATGAAGCTGTTCATTGATATCCCCATACAAATGATGGGCACGCCATTTTTGGAAAAGTAATTGTCGCCACTCAGAAATATTCCATATCGGTAATATAATCATTCCTTTTTCCTTATTGAATAAAGAAAGACCAAAAAAGCTTGATGTGTCTTCAATATGATAAATCCCCTTGATACGACACGTCTGTGTGTAATTTTTAAAACTTCCAGTTAAATTCTCCAAATCTAAACTTTGTTTAGTTACATTTATTGTATCGTTGACTGAAAGATCCAATTTTAAGGCATTACGATCATCAATTAAGACAGGAATATCATCTGTTTGGTTTATAACGGTAAAATCAAAGGTACCTTCAACAATAGTCAGAACATTGAATACTTGAAGATAGCTTTTTTCTATACCTATCAATTGGGTCTTAAGTTCAACGTCATTATCAGCTTTAACTCTTATATCGGATTTAAGACTGAAAAAATATTCAGATGATAGAACAAGAGATTGATTTTCCAACCAGTTATCAATATCAGTGATATTATACGTTATTTCCGGAAAATCGAATCCAAACCCGAATGATGATAGATCGATCTTACTCACACTCATATCAACTTCAATATCATCCAGAGCATCTTGTAAATATCTAATAGCAGCGGTTTCGTTATAAAAAATGACCGCAGAAATTATTGTGACTGCTAAAAAAATACCAAAAGCATTTTGAAGGGACCGTTTTTTATTTCGACGAAGTGCTTTGATAGCATAAGGAAAATGGAGCATTAATGACACCGAACTATGTCAACTATTAACTAATATTCTTATTTCAAACAAACTTTTATAACTCTCAATAGCGGAAGATCTTCTAATCATCCTTCGATTTTAATCTAAAAACTTATAGTTAGTATTGAAAAAAGGAATAACGGAACTTATATGCCGTCACTACTGTTCCCAATGTCTTACAAACTTTGAACTTAGAATTAATTTAAAAAAACAGAATCAGACAATTAACGGAATATTATTATTAAAATAATAAGACATAAAATGACTCCAATCGCTATCCAGTCGTAAAATTGCATTTTTAAAGGGTCTAAAACAGTTTTTGGAGAACTACTGTTCCAATTACGTGCAAAAAGCGCCTCACTAAAAAGATTAGCCTTATCCTGTGTCATGACTAATAATGGTACACTCATACTAGGTAAATACCTTATTTTTTCAAAAATACTTCCATCTAGAGGAATTCCTCGGGAGATTTGCATATCATAAATACGCTGACTTTCTTCTTGGAACAGTGGAAGAAACCGATAAGATAAACTGATTTGCCAAGCTAAATTATATGGAATATGGAAAGCCCATAATGCTTTTGCTAGATCATCTGGACTGACCTGCTTTAAAAACCAATTGAAAAGCCATGATAACCCCCAAAAACGTAAAACCATCAATAAAAGATGAGTAATTTCTCTCGAG
>JBHLKP010000403.1:0-2657 GCA_048886525.1 Candidatus Hodarchaeota archaeon | reverse complement strand
TTACCTCTAGGAATGACTTTTGTACCATATTTATTTGCTACTTTTAGGATCTCAGAAATTTCTTCAGGACTATTTGGCTTCACTACAATATCAGGAATTCCTTGTAAAGTAAAGTCGCAATTCATTGAATAAGAATAACAAATTGGCTCTGAATCGGTTACATATTTCGTTCCTACAATGTTTTCTATTTCCTCATATACATTTTGAGTTTCATTCATAGTCTATCATTTGATTTTAAACTTTTATAAACTTAATTAAATTTCCTAATGATTTATTTTGTTATTATGTAAATTCATAATTATTAACAATAATATTGCATTCTATTCTGTAATATTTAACAAGATTGGTTAATAATTATGAGTGATAAGGTTTATATTTATAGTGTTGGAATGACTAAATTTGGCAAATTCCTTGATAAAAGTATCAAAGATTTAACTAAAGAGGCACTTAAATCACTCCAAGATGACAATGAATTCGATTTAAAGAATATTGAAGCTGCTTGGTTTTCCAATACGGGATGGGGGATGACAGATTTTCAGCATAGCATTCGTGGACAGGTAGCACTCACACCCAATGGTGTTGATAAAGTGCCAATAACAAATGTCGAAAATGCTTGCGCTAGCGGGAGTACAGCATTTAATGGTGCATGGACAGCGATAAAAGCAGGAGTATTTGACTGTGCCCTTGCAATTGGAACAGAAAAGGTATATCAAGAAGATCGAGCCAAAATGATGGGGGGTTTTATAACCTATACCGATGTCGAAATGACAAGAAACTTAATGGCACAAATGCAAAAAGCAGCTAAAGAAAGAGCAGAAAGAGCAGCAAAAAGTGGAGAAAAAAAGGAAGGAAAAAAGGGAGGGCATTCGGTTTTCATGGATTTTTATGCAGCAGGAGCACGAGCTCATATGAAAGAATATGGAACTACACAACGTCAGCTTGCAGCAATCGCAGCAAAGAACCATAACAATTCTACTTTAAATCCACTCGCTCAATATACCTTTCCGATGACAGTAGATCAGGTTATGGAAGATTATTTGGTAGCTTATCCCCTAACTAGGGCAATGTGTGCCCCTGTAGGAGACGGATCAGCTGCTGCAGTTCTTTGTTCTGAAAAATTCTTAAAAGAACATCCAAACGATAAAGCCATCTTGGTAAGAGCTTCAGTTTTACGATCTGGTTCTTGGGGGAAAGATAATGTATCTGAACGATCTTCCACAGCTGCGTATAAAATGGCTGGTCTCAGCCCAAAGGATATAAATGTAGCTGAAGTCCATGATGCTACGGCTTATGGGGAACTTGAGCAAATTGAACAAATGGGTTTTTGCCCATTAGGAAAAGGAGGTCCATTTACCGAGAGCGGGGAAACTGAACTCGGGGGAAGAATTCCTGTAAATCCAAGTGGAGGTTTATTATCCCGTGGACACCCTCTGGGTGCTTCGGGTTTAGCGCAAATTTATGAACTTGTGACTCAATTACGTGGAGATGCGGGCAAGAGACAAGTCAATAACCCTAAATTCGCTCTAGCTGAAAATGGAGGCGGAACCATTGGTTCAGGACCCGCAGCTATGTGTGTGCATATATTAGAAGCAATTTAATATAGGTTGAATTTTTCCTTTTTTATTCTCAAATTTTTTAGACTATTTTTATATAATAAATAAAAAAGAAGATTTTTGTATTTCTATTTTAATTCTATACCTTTTATTCATCCTTTACAATATGTTGAGTGTAATCATGGTCGTAAGAATATAGGTGGAACTTGTTTGGGCTCAAAAGATAGTTTGGGTCTACAGTTTTTTTCATGTCCTTAAAGAACTGCATAAACTCCGGTGTATACGCGTCAGCTTCGACGATAGATTGACTTATGGATTCTCCAAGCCAATAATGGGCACCCCCATAACGAACTTGATGTCTGATTTTCTTATGCCATATATTCATTGTAGCTTCACGATGTTCATCCGTGTTATCACCGCCGAGTCCGCCCACAATCACACAATTTCCATTAGGTAGAAACATTAAGAAGGAAGCAAATACAGGATATGGAGGATTACCTGGTGGAAACTCCTTTTGATTGGTTATATTAAATTGTACACCTTTTTGAACACTCTCATTAAGCCGTGAAATTGCGACTTTATGACAGGTTGTACATGAACTCTTAGGAGGTGCCATGGAAATATACTTTTGAAAGAAATTAAATTCTTCTTTTAAGGTAAACTTCCAATCTTTTGATAATACCATATCTAAATCAATTTCTTGCCACTCAAATAGTCGACAAGCATCATCTTTCAACATGATTCCATCAACTTGTTCTAGGTAAACATCTAATATTCTCTCATCAGTAGCATCAAGAGTTACTGAAACAACTGGACCTGTTAACTTTGGTCTTTTACTAGGTTTATTAACAACTTGAGCAGATAATAATTGAGTTAAAATAAATGGAAATACCATCAGATCATTAAGCCCATCACCCACTTCTTTTCGAAGTTTATGACCTAACTCAAAAACTTTGTTATAATCATCTTTCAAGAGCATATAATATCTTCGTGCTTTATATGGTGGATCTGGGAATAACCGTAGATAAGCTTTGCATTTGATTCCCATGGTACCCACATCCCCCATAAAAAGCCCTGTGAAATCTGGGGCAACGCCATATCTAC
>JBHLKP010000402.1:0-2683 GCA_048886525.1 Candidatus Hodarchaeota archaeon | reverse complement strand
AAACTCACAGCAAAAAGGTCAACACTATAGGAAGATACACCCTGTAAAGCTCCTAAAGCTGGTTTTAACACAATAAACGAGGTACTCGTGCCTATAATGAGAGCTATAACAGATATTATTACTGACTCGAGAATTATCGCTATAGCTGTTTCTGCCCTAGTCATTCCTATAGCCGCTAATATGCCGAATTCATGCCATCTTAGCTGAATATTTCGGTAAAAAATTAAAGAGAGTCCAATAAACGCTAAAAAGACTCCGATAGAGAAGTAGCCTTCAAACATAATCGTTCCTAATAATATTACCTGTGTTAGATCATTAATAAATTCCACTCTATTAGTTAGAGAAAGACCCCATGCATTTAAACTTCTTTCTAGTTTTTCATCAATGTCTCTAATACTGTTAGTTGATTTTAATTTAATTAATAAAATATTATCCCCTGTAATATTCATGAAAGAAGACTTAAACAATTTTTTTGACATGAAAATAGAGCCAGAACTTGAAAAAATGTATCCTATTACAGGGAGAGTTAGATTTCCGATATCTGTGGATATATTAACATCTTGAAATTGAAAATCATAAGACTCAAACCATGAAGGGACTAATACTCGTTTACCATCGAAAAATTCAGTCCAAACTGAATCTTCTGATTCAAATATACTTTTTCCTTTGATTTCAATATTAAATAAGTCTTTAGTATGATTGTCAATACCGATAATTCGACTTTCATCCTTAGTAGAATTATACCACCATTCCATCTCCTCTCCAACCTTCATTTCAATACTAGTTATTGTTCGAGACCAGCCTGCGAAATAACTAATATTATTCTTAAGTTCTAAATCTAGATTTTGATACCATTCTGATTGATTAATCGGTAATACCGTATTTGCTCTGAAATCAGCTCCATACATCCAATTTTGATCCATAGATGCCTCATTTGCATGATAAGAAGCATTAGCCATTAATACAACTCCCTGCATCACTGAAACCATTAAAGCAAATATAATAATGGATAAGAAGAGTTTGACCTTTGATTTGTTGACATTACCTTGACAGTACATAGGAATATGACTTGATTTAATAAAAAACAACTTCAACATTAATTTCGTAATAAAATTAAGTTGTAATACAACCAGAATTGCTATCAGAATTAGAATGTATAGCCAAGAATATACAATAAAAAGAAAACTCTCAGAATTAAAGGTTGACCTATTCGCTAAAAATACTACAAGAGTAACCGTTGGGATAAAAATAGCTAATGAATAAACAGTTCCAAGGGTTCGAAATCTTTCTTTTTTCCATGAGTATAAGAACAAAAACCCAAATAATGTCCCAATAGAACTTAATGTAGAAAATATGATTAATGATGTTTGTAAAACGGAGATTCCTAATGATATAAGAACTATAGAGGCAGATAAATAGAATAGACTTTTTTTCTTGTTAGGATTTTGAATTATATCTACCTCTAATTCTTGGAAAGTAGTGATAATATTCATTGATGATATTCTCCAAGAAGCAATTGTAGCAATTGTCATTACAAACATAAGACCAAGTATAAAGGACTGTACCAAAGATTCAAGCCTAATCCAGATAGTATAACGCCTTGAAAGTTCCACCTGTCCAATAAAATAAAAACCAGGTTGATAAATTGAACTCAACGCTTTTAGAAACAGATTTGATATAATTATTGTACCAAAGACACCAATAATTCCAGCGATTACCCCAGTAATCAAACTCTCTAGTAAAAACTGTTTGAAAATATCAAATTTCACCATCCCTAATGATCTTAAGGTAGCAATATCTCCACGACGTTCTTCTAGCAATATATAATAGATAGTTCCTATTAAAAATACCGCAGATGTAATCCCAATTAATCCTAATGCGCTAAAGAACCCTGAAAAACTTCTCGCTCCACCTCTAGCCTCATCATAAGCACTTCTTTTAATTCGAAAAATTCCAAGATTAGACCAGTTGTCAATATTAAGCAAATTATTATTTAAAGCGTCTAAAAATGCATATTCTTGGTCTAATCCATCTACAACGTCCCCATTTAGACTTACTAATACTTCATTGATTTTATTGGTTAGGTTTAGAGTTGTTTGTAAGGCTAGCAAATCTACGTAAATATTATATCCATCATTACTCTTTGCTCTTCCTTCATCATCTAATACACCAATAACAGAAAACTCTACTAGAATCATTTCATTTGGCTTATTCAATGAAAAAGGGATTTTTATCAAATCACCCTTTGAGATGTTAAGCTCTTCCACAATATTCTGAGTTATAACTGCATTGATTAACCCATCTTCAGATTCAAACTGGTTTTCTTCAAGTGATTCTCCATCTATATTTAATGGGCCAAATTCATGATCTCTAGTTATATTTATTCCATGTAACACTCCCCACACACTTGAGTTTTTTTCCGAACAAATTAGAGTTACCCCAAAGACCAATTGCCCAGAAATAGCATCTATTAATGAGTATAATTCATTATTTGTTTCAATTTCCTTGATAACAGAGTCATTAAAGAAACCTCCATTCGTGTTGTCAGTTGAAAATAGCAAAATATCAGTTTCTTGAAGAATTTGAAGATTATCTTCTAGAATTGATCTGTAAATACTATCAGTCAATATTGAAGTAGAAAAAATAAGCATAAATCCTATTGATATCCCTAGTCCGCCCAGAA
>JBHLKP010000401.1:0-2687 GCA_048886525.1 Candidatus Hodarchaeota archaeon | reverse complement strand
TAGATGAATCTATTTTCATAGATTCGTTGAGGGAAATCTCTAATATCAAACGCTAATGGATCCTCATTTTCTAAAGTGTCTGAGGTTGAAAGATAATAAAGAATATCAAAATTAGAATTATTATGCCTAAAATCTACTGTTATTGACCAGTATTCTAATCCCTCTGTTGTACTTCTGTTTTGGAAAATCATGCCGATACTTGCCCAATTAGCTAATTTTGATCCGCTTCCCTCAGTAAAAGGTTGAAAATAATAGTAGAGAGTAACTTCGTTAACTTCTGAACCAAATTCTTCAATCTGAGCATGAAAAGTTAAAGATTTCGGGTTTAAGTCATCATCTTTTTCAAAATATGCGTCAATTACCCGAGGAGCAACCTCATCCTCCATTATATAACTTAAAGATTCTATTGTAGATATTTCAAAACTAGTTGAGTAATATACAACTGATACTGCTGTTACTTCTATATTTACAAGATTCCCAAGATAAGAATAATCTTCCAGTTCATAATCTATAACCCATACAGTACCGTTAAACTCAGCCCATTTTGTTTGCTCTAATGTTACATTTTGGAAACTAAAGTGGAAGATTACTTCTGAGATCGGATTTCTGATATCAGAAACGTTAATCCAAAAATTATAATGCCCTTCTTTATCAGAAATAATTTCGATTCCAATCTCATTGATCTTTGGTTGGCTTTCAATGTAAATTGTTAAATTCTTTTGAGTTCCAAACTCTTCACCATCATAAGGTTGAATTTCGAGATACCAAATATCTCCAGGGGAAGTCGAGTTGGCTGGGATTAGGCTTAAATTATTGAATTCAGGAATTAAGATTTGATTCTGATACCATTTAATTACCGAGTTGTCTGTGTCGTTGTCGATGTCTTGGAACGAATAAGCTAAAGAGATATCTTCATTTTCCAATAAAAATTCGGGATTGGAATTGTTTATTAACCAAGTACTCTGAATCTCCGGTGCTTTGTTAATAATAAATATATCTTGGGATGCTTGATTACTTGACCAATCTTCTCCATCAAAAACTCTAACAATTACAAACCATACATCTCCTTTGTTAAGTTCAGATTCAGGGATTGTCGTTTGGTCAGTGTAAAAAGGTTGAGATTCAAAATTCTTCATCCAAGTAATAGTATAGCCGATTACTGGATCCTGGTCGGCATCATAAAAAGTAACATCTTCATTAGGATTTATAAAAAGAATTGTATCTGCATAACTTGTATTACTATCCTCATTAAGGGATACACCTATTATTCTTGGTGGAGAATTCAAAATAATCGCAGGGGATATAATATACTGTTGACTATAATTTAAATCATCAAATACTCTGAGATGTGCAATCCAGACTTCTCCTGCTGAAGTATATGTAGCATTTACCTTCTTACTATTCTCTAATTCTGGTACAAGAATACCGTTTCGATACCATTGAACAATCCAATCAGTGCTTTCGTTATCGTTATCTGGATCAACAAATTTATATGATACTTGAAGCGTATCAAAAGTATATGGATTATTTGGGAGAATAGCTATATTCTGAGCTTCGGGAATGGCATTAACAACAAGAACTGGTGATGAATTGTACAAAAGGCTATAGTTTAAACCATCAGATAAACGAATTGAAATATTAATAATATCTCCTCTATCAAACAAGAATTTAGATAAGGAACTTTGATTCTTTGCTTCAGGTATCTCTATTCCATTCTTGTACCAAAATGTAATTGTTTGATTTTGCCATTCAGGATCAGAATCAATGTCGAAAGAAGTGTAAGAAAAAGTTAAATCGTTTTGAACAGTTGGGGAATTAGTTGCCCATGCAAATGAGATAATTTCAGGAGGAGTATTTCCGATAATTATGGGTGAAGAATTTTCCCATGATCCTAAATCACCATATCTATCTCTTGGTTGAACACTTACTATCCATTCATCACCCTTTGATAAATGATCGATAGAAACTGTTGGACCAGTTATATCACTTACAAGAGCTCCATCCTTATACCAACGATAATTTGAACCAATGACTAATCCATTTTCATCAACATCAATATCATAAATAAAAAGTGGCGAATCTAAATCTATCACGGTATAGTTCACAGATAGAGGGACAGCAGCAAAATATATGGAGCTCTCATTAAAGCCTAGAATATTTGGAGGTGCAATAAGCAAGGGAATTGAATTTCCTACCTGTAAATATTCAGTTTCATACATATTCCCTGAATCCTCACCATCATGTGGAGTTATTTGAGCGTAAAGAATACTTCCTGCAACAAAATAGCTACTAGGAAGTTCTTTACTATTTTCTCCTGTTATAACTGTCCCATTTATATAAAACCAATTGATCGTTGTTTGGATTTCATCTTCGCTATCATCATCAACATCATCGAAACTGTAATTAAGAGTAATATTCTGACTTGTATTCTGGCCACCTTGTAAGCTTAAATCTTGGACTGAAGGAGGAGTATTCCAAATAAAAGTTTTTGATGAATTATGCCAAGATGAATAATTTTCTCCATCATATATTCTTATAGAACAAATCCAATCTTGACCTTTTTTTGTTTCTATAGAAGCAATTTCCATTAAATCATCATGAGAACTATTATAAATATCATTTATATACCATTTAAGGTCATAATTTTCTTGATTATCCCCATCTGAGTCTGTAAAATCCCAATCAAT
>JBHLKP010000400.1:0-2700 GCA_048886525.1 Candidatus Hodarchaeota archaeon | reverse complement strand
TCGTCAAACCAGCCAAGGAATAAAAACTCAATTAGGATCATAGGTTCAAATATCTGAATGGTTCATCTCTTCAAGAGAGAATTCTACTAATCCTTTGATAATGAATAAGTCAAATTGAATTTCAGGGTGAAATTTTAAGATACCAACGTTTCATCCATATCATTCAAAACAGTCTTTAAAGATCCTCTTCATAATTTTCCTTATATTTATTCCACCAATTCTTGAGATTTTCGTAGAAAGAAAGATAATACTCATTAAAATAGAAACAATATTTCTCTTTTTTTTGACTTAGATCCTCTAGATAGTCTTTTACGTCTTCTACTTCTTTAAACAAATCGCTAGTACTTTTAAGAAGATATTTTTTGTTATCAGTGAACTCTGGGATTACTATAAAATGGTCTTTCTTAGCTTTCAAGATTTGTATAAGATGCTCTGTAGAGGTTATTGCGAATTTCATTTCATTTAATTTAGACAAAGCTCTATCAAAACTCCTATAATGTTCCATAAAATTTCTATCCTCCCTTTCAAACCATTCATACTTCACTAAATAGGAGAAAGCTGTCAATGTTGCTACGAAAATAACACCAGTAATTAGAATGATCTTCCACTCTATTGGAAAGGTAAGAACACTTACCCATACTGAAACTATACTCACAATAAAAGATATAGTCAGTATAAAGATTTGTGTCCATTTTTTTTCCTGTTCTTTTCCATACTTATCATAATATTCGTCAAAAGTTTCAAAACTGGCTCTTATAGAGGATAAAAGGGTATTAGAGCGCAAATTTTGTATTAATAAGGCTTGAAATTCCAGATCATTCATCATATTCACTGAAATAACTAGGAAAGATAAGCTTTTAAATTTTTCAAACTATCATTTAATAGCATACTTTTTTTTCTTTAATAACAAATGTTATCGAAAAAAATAGTTAAAATTATAAGATTGAGGAATAGGAATGGCAAAAATAAAACCAAGACCGAAAGGAAAGAAACCTAAGCAAAGGAAACCTAAGAAGTAGAATAGAAATGACTGGTCCAAAAAAACAAAAACCAAAACCAAGACCTAAGAAGTTTATAAACATAGAAGAAGACTGGGAAGAAGAAGACGAAGACGACTGGGAAGAAGAAGACGACTGGGAAGACGAAGAAGCATAGTTCAAAAAAGAGAGAAAATTAAACACATGTGGCCCATATATAAGAAGAAATAACTGACGGGGAGAAAATTTTTACAAGAAATCAACGAATAAATTCTTCAGATAGGATAATGGATTTATTAGAGAACCGTGGTTTTAAAATAAGAAATTAAAAATGCAAATTTCATCTATTTTCTAATGTGACCTCCCATATTCTTTTGACATCTTCTTTGAGGAAAACCCAGAAATCGTTCTTATTCGCCTTGTTTACCCCATGTTCCAAAAAAATAATCGCGAATCTTTGAACTACGAATCTCTGGACAAGTTGTCCAAAAAGTCTTTGTAAGAGGGAGAGTGATAATATTTTTTGCTAATTTTATTGTTAAACTTTTAGAATCTTTGTCTAACTGGTTACGTCCTTTTCCAATTCCTATTCGCTATCCACTTCCACCATTATTCCAGGGAGTGCATCTAAGCTTTCTCGTATTCAATCACCTTCATTTCTTTTTTATTCAGAAATTTTTCTGTTAACTATTAAACATAAATCATATATAAGATTTTGGATAGTTTAGTAATGTTTAAAAACTGCAAAATCTTACTACACCACTTACAATCCTATTTTATATAGATGTGTAAGAGGCCAGGGAATAATAATTAATCTGTTCATAGAAAACTCCAAGAATTTCCTTCCTTAGGAAACTTCATAAAAAATACAACCTCATAAAAAAAAGGCCTCTGATGGTAGAGGCATTCTACTCTCCACTTTTGACAATGATGCAAATATTAATTAATATGTGGGTTCTGAAGTTAAAAAAGAAGAATATTTAAAATAATTCAAATAATAACTAGTTCATAAATTTGATAATCAATTAACAAATAAGAAAAAATTCGTGAATAGGAGGTAACTCTAATGTCTGAAGAAGAAAATGAAAATATTTACACAAAAAAAATGCCTTGGCAACAACAGGTTCAACATACCTTTAAGAAAGCAAAGAAGAAATTACCTAAGAAAGAAGAAGAGGAGGAATTTTTCAAGAAATTCCTAGAAGAAATCGAAAAAGAGGAAGTATAAGAACAAGGAGGAAGAACATATGCCCAATGCGATAAGTACGTATAGAAATGAGCTTATAGAAAAGTATATCACACCCCATAAAGACCAAATTGAAAGGACAGATGATATTGTAAATAGAGTGTTTCTCGAAAAATTGGTGTTAGTAATATTTCTAGCACTATTTACAATTGTAGCTAATTCCAGGCTCTTTCCTAATCAGGAATTTCAGGATTATATCACATTATTCGCCACTCTAGGCTTAGATGCTGCTACAATTAAAGTAAAATGGACAGATTTCAGAGACCTCTATATTTTCAAATTTCGGTCAATGACAAAATTAAATCGAACTTCAGATATTTATATGGCTCTATTATCCGGATTGGAAGAAGAAGGAATAAGAAGAACAAATACTGTCAAAAAATTACAAAAGTACAGCGCTTTTTCTAGAAAAATCTCCACTCTTGAGCCATGGCTTGATAAGGATTTCCCAAAAAAAGTGGATGAACTTTTTAGTAA
>JBHLKP010000399.1:0-2727 GCA_048886525.1 Candidatus Hodarchaeota archaeon | reverse complement strand
TCTGACTCTTCTGCCCTTGGTATGAATATTCCTTCTACTTTGCTATTAACTGATTCCTCAAATTCAGGTAAGCGCTGTATTTTTGAAGAGAGGTCTTTGTAGTTCACAAATTCATCTTTGCTCAACTGAGTAATCAATGTATGTAATTTTCTACGGGCTTCATATGTTTCTTCGCTACAAATCATTGCAATCATGAATGAAAGATATGTTTCCACCATAATAGTATAATTTTCATGCTTGATTGTCTGCAGATGGCCCTCAGGAACATCAGATAACATTGCTGAAAAACTATTCAAAGCTGAGAGAAACGCGCTCAAGAGGAGGTCTTCATTTTCGGAAGCAGTACCAAAATTTTTCACATATAAAGGTAATCCAGCCTCATTAAGAACGAGAATCATTTTAATATCAGCTTCTTTGAGTTTATCTACCTGTAAACTGCTTAAACCTAGTAATATTCGTCTAATTGTGTTATAAAGGAGAATCTTCACATCATCTTCATATAATTCTTCTTTATCAAGTAAATCTTTAAATTTAAAGGTTTTTAGACGGTTTTTTTGGAATTTTTCGTTGATATCCTTTCCTAAACCCATTGTTTCAATAGTTTGTTCAATTGTGTCAAATTTCCGGATTGTAGCTGAGAAATCAAAATCAATCAAGAGGTCCAGCAGAACACTGACATATTCAATTTCAATTCTATTAGCATTATCAGAAGGAATGAGCATTAAGGCATCATATAGGTTTTTTTGCGAAATCTCAAGCAATTCGTTATTTTCTACGTACATCCATTTTGTTAGATTCAAGCTAGCCAACCGAATTTTTGTTGAGAGAACCTTGGGAAAAATCTCATTTTTTTCTGCTAGTTCAAGAGCTTTCTCAGTATGAAGAATTCCTGTATGCATATTGGCTCGTGTAGATTCTAATGCCGATTTTAACACACATAAACTTATTTCATTAGAGACAGAGGGATTTTGTTCAAGAGAAACCCTTAATTTTTCAATATATTTGTGAGCAAGTTTTGTATCTTCATTATTAATGGCAATTTGAGCCACTTCAATTGCGGTTCCTTGGGTGACATCTGTAACCCGATCTAAATACTCATCTAAATCACGTATCAATTCATATGCTTTAACTTTTTCATCTGCAGCTAGATACGAATAAGCTAGGCTCATAGTGAATTGAATAACATCCCACAAAGAATCTAATTCTTGACTTCTAGCGATTACATCTTTTAGAATTTTTTCGCCCTCTTCTCGATTCCCTTCAATTATCTTAAAGTATCCAAGAACACCATCAACGAAAACAAGGGAAGCTGCTTCCCCTATTTGAGTATAAAGTTTTTTTGCTTTTATAAAAAGCTCTTTAGCTGTGGGAATTTGACCTAGACTCTGTTTAAGTAAGCCACTAATCACATAAATATACGAACGAGCCTCTAAATGGGCTACTTTTCCCTCATCCACTTCAAATAATAGCTGTTCCATTAACTCTTGGGCTTCAGGTAATCTACCAAGATGAAGAAAGATCTGAATCCGTTCGCTCCTTCCATTATATTCAAAAAACGAAGTGTCTAATCCTTGATGCTGTCTTTGAATAAAATTAATAAGATCCATTAGTTCATCATTTTCTTCCAAACCTTTCTCGTATTCATTTGTTGCGACCACAATGTTTGCTTTAGCGAGCTTAAGATCGAGATAGGGATAAGGATTCTCACTACTTATTGTTTTTTCACATTGCTCATAAATTTCTTTAGCTTTATCATAGAACCCCTCACCCACGTATAGCATTCCTCGCCACAGTAATAGCTCGGCTACATTCGAAAACTGCTCAACCAATTCCCTTAATTCACGATTTTTACCAGCTGAACTGGCTAATTTACCTGTTAAATAAGCAAAATAGTTACTTCTAACTTTTTGATTTTGGTATAATTTTAAGCAGGTTTCAGCCAATTCTTGGAGTGGGGGTAATGAGGTGTCTCTCTGAGAGCGGTCAAATTCGATTTGGAGATGGATACTTTCCAATTCACGAAGAGGGAGGAATTCAAAGAAACATTTGTACCAACCTGGAACGTAATGCATAAATTCATCTTTTTCAGACATTTAACCACCATAAGAAGCAGAATGTTGATTTTAAAAGTTAGTTGTAAAGTCTAGCCATGAAAATTTCTTAATATGATTACTTTGAAGTTATTAATAAAAGTGTGCAAATTGTTATCAATTTAGTCATGATAATAACTTTCAACGCGCATTTGTCCTAGAGGCTTCTTTTTTCTTTTTCTCAGTCATTTTAGCTAGCTGGAGTGTTTTCAAAAGAAATTTGAAAGCTTAGGTTTCAAATCCCTCCATGCACGTCATTAAAAGGATAAAAAAACCTTTTTTTGAGTATTAATTCAATCTTTGACTCTAAAGAAAAGAGAATTGGGAGGGTGGGATTGATAAATTTCAGTTTCTTGTTACTTCTTGTTTAATTCCCCAGCCCTATTATGCCTCTATAGCTACACTCCAGGTGTTGGTAATTTAACGATTAGTTATCTTACGATTTCTGAACAACATACTCTCACCTTGCTTGTTAAATGTATCATCGAAACCCCAATGAGGAAGGGGAAAACAGAAGTGAGAAGAAAATAAAGCTGTGTAGGAGCGAATAATGGTGTAAACTATCCATAAGATAAATGAATTGAGAGTTAAAAGCAAATATTAGTGATTTAAAATCAGATCTACCTTGATAAATAAA
>JBHLKP010000398.1:0-2730 GCA_048886525.1 Candidatus Hodarchaeota archaeon | reverse complement strand
TGGTTACCACATTACTACAAAACCTCCCTCAAGGTACAATAGTTTCTACTCAAAATATGCTTCTAGATGCGCTTGGGGAACTAAATGATGATGTTGTAAAATTACAACAGACATTGACTATAATCTCCATTCCTATTATTTCTTTAGTTTTGGTTATTACCTTACTAAGTCGTATTAGTAATACCAACAAGCAAGTTTATCAACATGGATTATTGATTTGTCGTGGTTTTTCTAAAGGGGTTATAAAAGTCAGTTTTTTAATTGAAGGTATAATTGTGGGTTTCTTCGCGGTTATAGGCGGGATTCTTACATCTTTTATGTTTATATCGGCTTTATATTTCGTTATTCCTAGTGACAAAGATTACTTCCAATGGCTATATGTTTTCTTTAACAATGGGCCGTCAATAGTCATTAATTCGTTATTTCTTGGTTTTATTTTAGGTTTTGGTTTGAATTATATTGTTTATAGAAATATATCGAAATTTAAGCCTATAGAAACTATTTATCAGACTCAGAGTGAGATGACTTACTGGTTTCACAAACCCCAAAAAGATGTTAATCTTATTTTACTCATTATTGTCTCAATCATTATTATTTGGATTCTGCAACAATCAACTCATTTGAATGAAATTCTTGGTAGGTATAGAAATCTTCTTCTGCTTTTTGATGATTTCGTATCTATTCTGCGTTTAATCCTTCCGATTCTGATAGTTCTACTGTTAACAAGAATTGTGACGAATAGAAGAGAAATACTCTCCCGTTATATGCTTTTATTCGCTTTTTTTCTAAATTCGACTATTAAAAATATTATACACTTAAACTCTCTAAGGCGGCCGAAACATCTTTCGACGCTCGCTTTTATTACTGCTATTGCTTTTTCCATGGGAATTACGCCTATTATCCTTTCATATTCTGCATATGATGTATCTATCCGTCAGCTCAAACGAGAAGTGGGTTCTGATATTAGGATAACTGGATCATACTCGCAATTAGAAGACTTTGTCCCTTCTAGTTTCTACAATCTTTCATCCCATATCAAGGCAGTAACCTCATTGGTTTGGGTAGACGGACTTATTGTTATGGAGAACAGGACATCTGGACTTAATGAACTAAATATTGGAGTTAATTATCTTCGAACTGGACTCCTTGCAATTGAACCTGATAACTATGTTGAAGTTGCTTATTTTGAAGATTGCTTCATTTCTGATAATAACCCAAAAGAGCTATTCACCAAGTTAAGTTCAGATGTAGCAACAGCTGTAGCGCCAGTCAGTTTCAAAAATTTTGAGATTTATCCAAATGAATATATTCAATATAATATTGGCTCTGTTTTACCTATTCAATTTGATTTTACAGATAACGAACGAATATTTGTAAATTTCTCAGTTGTTGGTTTCTTTTATCTCATACCAGGATTTATTCAACAGAATTTTAATCCTCCTCTACCTCTTATTTGCTCTAGAGAGTATTTGGAATCATTAAACATTACTCACCGTCTATATCTAAGTTGGGAAGAACCGTTGATGTCTTGGTTAATTAAAATTGATCCTTCTGCTAATAGTGCTATTCGGAGAAGTGTGTTTAAGAATTTGAATGAGTATTTTCATGATTTTGAAGTTGTGTTTATTGACAATGTCGTGCGTTCTTTCTTAGTAACGCCAACAGGGAGCGTTGTTGTTGTAATGGATGCCATATTTTTTGTTGTATTGATTTTAACGTTGTTTGGATTGAGCTTGGTATTTCTACAAACATTCAATGAAAGAACCACTGAGATTGCTATTTATCGATCACGGGGTATGAGGATGAGAGAGATTAGACAGATGTTTCTTTTTGAAATATTATCTATTGATGTTCTAGGAGTAATTTTTGGCGTAATCATCGGCCTTGTGACGTCTCTAACTTATATAGATATTTTAATTACACCAAATCCAAGAATTCCTGTCAACCTACTCTTCCCTGAGGTAAAGTTAGTAACCTTTATTGGGCTTCAAATACTAATCCATATCATTCTTATCCTTGGACAAAGCTTTTGGAGTGGTAAACAAAATATCCTAAGGAATCTTCGAGTTATTGATTAAATTAAGTTTCAATTAAACATATTAAGCATGCTATGCTAGAAAGAATGGTAAATAATCAATATTTTAATCTGTCTTACAATTTAATAATGGGAGTAATCATATGAATCATGATACTGTTATTCAAACAAATGATTTAACTAAGATATTTCATCTCGGAGAATCAAAGATATATGCATTAAATCGTGTAACTCTATCTGTAATTAAAGGTCGTATTATTTCTATTATGGGGGTTTCAGGCTGCGGGAAGTCGACTCTATTACATCTTATTGGCGGTATTGACAACCCTACATCAGGAACTATTTATAGTTGCGGAAAAATATTAACTCAATTATCAGAGAGCGAGTTAGCCGACTATAGAAGAAGAGATGTCGGTTTTATTTTCCAGTTTGGAAATTTATCTCCGATCCTGACAGCAGAGGAAAATATCCAGCTACCACTGAAGATATTAGAGCTTCCACGAGAGGAACAGAAAAAGCGAGTTAAAGAATTATTATCATGGGTCAGTATGGAAAATCGTTCAAATCACCCTCCTCACGCTCTTTCAGGTGGGGAAAGGCAACGAATTGCAGTTGCAATTGCACTTGCTAATAATCCAAGTTTGATTTTGGCTGACGAGCCCACTGGTGAACTAGATACTAAAAACACAGAAATT
>JBHLKP010000397.1:0-2746 GCA_048886525.1 Candidatus Hodarchaeota archaeon | reverse complement strand
AACATGATGAGATATTACAGATGCTTACATCGCAACAACATGATATGGATCAAAGTCAAGGATTTTGTTTAGAGATTTGTCCTGTTCACAAGAAGGAAAAGTTAAAATCGAAACTTGAAGAGCAATTAGAACCCATCAGGGAACTCAGAAAAGAGGATAACTTTTCTGAAGCAGCTCTACTACTGAAAAAAATCCGAAAGGAATATGACTCATTTCCAGAGTTCCAGATAGAAAGGGGATTTGTATATAGGGGATTAGGTAACAATGAACGTGCGCTTAGAGCTTTTAAAAAAGCTAAAGAACTTGGAGAAACTGATCATTGTGTCCATTGCTTCATTGGTAATACATTGACTGAAATGGGGGAGTTGGAAGAAGCTAAAAAAGAGTTAGAAGAAGTTATTTTTCAATCTCCTGATGTCCATTGTAAATTCTTATTTGAGATTTTAGGTTTTAATTATTCAAAAACTGGTTCAGTTGAGGAAGTCACAAGAATTGTATCTGAATTAGAACCTTCAGAAGATAAAAAAAATTGTTCTGCATGCCTTAGCGCCATCCTTTTCTATTGGGTGAAAGCTTATGACAAAGCTTATCAAAAAATTTCACCTATTGAAGATGAGACATGTGAAGGATTTCTTTTCTTTCGTGAAGTCTTGAGAGGCCATTTAGATCAAAAGAAAGAGGCCATAAGAGCAATAGAACACATAAAACTCGATTTTAAGATTTCTCCCACTTATCTCAATTTACTAAGAGATATACTTTCATTTTATGAGACTATTGGGGAATGTAATGGCCTTAAAAAACTCTCTAATAAAATTTCCACTGAAATAGACTGGGGTAGAAGAATAAAAAACCTCGGGATGATGTTAGAGAGAATTGGATATACAGCGTGGCATAATTCTTGCAATGATAAGACATATTATCTCCAACTCCTACAAAATGCTAGAGAACACCACGATTGTTCGGCTCTACGTCAAGGAATAATAATTTATCTTAGAGCAACTGAAAAGGATCTTGAAGCTTGTGATTTTGCGCTTGAATCCATTAATGATTTTCCTGAAGATTTTATATTGTTTGGCACGGCTGTAGTTACCCTTTTCCGAGCCAGTGAACATGAAAAGATACCTAACATGATTAATAAAGCATTGCAGTTTGAGGAAAGTCTTAAAGATCCAACTACATTAATAAAATTGTCAATAATAGCCAAAAAAATTGGGGATAACCTTTTATATGAAAAAGTCGCAATTAATTTGGTTAAAATATGTGAAACTCGTTTTCCAGATGAATTGTCAAAAGCTAAGGAGATTCTTGTTGATGCGAAAGAAATGATTACCTTAGAGAATACAAATAAAAAAGCCATCTAATAACTATATTAAGTCTGAAAATGAGTCTTCAAATTTTTCTTGTAAATCATCTACCTTATCGGAATAATCAGGCAAATCGGGGATTATTAGAGCTTCTATTGCTATTTTTTCTAGTCTCTTCAAGACAGATTCATACATTGCTTTGATGAGAGATGATGTATAGCTATCTTGGAACTTTTCTAATGTAGTAATTGGTATATGGTCGGATTTCCCAAGAGTCTTCAAATAGGTCTGAATTGCATTCTCTGCCAAATACAGGGATGTTTTCTAGTGCGGTGCATGCTTAACAAATACACATAAAAAATTTCTTTAACCAACATGGAGTGTAATATGGTAGTTATGATGAGTTGTTAACGACATTCAATCGATATCCAATACTAGAATAAGCGACTAATCCCCCGAGCATTCCTGTGATACTTAGAAGAATGGACAACAGGGGGATACTTATGAACATAAGAGCCAACAAATCAATCTCTGGTCCAAAATCTCCTCCTTGAGCGAATGGCAAAACAATTAAGCTGTCTAGTCCTAGTATAAAAATATGGAATAGGCTCACCATAAATCCTATTTCCGTTCCTTTCTTAATACTTCCAATCCAAAAACCTGCTAGAAAAGGCGCAACAAGTAAAATAAAAAAAGACATCAAAGAGAATGTTAAAGAAAAAGAACCTTTCATGTAAAATAGGACATTTAAATACCCAGAACTTAAGAATAATATGTGAGAATTTCGATATGAGGTAGCTAGTAGTATAAATGGGAGGATTAAAACTATAGCTATCAGGGTTGCTCTTTTTAAAGAACCCCGACTCAGGTTATCTCTCCAATGCATGTATGAAAAGAGAACTATCATCAAAAGGACACTTAGAATTAGGTTCCCTATAGGAAGTTGATTTATAGAAGAAATATTGAGATCTGTCATCTTCTAGCTTCCATTTCATCATTTTTATTTCAATCAACTTCCCACTATCATTCAAACACTTATTTATTTTACCAACTTTTTCTAGTACACATAAATTCAAAATTAATCTGTGAAGAATCAAGATATTTTAAAGCATACCTATTTTAGCGCAGGAGAGAACCTAAGGTATCTTGTTATACTAATAACAGGTGAGCAGCGATAACCAAAAAAACTTCCCCTCTTAATGGGAGGAGGGGGGATTCCCACGAATGGGAATACCTTAAGACTCCTCCAAATGGCAGAGAAGGGGAGGTGCTCAAAATTATTTCTAATTTCGAAAATGAATTCCAACAAAAAACCAAACCATTGGAGAATTTATTGAATTGAAGGTCTTCTCCACTATTTCTACTTTTTTTTCCTTTTTAAGCACCTTAGAATTTCCACAAAAGGAAACGCAAGACACAAGAGTAACACAATATATCATTTT
>JBHLKP010000396.1:0-2749 GCA_048886525.1 Candidatus Hodarchaeota archaeon | reverse complement strand
GATTTTCGTTTTCATATAGATGAAGACTGGGGTGAACGTTTTGGGGCTTCTATTGAAAACTACGTTGGTGGACTTTTAGATTCAGTTGGAGATGCAATTGACCGCTCTGTTGGATCGATCTTTCAACCTTCTTCATATCGTCGTTCACGACGTAAAGAAAGATACACGAAGGAGAAAGCATTTGTCTCAGAAGAAGATCTCGAGGATTTTTATGATAAAGGTTCAGCAATAATGGCGGCACTTTCAGACTCAAATAGATTACGGATGTTAAAGGAATTAGAGAAACGACCACTTCGTCAATCTGATTTATCCGAAAAAACAAATACAAAAGGTGGTAATTTCAAACATCACATCACAATCCTCAAAGACGAGGGACTCGTACGTCAAGAAGGAGTACGTGAACGTTACATGCTTACTTTTGCTGGACGTGAAGCTCTTAAACTCGTGGAATTCCTCTATGCTCGGGGCAAAAAGCGACTTCAAGTACCAGTCATTATTGACGATGCAGAAGAGGAGGAATAGTTTAAATGAAAGATATCCAAATAACTCATGATATCTTTGAATGGAACGGTAACCCAGAGATACTAAAAAATCCAAACTACAAAGTGTGTCTTGATAGTAAGGCAAGAATTCTAGGTTTGGAAACTGGTTCCTCAATTGAAGGGATTATTATCCTAGGTGATGTCGAAGTGATTGTAGATTCGATAATTTACACGAAATCCCATGGTGCTATAGGTAATACCACAAACTTTACTGGTACTAATCTAGTTATTTTCGGTCTTTCGGTTACAATTTTAAAAGATTTTCTTGTTAAATCGGATTTAACAGAACAGAAACTTCTCCATTATCAAAAAGATGCTGAGAATATGTTAGTAAAACTAAAAAAGGCAATTAAATCACATGAAACCTCAATCAACATAGATAATGACGATGAGATTGAGTTTATTATTTTTGGTAGGAGAAACTTCCTATTAGTAGGAGGAAAAAAATATTTTGTCCTAATTCACAATAAACAGATTGCAGTAAGAAAAGGAGATTCAAAACTTGTTCAAATTGACCCTCATGATGGAATTTTAATTGCAGAGAAAAATAAAGTATTAAATATTGGAGGATCAATAACCAAAGGCCAATCTATTCTTGGCGAATTAGGAGTTAACCTTGCGGCCTTTGTTTTAGATAATATATTATGGGATTAATATCCCCAATGAAGCAGAGTGATAAATCCGTGAGGAATTCTTTATCCCTACTCTTATGATTCATTGATTACGATTTATGATATGAAAATGAATTCTTGAAATTTTAGCAGTATTAGAGATGCTATATGCAATCTGGATATTAACTTGGTTAATATTTCTTCGATATCAATCTATTTTTTACGCGATTTTATGGATTCAAATATCCTATTTTACCAATAATGAAATTAAGAATTCATTATAATTTCTTTAATAATTTAAAAGGTGAGATCTCAAGGTTGAATTATGAGGAATATATTAATTCTACCGTTGCGTCGATTCCTATTAGCGGTATCCGCCGAGTAAACGCATGGCCTTCAAAAATTCCAGAATCAGAATGGATAAGGCTGAATATTGGCCAACCAGATCTTGAAACTCCTGATTATATCAAAGCTGCTGTCAGAGAAGCTCTTGAAATGAATCAAACTCGATATACTCATTTGATGGGGGAAGAAATCCTTCGAAAGGAAATATGTTCTTATCTTCAAGATTATTATGGCTTAATTTACCAACATGATGAAATTCTCGTCACTTCAGGAGGCCAAAGTGCAATTTTTGCCATTTTGAAGACATTACTCTCTCCAAATGACAACATTATTATTCCATTTCCCAGTTATCCACCATATATAAATGCAATTAAATATAATGGTGCTAATATCATTCCAATTATCTTAAACATTGAGAATGGATTTGATATACCCATTGAGAAACTTATGGAAATTTTAGAAACAACTACTGTCAAAGTATTACTTCTTATTAGCCCATCAAATCCTACTGGTTCGATTATACCTGAAAAAACGCAGAAAGAAATAGTAAAACTCTCAAAAGATTATAACTTTTTACTCCTTTCTGATGAAATATACAACCGAATTATTTTCTCAGATCAGAAATACCATTCGATAGCAGAAATTACTGGAGCACAGGAGCGTACTATAATTATTCAGAGTTTTTCAAAGATGTTATCAATGTGTGGATTTAGAATTGGATTTATAGCAGCTCCTAAAGCAATAATCGACCAAATAAAGATTGTACACCATACTATGAGCATTTGTGCGAACTCTTTATCTCAACATGCAGCCTTTATAGCACTAAGGAAACGATCTGAGCTTGAGAGCTCAATAGCAAGAATTGTGAAGACTTATAATAAAAGAAAACTTCTTTGTTTGCGATATTTTAAAGCTAATAATCTTATTCAGATTATAGAACCACAGGGGGCGTTTTACCTTTTTCCGAAGGTTGAAAATATTGATATGACGGGATTTGCTAAATGGTTAAAATACAATTATGGTGTGTTAACTGTTCCAGGGAGTTATTTTTCAATTGAAGAAATTTCTGAGCATAAACAATATCTACGAATATGTTATACTACAGAGTTGACCCAACTAAAGCAGGGAATAGAGAGTATTTGTGAGGGAATCCTAACATATACGGAGAATTCACTTCAATGAAACGACCAGTCAATAACTGTTGCAAGTGTAATCGTCCATTTTATGCTAGTTATAAGGGAAAGTATTATT
>JBHLKP010000395.1:0-2766 GCA_048886525.1 Candidatus Hodarchaeota archaeon | reverse complement strand
TGACGAAATTATAGATATCATGCGATTTAGCGTGTCCAGAGGCTTGAATCCGGTAAGCAGGTATTCCCAATTTCCTTAGTTTAATTACTAAATCTTTTGTATCATCAAACTTTTCTTCAGCATATGGGTCTATATCTGAAGATATAAAAGCTCCCGTTAAATTTAGTGGAAGAGTCACACTTAAAGGTTCTTGAAGCGTGGTATAGTATAAGAAGAACTTGGATTTCAATTTTTTTAAATCTTTTGCATTGTATAATCTCCATTCTTTGTGTTTTCTTTTAAATTTATTTCTTAATTCTTTTTGCCATTGATAAAGCTTATCAAAATAATTTTCTTGTAGTAAAACTAAAATATTATCATCTTTTAGTAAATTTGGGTTTCTCATTGTATCATGAATTGGGTCTTTATTTAAGATATGATAAAAATAGGCATCTCGTTCAGGAATTACAAAATTCCAATTGAATTTTTTAGCGATATTAATAAACGTTCGAAAGCGATCCCAGTCATTTCTATTATATTTAACAATGAAATAGTCAAATGTTGTGCTTTCAACAAGAATTTCTAATTCCTTTTTTACATTTGCTTCAGATTCAATGGAACCCTTATGAATAAAAGTACCCTCACAGATTAAAACCTGCACCTTTCCATTTCTAGAACATTCTTTAATTTTTTCAATGAAATCTGTTGTCATATTACTTAATGGCCCATGCATTCTGAAATCACCCGTATAAACAATTAATCCTGCAGAAGTGCAAAAAATAAATCCATAAGCGGCGGGGATTGAATGATCTACATGAATAGGAATTATTTCCATACCATAAATATTATCTTTCTCACCAGTTCTAAAACATGACCATTTTAAATTATAATAGAAATTTTCGAAAGAAATTGGAGAAGATCTTGCATTTGCTTCAATGATACTTCTTGTCATAGGTCCAGTATAAATAGGAATATTCCGATTTATAAATGGTAATCCATAATAATGGTCTCTATGTGCGTGTGAAATAAAGATTCCATCACAATTAGTCGGTGGATCCTCTTTCCCTCTGCATTCATTTACTTTCTCTCCGAACTTTTTTCCTTCCTCAAAAATGAAATGAGTTGAATATAAATTTTCAATTGGAAGAACGTCTTCAGTTGGCATAAGTTTTATTTTAGTCAAATCTTCGAGAGTTGAAGGATTACCATAATCATCTTTAAAATCATTTAATTTATGATGATTTATACCAAAATCAATGAAAACTTTAACATCATTTTCAAAATCTTCTAAAAGTACTTTATTACCTCCAATTTCATTAGCTCCTCCATAAAAGGTTAGCTTGATAGTCCCTATAGTTAAACTCATTATATTTCACGATTTTTGACATTATTGTTGAATTTAATATAAAAAGAAATTAACAAAGTTGATAAGAAATTACAATTCAAATTTTTGTCCCTCATTTAATAATATCACATTATCGAAGCTTTCCTTAAACCAATTGGGATTTTCAGTATGTACAGGAATAATATAATCTGGATCAATCGTATTGATAGCCCATGATATATCACTTTTTGATGCATGTCCAGATGCATGGAACCCCCTTGAAAATACTGGCTTGATTTTTCCTCCTTCATTTATGATTTCAAATCCATAGACTCGGAATCCGAAATGTTTAAGCCAATTATTCAGCCTAATAAAATCAAATTCAGACTCTTCTTCAAACGCTTCACTTGAGGAATAAATATAAGTCCCATTTTGGGGGTTGATATCCAATAAATGTTTAATTTCATAGAGAGAAAAACAGAGAATATAGTTTTCGGGAACATGTGCTATTTTTACTGGTTCTATGTAATTCACTTGATTTTTTAGAAAGTTTTCTTCCCAATAATTCTTACTAGTTTTATATTCGCCATAAACTAAAATCTCTCTAGTTTTATTAATCCCGTCAACCTGCTCAAGGGCTCTTAGTAAAAACACTTGCTTAGCAGGGACAACTATTTCTCTATTGCATTTTTTAGCGATGGTTCTAAACAAATCAAGCCTTTCAAAATTTCTAGCTGAAAAGTCTGCAACAACGAGTCCCGGTGCTTCTTGAATAGTTTTAAGACAATTTTTATGAACTTCTTCTTCAGATTCATCAACATCTTCTCTTGAAACTCTAGTGCCTTCGATTATCAATACTGAAGAATCTCTGGCGGCTTGAATGAATTTTCTACTTTTTTCGGCTTTTTTTCCATGTAATCTAAAATCTCCAGTGTATGCTATTGAAGTTTCACCAGATAAAATATAGGCATTAGCACCATAGATGGAATGATCCACCTCAAAGCAATCTATATCAAATTGAGTAGGATTAGTATCTAAATCACATAAATCTCCACAGTCAAGTGGTTTTATCATTCCTGTAATTCTATCTGGAGCGTGTTTAATATCTGTACTTAAAAAATGCTCTAAATTGCTATTCATTTTGTCAGTACAAATGATATTTCTGGTTTTATATGCCCCTTTGATGGCTCTAATAGCATTATCCGATAGTCCCTTTGTTTTTTTTGAATAAAAAGCAACTTCTAAGTTTAGTGTAAATCTTGATGAGTCAGCCATTCCTTTCATCAATGCTATTGCTTGTGGCGAACTTATGATGGGTAACTCTGTATCTAATAAACCTATATTACCAAAATGATCCATATGGGGATGACTTACTAAGATCCCTTCAATATTCAATTTTGGATATGTTGAAACATCGAGGTCTGGAGTAATTAAGTCCTGTCGATAAACATTTAATTTTGGAA
>JBHLKP010000394.1:0-2777 GCA_048886525.1 Candidatus Hodarchaeota archaeon | reverse complement strand
TGTTCAGTATATGCGTCAACTGAAGCAGTTGCTTCATCTAATAAAAGGATTCTAGGATCCTTAAGTAGAATTCTAGCCAGTGCTAATAGTTGACGTTGTCCTTGCGATAACCCTCGTCCTCTTTCACGAATGGGTGTGTCAATTCCATCTGGTAATAATTGTATAAAAGTATCTGCATTTACTGCGGCTAATGCCCAATTTATCTCATCTTCTGTAGCATTTGGGGAACCTAGTAATAAATTCTCTCTGATAGTCCCAGAAAATAGAAATGGTTCTTGGAGTACATAACCCAATTTATTCCGTAAACTATCAGCGTCGATATCTTTCAGACAATATTTATTATCTAATACTATTTCTCCTGAATCATATTCATAAAAACGAGCTAACAATGATGCGATTGTTGTTTTCCCTGCTCCTGTTTTCCCCACAACAGCCAAGGTTTGACCTGCGGGGATATGTAAGTTGAAATTAGTTAATATAGGTGCGTCTTTATTATATCCAAATGTTATATTTTGAAAATCAATCTCACCTAGAAGGTCAGGACTAGGAAGTTCACCAGGATACATACCTATTGGTACATCCATTAAGGAAAAAATACGTTCACCAGCGGCAAAACCCCCTTGTAAAGTCGCATAAAAAGTCGAAAGAGTAATTAATGGTTGAAATAGCCTACGAAGATATGATACGAAGAGATAAAGTAATGCTGGTGTCATTAATCCAATAAGAATAGCATTTCCACCTCCAACTAATAGTATGACAAGTCCAATAGCGGCTATGAAATCAAAAAGTGGACCAACAATACGAAAGAGAGTTGCTTGTTTAACATTCACCCATACTTTCTCTGTCTGCAGTTTCTCGAAGTTTTCGAGTACATTTTGTTCTTGTCCAAAGGATTTCGTAATTTGGATTCCTGATACCTGTTCCTCAACAAAAGCATTTAATGTAGCTTCAGCGCGCCTTTGCAATAAGGAATATCTTCTAAATACCTTCCTAAATAAATAAATTGATCCAAACAAAATGGGAAATATAGATAGTGATATTATTGTCAAACGTAATTCAATTACAATCATAGTTCCTAAAATAAGAACAGCACGAAGGATGACCGATCCCAAATCTACAAGAGTTGTAAGTACACCACCAAGTTGAAATGTATCACCAGAAACTCTTGACATAATCTTTCCTGTTTTATTTTGATCAAAAAAAGCAATTTCATGTCTATTAATTTGAGAATAAAGCTCCTTTCTAAGATCATAAGTAACATGTGCTTGAAGCTTTTGACTATTAACTTGAGATACATAGGTTAATACCCATTCCACTGCAAGGAAAATCAAATATCCTGACGTAGCAAATATAATTATCTCAATGCTTTTAATTTCCTTAAATAGTTCCTCAAATCCTATTGCCATTATAATAGGAATCATAATAGAAACAAGAGCACTCAAAAGTGAAAAAGCAATAACAAAAATTAAATAACGTTTATGATTCAAGAGAAAAGGGATAATTCTATTAACAATTTCTCTTTCAGTATATTTTTTGTCGTATTTCTCTGCAGAAAGCGATCCAACAAGATGCCATGCCATTCACGGGGCCTCCTTAATGCTCTCAGGTGATAGTAATAAATCCTCTGGTATTGGTGGCAAATCTTCAAACTGACTAAACATTTCAGCATATTCTGAATTTTTAGAATATAAGGTTTTATGACTACCTATATCTTGGATCTTCCCCCTATTCATCAAAATAACCACATCAGCTTTACGTAAAGTTGATAGGCGATGAGTGACAATAATTGTAGTGCGAGATTCAAGAAGATTCTTTATTGCTAATTGGATCTCGGCTTCTGTTCTTGCATCTATCGCTGAGGTCGAATCATCCATGATTAGAATAGGCGGATTAATCATGAATGCTCTTGCTATCGCAAGACGTTGTCTCTGTCCACCTGATAAAGTGATTCCACGTTCTCCAATAATTGTATCATACTTCATTGGAAGTGTTTCAATATAATCGTGGATTTGTGCTGATTTGGCAACTTGTACCATTTTATTCTCTAGATCAGGGTGAATATTCTCTGAACACCCATAAAGAATGTTTTCTTTTATCGTTGCAGAGAAGAGGAATACATCCTGCTCGATGACACCAACTTGCTTCCTAAATATTTCGATAGGGTAATCTCTTATATCTACTTCATCAACCAGTATTCTTCCATTCGTAGGATCATATAAACGCTGGATGAGTTTTTGAAGTGTTGTCTTTCCGCATCCAGTATGTCCTATGATTGCTACGGTTTGTCCTGGAGCAATGGTAAAATTAATGTCTTTAAGAACATCTGGCCCAGTTTCATTATAACGAAAAGATACGTTTTTAAACTCAATTTTACCTGATAAACGCCTATCTAGGGATTTAGTGCCATCTTGTAGTTGTTGATGTTCTGAAATAACTGTAAAAACACGTTTACCTCCAGCAAATCCCATACTACCTAAAAAAATAGTGAATCTAATAAATTCACTTGGATTTTGGAGTAATAGTACCAAACTGTTGAAAGCGATTACTGTTCCAGGCGTCATCTCCCCGATATATACAAGATATCCGCCTAATACAAACATTATCCCCATTGCTAGGTATATTAGTAATGTTGGGAAATACCTTGCGGAAAGAATTCCACGCTTAATTAAAACCTCTCTTACAGCTTTTAAATCATTATCATATTTTTCAAACTCTCTTTCACGATTAGATAGTGTACGTAGGGCTCGAATACCAGCTAAGTTTTCTTGTAAAGTTGA
>JBHLKP010000393.1:0-2784 GCA_048886525.1 Candidatus Hodarchaeota archaeon | reverse complement strand
AAGAGAACCTCAAATTAAGTGATGTTCAAACGAAAATCTTTCAAAATCTGAATAATGAATTGTATCGCATTCACGTCAAATACATTCCTCAATCAGAGACAAGCTTTTGTATGGTGGCATTTCCCATCCCTGATCTTGGTGAAAAATTTGAAGAGATCTTTGAGGCAACTGTAGAAATAAATATGCTCGATTCTGACAAGTACGAACGTATTCAACAAAAGTTAATTGATACTCTTGATTTAGCTGATTTTATCCATATTAAAGGAAAAGAAGGAAACGAAACTAATATTGTCGTGAAAATGCAGGAGTTAAAAGAACCTGAAAAAGAAACCAATTTTATCAATTCTGGAGCTTCAACAAATATACCTGTTGGTGAAGTTTATACTACTCCTCAATTAAAAGGAACTAATGGCATCTTACATTTTAAGGAAACATACCTTGGAGGCTTCAGATATACTGATTTGAAACTGGCAATTAAAGACGGATATATCGAAAAGTATTCTTGTACCAATTTCGATAACAAAGATGACAATAACAAATATATTGAGGTGAATCTTATATTTCCACACAAGACCTTACCTATCGGAGAATTTGCCATAGGTACAAACACATTGGCTTATACTGTTGCCAGAAAGTATAACATCATAGATGTACTTCCAGTACTTATTCTGGAAAAAACGGGTCCTCATTTTGCGCTTGGAGATTCATGTACAGCTCGTAAAGAAGATCTTAAAATTCATAACCAAATAAATAATAAAAGATTCGTGGCAACGGACAACGAAAAAAGCATTCTTCGTAAAAAAAACGCTGTGGAAGCATATACGAATAAACATATCGATATTACGTTAGCTTTTGACTCAATCGAGTTCATTACTGTAGTCACACATAATGAAGAACGAATTGATATCATTAGGAACGGGAGGTTCACCTTAAAAGGAACCCAAGACCTTAATAAGGCGCTTGAAGAAGGAGATCCATAAAACATTAATATTTATCCATTAAAAGAGAGATTCAATCAATCATTGATTTGACGAAAATTTTTATTTCCCATCCCCTTAGAATTGGTATTACAGTTTAATTGAGGTCTTTTTCTATCCATTTACGAGTTTTGGGGTCAATCGGGCTCGAATAGAGAGAAACTTTTTTGTGAAATACTAGAAGGAATTAGAATGAATGAATTTATCTCCTTGGGAGAAGAATTTATTAAGCATTTTCTGTAACATATATTCCAAAGACTGATTTCAAGAAACCTTTTTGTTGAAACAATTTCTTCTAATATGACTTTTATTAGTCCTGTAAGGTTAGCTCTATCAGAGGAGAAAAATGAACCACTATGTCTAATTCTGATAAAAATCAGAAAAAGCGTGCTTCATTTGTAGATGAGGCTGATTATATAGAACTCATCGAACCTGATTCTCTCCTACGCTATCAAATGCACAAGCTGTTTATTGATTCAGGATTAGAAGACTTCGAAGCCCAAATCTTGCTTTCTATGGTATTACATGGAGGTCAAATGAAATCATCTACTTTAGCAGATGATATTGGTTGTAATATTACTCGGTTGGAATTACCTGATGGATTACCAAGTTTGATAAAGTCAGATCTCATTGTAACATCCCATCACCGTCCTAAAACGCTAATTTTAGCATTAGGGATTGATGATTTGCTTGAAAGATTATCGTCCCGATCTCTAATACCGATTAGGCTTTTAACACCAGAAAGGGCTCTTGAACTACTTCAACGCATTGAGAAATTCTCTCTAACAGTAACTGGGAAAGATGATTTCATGATAGGAGAGGTAAAAAACAATCCCCTATTATTAAAGGACTATTATGATGCTTTAGCCTTAGCTATTACCAAATTACCTTCGTTATTTTTTTTCCTGGATACTGCTTTCTTTTCATTGAAATTAGAACGAAATAAAAGCATAATTCTTAGTCAACTAATAGTTTCTGGAGGTAAGCTTGACAAAAGAGAATTCTATAAGAATAAAATCAAGGATTTTGACCTTGAGCTGCTAATTTTAGACAAAAAGAGAATAAGTGACGATCTCAAGAGACTAGATTATCAGGATACCCAAGTAAACGATATACTGGGAAAACTTGACTGGTTTTATAGCCAGAAGGTGAGTAAATTACAGCTTTCTACTGAACATTATTTTAACCTAATACTTTCTAGCTTGAGTGATTTCTGTCACCTAACTTCCATGGGAAAAAAGAGGAAAAAACAAAAAGAAATCAAATTAGCTCTCATCCACTCAATCTCACAAATTGCAGAAAATTTGTACCAAGATTTGAAAAATTACCCGATCATGCAGGAGGAAACCCTCTTTAATTTGAAAATGGCTTATAACAATGTTAAGCTTATAGATACAGAAATTTTTCTTTCCTCGATTGCTGACTCCTCCTCTACAAAACGTCGTCTTGATAAAGACATCCAATACGCTGTAAAAGTCCTAATTTCCTGTTCACATACTTATTTTCTTGATGATATTTTTCAAGGGATCTTTGATTCCAGGAATAAAGAATTTTCACTTCATGTTCTTGTACCCAAAGAACTAAAGGACTTTATTTCTGATTCAATAACCAGATTTAGTACCAGGGTTCATAATAGGAGAGGTATATTACCTCGAGATATGGTAACATTCATTCCTTCGGAGGAAATCCCACAAGACGTGCTTATCGATAATACGATTCTGCTATTCTACAAGGTAGGTGCAAGTAAGATCATTATTCACGAAGAAATTACTAAAGAAAATCCTGTAGAAATAAATACGATAGCTGA
>JBHLKP010000392.1:0-2791 GCA_048886525.1 Candidatus Hodarchaeota archaeon | reverse complement strand
TTTGCATCAAGAGCTAGTACAAAGGAGGGAACGTTATGGAAATACACACTCTTAACATGGTTAGCTTCTATTCGTGCAAATGCCGTTATTAATCCAGCAGGAGTATCAATTTTTACCATTGTAACAGGTGAAATCATTGGCAGAAGGCCGATTTCTAAAACAACTTTTGTCACACCAATTATACCGTGTCCACACATTGTACTATATCCTTCATTATGGAGGAAAATAACCCCCATATCCGCTTCAGGGGAAACTGCTGGAGTAATAATGCATCCATACATATCTGCATGTCCGCGTGGTTCCCACATAAGAGCAGTTCTCAAATGATCGAACTTTTCTTTGGTAAATCGACGGCGTGTTAAAATTGTATTCCCATTCAATTCTGGATACCCACTCGTTATTACTCGTAACGGTTCTCCTTCAGTATGAGCATCTATAGTTCTAATTCTTAGCCAATCATCATTGGGATTCCATTTTTCGGCTAACTTCTCAATTTTGGATTTAATTTCCTTCATAGTAACACTCTCACTCACTGTTTCTATGAATGTTTATTGGATTCAAGTTCTTATTCTCGAAAATGTTATATATGTTTGTTGTGTATTAGTAATGCTAATTCATTTTGAATCACAGTTGGTCTTACTTTATTAATCATGAGGCAGTTAGGAGTAGAAAAGGATTGAAAAAAAGAACTAAAATATTTAGTTTCTTATTAGGATTTATTATTACTCTAAGTGGCTGTGTTGTTGCCCTAGGGAAACCCAAACATGATAAATTAGTGATTTATGTTGAGGGATAACCCATTACTTTCCTGAGTTGGGATTTTGGGCTGATTTTTCTTAATACATTAACTTGATACTGTTTTCAAATGGAAGCCTAGCGATGATAAACCTTCGGATTGCCGTTTTATCTGATATTCATGGTAATAGATTAGCCTTAGAAGCTGTATTGAAGGATATAAAAAATCGTGGTATTGAAACAATTGTTGATCTTGGAGATAGTCTCTATGGGCCTCTTGACCCTGGGGGAACAGCAGAACTACTTATAAAGAACAAAATCCCAAGTATTAGGGGTAACGAAGATCAGCTCATTTTAGAACCCTCTGAAGGTAATCCAACTCTTGAATATGTGTTAAACAACCTTAATTCGACGCATATAAAATGGTTAGAGAATTTATCAGTAACCGAAGTCAAAGAGGATTTTTTTCTTTGCCATGCTTCTCCAGATAATAATAATGAATATTTAATTGAACAAGTCTTAGAAACGGGAGTTTTTCTAAGAGAACCCTACAAATTGTTACGTAAAGTTAAGGCTATTCAACAGCAAATTATTTTTTGCGGTCATAGTCATGTTCCCAATATAATTTATCTAATCAATGGAAAATATATTGTAAACCCTGGAAGTGTTGGATTACCTGCATATAAAGACGATGTTCCATATTCACATAGTATGGAAGTAGGATCCCCACACGCTCGGTACTGTATTATATCCAAAATGAACGTCAATTGGGCGTTTGAGATTATTGCTGTTCCTTATAACTGGGAAGCTGCTGCATTAATGGCGTTAAAAAATGGTAGAACTGATTGGGCCGCGTGGTTGAGAACAGGTAGAGCCTTCTTATGATTCTCGCATTCTTTCTACTCGTTTCCTCCCCTCATTAATTAGAATGAGGATTTCCTGATCTACTAGTCCTTTTTCAATTTTGTTCTTGAAAAAATCTAACCAACTTGCATTTTGTTCTTCTTCCAGTAATGGATCGTCATCTCCAAGATCACATATACGTTCCCATTCATCCAAATCAGTTCCATGATGTTGGAGTAATAATGGTAATATCGCTTTTATCCATATTTCTAATGCTGTGGCTGTGTCATCTATTGAGAGCATTGTTAATTTATAATAATTACTGATTAAAAAATACATTTGCTTTTCTGTTGGGAGGAGATATCTTTTTTTAATAGTATTATCGTGTGATTCTATTTTTTTCACTGTTTGATGAGGTAATTTTGACTTTTTGTCTACTTTTTTAGTATCTAGTCTTTTTATTTCTTCCAATAATGTATCTAATTTTTCCTTATCGAGGGGCAAGGGAATCCCATCAGAATGATAATTACTTAGTTTAAAATCAGTTTTCATTGAAAAATTTCGCGCAATAGAAAGCCAATTGACTCAACGATATGGAAAACACTAAAATTCTCTGGAGATGCGTTAAAAGAAATTAAAGCTGTTCTTTCAATCGCAATTTTGTATAATTGACTAAACCACCAGCTTCAAAAATTTTTAAAGCCTGATCATCTAATTTTGGAAAGCTAAACAATGAATCTTTTGTTTTAATTGTACCATTGTCGAAGTCAATAGTTACTTGCTCATTTTCATATTTTTCTTTATTTCTTAAGATGAGATCTGAACATTCTGGAGATATTACGAGAGGTAATGCCTCATTTATAGCATTACGATAGTAAATCCGGGCAAATGATTTTGCTATAATACAGCTAACACCTGCAGATTTAAGGCAAATAACCGCCTGTTCACGACTAGAACCTGCGCCAAAATTATTACCTGCAACTATTATGTCACCATTTGAGACTGTTTTGGCGAAATTGGAATTATAATCCTCCATTGCGTGTTTTGCCATTTCTTCAGGAGAAAGGGGCTCATAGGTATAGCGACCTGGAAAAATAACATCCGTATTGATATCATCCTCTTGAAAAATCCATATTTTATTACTAGTAAGTTTCATTTTAGACAACCTCCGATGTGATAAAACCAGCAAGGGCTGATTTAGCTACAGTTGCAG
>JBHLKP010000391.1:0-2830 GCA_048886525.1 Candidatus Hodarchaeota archaeon | reverse complement strand
AGGATGAGCGTAACTTTAATGTTACCTTCTTTTCCTAATAGATTACAAACGAAAATGACTTTTGAACCATCCCAAGGGCCTATTTGATAGTTCTGTTATTTTCTTGACTTGTTCATAAGGAATTTCTCTTGATCTTCCTGTTAGGTTTTTTTTTGGGTATTATCTATCATAGAGTAATTGGTTTTATTCTGATCAATTGGAGTGATTGCAGTTAGTATGTATAATAAGATAAAAAAGCTAATAAAAGAATCATTCCTGTTCTTTTCTTCAAGTTGAAATTATCCGCCGTGTTGTCTAAAATTATTTAATAATCGTATTTATCTCTTATGTTAGTGTATTTCTCTCGATTTAAAGTCGTTAACTTTTGAAAATGCTTTAAATTTTGAATCAATATCAGCAATTTATAGCCCTAACTTATCTTCGCAGTTTAATTGTATAGTCCTAAGGATTTTATCATTAATTTCAAACAAAAATGATATAATGTGAGTCTTAAAGAAGTTTAAGTCAAGTGTTATTCAATGAAAAGAAACCAGATAATTCCTCCAGTAATAATAATAGGCATGCATCGTTCTGGCACAAGTATGCTATCACGTATCCTTGAACAGCTTGGTCTTTTCGTTGGAGCAAAGAAAGAAGAAAATAATGAAGCAATTTTTTTTCTAAAAATCAATCAAAGGATCCTAGAATATTATGATTGTGACTCTCTCTATCCTAAGTCAATTCACGAAATTTTAGCTAAAGAGGAAGTTAAAGAGAAATGGAGAAATGAAATACTTCGAGTTTTACAATCTAAAAAGTTAAATACATTTTTGGGTTCAAATTTATATAAACAGTATGGTTCCCTTTTCAATTTGAACATACCTTGGGGCTGGAAGGATCCTCGAAATACTTTCACTTTACCCATATGGTTGGATTTATTTCCAGAAGCAAGAGTGATACACATATTTAGACATGGTGTCGATGTCGCTCAGAGCTTGAAAGTACGGTTGGAATATACTAAGAAGTCGACAATTAGTAGAGTCACTAACTACATCAAAAATCGTCATGGACGAAGTATTTCCAAACAATTAAGAATATTTGGAAAACCTCAACAAATAGAAGACTTAGAAGGTGGGTTTTTCCTTTGGGAAAAGTATATCCAAGAAGCAAAAAAAGGCGTACTGAGCTTGAAAGAGAGAGCTCATGAAATACAGTACGAAGATCTACTAGCTGAACCAATTGAAATTATTAAATCAACAACAAATTTCTGTAATCTGGTTGTGGATGAAGAAAAGATTAATGAGGTTTGTAAAGTAATAATAAAGGGTCGAAGATACGCTTTCAAAGGAAATCATGAATTAGAATTATTTGAAAAGCGTGTGAGAGACAAATTAAGAGTTTATGGTTATTAATCTCTATTCAGTCTCATTTTTCTGACTCATCCTTAAAGGTGAATTTAAATTGAAGTAGTAAATGCTTTTCATCTGAACCAAGACTAGCTCATTGATACTTAGATACTATTTTTCTTGAAAGGGCAAAACATAGGTGATATTTCTGATAGAATCATCTACCTCTAATAGTTATAATTCAGATACATACTTTTTCATGAAATTCAGCCGTTTTATTGTAGTTGGTATGATAGCTTCGGTTATAAACCTTTTATTGGGATTCTTTCTTGTCAAAGTTCATACTTTTTTTTTAACAAAAGCCTCTTACGCATATTTAATCTTAATTCTATCCTTTGTGAACCTGATATCAACAACATGTTCAGGAGCATTTGATAGTTCAGTCAGACGTTACTATCATGAATTTATCAGTATGAAGGAAATTAATCAAGGACTAGTTTTTACATCTTCGATCTTATCGGAGTTATTTATGCTTATCTTTTTCTTCATTCTCTCTATAATTTATTCGGTTACAGGATATCAAGTACTCCCAATTGATAATTATGTTAATTCTTTTTTTTTAATGGGTCCTCTGGCTTTTTCAATAATACTATATCTATTGACTAATGCAGTATTAATCACAGAACAAAATCTTCTCAAGTCCCCTATTCATGTAATTACGCTTGCTTTTTTAAAACTAATTTTGTCATTTTTTGGATTAATCATTATTAAATCATTTTTCATTGTAATAATTGTCTATACAATCAGTCACATAATTCCAACATTCTTTTTTCTTCCAAATATTCTAAAAAAAGACAAAATGAGACTGTTACCAAAAAATGAGCTGATTAGAGTACTGAAATATGGTATTCCTATAGTTATTCGCAATTTTCTAAAGCAATCATCCTCTTTTTTAATGATTATAATTATCTTAATATTACTCGGACCAGAACCTGCAGCAATTGTGGGTCTTGGATTAAATATCGCAATCTCATTAGATGTTTTATTAGGATTCATCTTTCAGTCATATGAACCTTTCGTAATCTCCTGTTATAAGGCTAAATCATTAGATAAAACGTTTTATCCAAGAATGTTTACTCAATATTTCTTAGTTGGAATTTTATTCCTTAGTTTCTGGTTAAATTCTATCTCAGCAATTTTCATTGTTATAATTTCAAATATAGATTATTTAGATGCACTATTATATTTACCATTTGCTTTGGGTTCAATATTAATTATTAGATTCGGAAAATTAGTTTCAGTTGGTATTATCGTAAAAGAAAGAACAGAGTTTGAAATAGTCATATTATTTATTGGTCTACTTACTTTCATTGGATCCATGTTGATATTAATACCCCAATTTGGTCTTATAGCTATTGGAATATCTGAACTAATTTATGGTGTAATGATATTAAGTTTAAATTGGATTTCAGGGAGGTATCTATACTCGTTAAAGATTAAAACAA
>JBHLKP010000390.1:0-2846 GCA_048886525.1 Candidatus Hodarchaeota archaeon | reverse complement strand
CCATTACTACAATAAATATTGGTATGGAATGAATTTTTGCAAAATTCACAAGTTAGATTTTTAAAATCTCTTGGTTTTGTGGCATAAATTAAGTCTTTACCACAAATTTCACACTTATCGCTTTTTTTTACCGACATGTATAATCTTACTCGTTGAATTTATATTTCCGAAAAACTTCTTTTTCTTCTATTAAAATGAGCCAATTTATTGTACCCAATCTCTTTCAACATTTTTATAGTTTCATCAAATTGCCATCCTACGACTTCAGGCTTATGAGCATCTGATCCTAACAAAACGGGAATGTCAAGAGCATACATTTCTTTTATTATTTGAATGCTAGGATATTGCTCTTTACAATCTTTTCTTAAACCACCCGTATTAATTTCCATTGTTAGCTTATTTTTCTTGATTTCTTCGAGTGTTTTCATCATCTCATTATGAACAGCTTCTGTATCTGTTGGGATATCATTAAATTTCTTAGGGAGATCGAAATGAGCTATAATATCGAAGTTAAATTTGCTTGAATTTATCATATTCTGTAATGACTTATAGTAAAATAGATAAACTGTGTCAGCACCATAAAAATCATAGTCTTTCCTAAATCTAGAATCATCAAAACCCCAAGCACCTTTTCCATTAAAAAAATTGAGAACATGTATAGATCCTAGAACAAAATCCAATCTTTCTTTAATAGGTTTTAAGTGATTATTCAACGCAGGTTCTTGGTTCTTAAAATAATCTATTTCGAATCCAATCCTGACGCTGATATCTTCTTTATATTTCTTCCTTAAACCTTCTGAGGTCGTAAGATATTCTTCTATTTCAGGCAATGTTATAGCATATTCTTCATAAGGAATCCTTTCAATATCTTCTAAGAATTCATAGGGAAAATGATCACTAACTCCAATTGTCTGTAATTTAAATTTGATTGCTGCTTTAACATAGTCCTCAAGTGTTCCTCTAGCATGATGACACGATTCATTATGAGTATGCCAATCTTCTAAAACCATCTTAAATTAAAATAATAGTCAAATTAAGATAAAAATAATGATTGCAAAAAATAAACTACTCCGAATTATTATTTAAAATGACTCTATTATTTAAAATAACTTATAATAAGGAAGTGTATAATGTCAAAATATCATATGAGAAGAGTAGAGAAAGAAATATCTGAAAATAATGCCTTAATAGAGATATTAAAAAGTGGAAAGTATACGATAATTTCAATGTGCAAGGATAATGAAGCATACTTGGTAACTTTGAGTTATGGATATGACAAAACTAAAAATTCACTTTATTTTCACTGTGCTAAAGAGGGTCAAAAAATTGATTTTATTAAAGCTAACCCAAATGTATGTGGTACAGTTATTGAAGATAATGGATATGAAGATGGCTGTGGTCAAGCTTTTCGTTCAGTAGTATTTAGAGGTAAAATGATTATTGTGGAGAATTTGGAAGAAAAAAAATATGGCTTTGAAGTTTTATTAAATCAGTTGGAGAGTGATCCTCAAGCAATTAAAATTAAATTTTTACAAAAGGATCAGACATATGAGAATTCAGGAATGCTAAGATTAGACATACATGAAATTTCTGGTAAAGAAGAGAAAGCAGAATCTTAAATCTTAACGCATTTGAAAACTGTCTGCCAACAATATTGTTTTAGAAAATCAATTTTGGTTAAAGGAGCTTCAATAATATTGAGAATTTTATAAAATGCCGTGAAAAGTTTATTATTTCTTAAAAAGTCTCTAAAAAACATTGCTAGAGGAGATAATAAAAAATATTCACTGTGTTCAAGATTTCCAAAAATTCTTTTTGGGATCATCAAATCTGAGAAGAAGAGTGGATGTTCATGTATAGTTCTTTTTTCTGGAGCAATGTATTTTCTATTTAATTCTACTATTTTGTTTTTCTTTAGGGGTTCAATAAACACTATATACCCCTTCTTTTTTAGTATTCTCCTACACTCTATAAAAAACAACTCAAGATCAGGTAAATGGTGTATCACTCTTGAACCTACAATAATATCAAATGACTCCTCTTCAAAATCTAGGATCTGAGCATTCATTTCTTTGAAATCAATGGTGAATCCTTTTCGTTCAGCTTCTTTTTTACAGATATTAATTGAAGTTTCAGAAAGGTCTATTCCAGTCACATTTGCACCTTTATTAGCTAGATAAAAGGATAATGCCCCTGTTCCACACCCAATATCTAAAATTTTTTTGTTCTTTACAGTCCCCAAATTCTCTTTAATTTGTAAGTTTGCCTTTCGGAAGAAATCTTCACTCTCTAAATCAAAATCCCCTCTGGAGCTGAATGATGTTTTGCTGTAATATTCTTTTTCACTTTCGAAGATATGACGATACCTCGAAAGGATTTCTTGCCGTTCTTCTGATTTCATTCTTATCTTGTATTAAAAAAATTACTTATTAATTATATTTTAAGATTAAATAAAATATATAATATTTTAGAATGAAGCGAATGATTTGAATACTCTATATATAATTTAGAACTAGATCTTAAATCGAATTGAGAGCAAAAGATATAGATTGTTAGTGAAGATTATTCAATATACCCTTGGATATATCGCCTTACATTATCAGCCGGGCTGTATATCCCAAAATGTCCCTCACAAAGTATATCTGCATTCAGATCTAAGAGTCTTCGTAGGGATTTCTGATAATCAGAAAAATTACTTACTCCTGGTATAATTGGCCCATGTAGATCTTGACCAAAAAGAATTTTTGTTCCTTCTAATTCTAATAAAATCGAGATTGAACCTGGTGTATGTCCAGGGGTATGAAGACATTGAAAATCATATTTTCCAAAACGTAATATTTCATCTC
>JBHLKP010000389.1:0-2850 GCA_048886525.1 Candidatus Hodarchaeota archaeon | reverse complement strand
ATTATTGGCGTTGTTTATTCTCCAATACAAAATGAGCTATTTCATGCTGAAATAAAAAATGGGGCATATTTGAATGGAAATTTAATTGAGATAAACAGTGAAGTTTCACTTGATTCGACCTTCATAGCGTTTGGAAACGCGAGAGATCAACAACACCGTAAAAAAATTATTCAGATTTTCAAAAATATCAAAATTAGAAATAATTTTGTCCGTCAAGTTGGTGCTGCTGCTTTAGAACTCTGTTATGTTGCTGTTGGAAGATTTGGGGCCTATATAATGACTGGGATAAACTCTTGGGATATTATCGCTGGTGCCCTAATCGTGAATGAAGCACATGGAATAATAACGGATTTTGAGGGGAGAGAATTCAATTTTCATTCAACTGACATTTTGGCTGCCCCTTCATCTATACATAAGCCTTTGTTGGAAATTATTAATTACTCATTAACCGAAACATCAATATTTTAATAATTAAACCTATTCAAACTTATGAAATATCAATAATTCTAGAAACAAACATGTATAGGTCAATCTAGAATAATTTCCTTAAAATTTGTAAGGGGTAGTACTCAGAGTAATACGTCTTCTTATAAGCCGACAATAATGAGAACTGTTAAATATGTAAAGTTGGTACTAATTTTGGTAGGGGTTCTACAGTTTAATGTCTTATGATGAATTATTTCGAGATTTAAATGCTGGTAAAAAGCCTCAAAGAGGCCAGAACCTCCTATGCTCGTGTAATGAAAAAGACATTAAAGGAAAAGTAATCAATGAGGGAAACCAATTAATATTCATAGGTAATTGTTCAAAGGAAAAAGCCTGTTTCAAACTACATTTCGATTGCTCAAAACATCTAACTGAAGAACCTGAGATCATTCCAAAAATAAAAAGAAAAGAAAAAAGAATTTCACGTCCCACTTTGGACATGTTCTTTGGATTGCCTCATAAAGATTCCAAAAGTAGTGACATTCCCAAACCTCCACCGCCACACAAAGATGCTAACCCTAATGATTTTTGACGCTTTTTCATCTCATGAAGCAAAGTTACAACTATTCGAGTACCACTACAACCAACAGGATGTCCCAATCCTATTCCTGATCCGTTTACATTTGTTATATCCCGATCCAAATTTAATGCTCGTTCAGTAGCAAGATATGTTGCCGCAAAAGCTTCATTTATTTCAATCAATTCAACATCGTCTAGTGTAAATTCTTTGATTTTAGAAAATAAATCCTTCGTAGCAGGAACAGGACCAATACCCATTCTATCAGGATCAACTCCTCCAATTCCATATCCTAGGATTTTAGCTAACGGTTTTATATCGAATTCATCAGCCAATGTCTTACTCATTATTATAACAGCTGCAGCACCATCATTTATACCACTTGAGTTACCAGAAGTGACTATACCATCCTTTTTAAACACTGGTTTCATTTCAGCTAATGTTTCCATACTATAATCTCGAGGATGCTCATCCTTATCGAAAATAACTTTATTCTTTCTCGATTGTAATTCAATAGGTATGATTTCATCTTTAAATCTACCAGAATTACTCGCATGTCTCGCATTAAGATGAGATCGAAAAGCTATTTCATCTAATTCGACACGAGTAAGTTTAAATTCCTCTGCTAATATTTCAGCCGTTAACCCCATCAGTTTATTCCCACCAGCCTTTAAACCTTCCATTACTCCATCTACAAATACTTTATCGAAATATCTTGATCCCCATCGCATATCATATGATAAATATGGTATAGTACTCATACTTTCAACCCCACCAGCTAAAATAATCTCTGTTCTATCATCAGCTTGAATTTGAAGCATCCCAGATACTATCGCTTCCATTGCTGACGTACATACACGGTTTAGTGTTACAGCAGGAACTTCCTTTGGGATCCCAGCTTTCAGTGCAGCGATGCGGGCTACATTCATATATCGATTATCTTCCACACAGCATCCAAATTTAACGTCATTGAGATTTTTACCGAAATCATGAATGCCAGTTGATTGAATAACTCCTTTCATTATTGCAGCTGCCAAATCGGGAGAATGTAAATCTTTCAATGCCCCTCCAAAGTCACCAATAGCAGATCGAACAGCAGATACAATGACGACATCATCTAATTTAGTCATAAAATCACCAAAAAAGAGTTTATGGAAATATAGTTTTTAACTATATTTTATTGCTTTATTGCTAACACCTAATAATGCAGCGATAGCAGGAGATAATGCCCACAAAAGCCAGATAAAAAATTGATCTAGTAATCCATCTAAAGTAATTGTAGCAGCATTTCCTTCCAATAAGGTTTTTGCTATATAACCAACCACAATGGCGAGCGAAGAAATGATCCACAAAATGAAGAACATCAGTGATAGTATTCCAGCTTTTTCTCCTTCTTCTAACCATCGTGTACTTCCCCAATATGTTACAAAACAAACAATAAACCAAGTTAAAGCAAAAACAAGAGAACTTGCTTGAGTTACTGTAAGTATACCTAAGTTATCTAATATATCTGAAAGAATATCAGATATAAAAAAAGATGATATGAATCCTATTAAGACAAAAACAAAAGTTCCTACGTAAACAGCTAGCTTTTCATTACCTTTCAATTTATTCACCTTAACAATTATAATTATTATTCAACATTAATTGTTATACCGATAAAGAAATGTAAAGCAAGTGTAGATAATCAAATTTATTAACATTTCCTATAATAACTAAAGATAAAATAGTTGATTATCAAATATAATTTATCAGTGATTTAATTATTTCCTTTGGAGAAAAATCTCTTTAGGCTAGTCAATCAATAATCAAGTAAAAGTAAAGAATATTCCACTCTGGTACATTTA
>JBHLKP010000388.1:0-2859 GCA_048886525.1 Candidatus Hodarchaeota archaeon | reverse complement strand
TATTTTACTCAGATCATCAAGTATCATTATCAGATCATCTTTATATGACTAGAAGATAATACGAAGTCAAGTTTTTTTAAGACTATATATTTTTCTTTTGATTTTTCATTTTACCCATTTCATTGATTAACACTTAGAATAATATCCTGATTTAAACTTCTTTTTTTATAAAGAAAATCAATTTTTTCTACCTGTTAACACCAATTCCTAAACCTGTGAGTCCTGCAGCTAATGCCATTGCAGCCCCAGGGCCTGGGATTGATGCTTTAACTTTTTCCATTTTACAGACCTCTAACCTCTATATTACATAAAAAAGAAGCAAATACTATTGTCTCTGACTTTCCTCCATTTTTCTCTGATACAAATGCCACATTAATTTTCCTATATATGATATGACAACACCGAAACCCCCAATTATTATTAACCTTACAGCAACCCAATCATAACTTAGATAACTAGGAGGTTTGATTAAATTCGAAATAACTGGTATTTCACTCAAAAAACTATAGAAAAACATCGACCAAACAATTAAACCAGCAAATATAACCCCAGAAAAGAAGATTACAACTGAGGAAATATCTAAATCATTTTTATCTCTTAGAATTTAAATCACCTCATTTAATTTGTATAAAGAATATGATCCCCAAATTCTTGAATTTAGCTGACAAATAACCAAAACGCTCATAATCATCAATTTTCAATCTTTTAACGAAATGTTAATTCATCTTGCCTAGGAATATTGATCCACCAGCCGTTAAACCTATACCAATACCACCTGCAGCAGGAATAGGTACAAAAATTATCACTGCTTCACCAAGAAGGAATTGAAAAACACTCCAAACTACATCATCCCAAATATTATCTGTTGCTTCAATTAAGGCTTGACCTGCACCAATTATCAAAAAAAACCCAACAAGAATCATTATACCAGGAATAAAAAGTATAAACGGATTTTTAGCCAATTTATCACCTCCTTTTTCTTTAATTTCTTTGTTTAAATCGTATAAGAATTGTCAGTGAAACCAAAGCTAGTAGGATAATAAAGCCATAGAAAGGGGTTTCAGAACTTGTAGTGGTTGTTTTGATAATAATTGAGGTTGTTGTGCTTATAGTAGTAGTTGTTGATGTAATTATTTCAACAAAGAACGTATTCTCATTATCAGCAACGAATTGAATATTTCCAGCATTATCGATAGCAACAGGGATGAACTCATATAATCCATGAGTTGTAGTATCAAATTCAAAATCATAGGTTCCATCTGAATCTGGATCCGAAACCTCTGAAATTTGAATTTCTCCATCATTGAAGATCCAGATGAGTAAAACTCTATCTATTCCACTGGTAATCTCATTTGCGATTAAGGGATCCTGAACCATCACAGAAAAGGATAATTCGCTATTCTGTAAAACTTGGTTTGGTATCGTATCCAATAGATTCATTGTAGGAGCTGTTATATCACCAATTTCTATTGATAATTCAAGATAACCAGAAACAGTTACTTTTCTACCTGAAAATGATTCTGCAAAGATTTCAACATCGATTCTAGATGATCCTCCTGGATAATTCAATGGCACTTGAACAATAAATCCATCTCCACTGGAGAGCTGATTAGATAAATCACCATAAAAACTACTTGCATTATAGAAAACTAATTGAGATGTTGTATTGGCTGAACCAGTAACACTCAACCCCGTATTCTCAATTTGAATGTTGATATAAAGGAAAAAAACTTCACCTGGATCAGGAATCCCATCATTATTCCCATAAACAGAATCATCTATTGTATAACTTATCAAAGTAATTTCAGGCGAAGGAAGTTCAACAATATCAAAAGTAATATTAAAGGCCTGATAGATTTTGTGACCCAAGCCATCTATTGTAGTCAAATGTAACGTGAATGTTGCCGTTTGATTTCTTGCAGTTGTTGGAATTTCTATGAATACTCTTGAGGATGAAGCACTTTCTGAAACAATAAGATCTCCAATATAGATTTGAGGAGAAGAAATATTCAAATCTGGATTATCAGTTGTTACAACACCTGAAACTGAAAAAGCATCATTTTCTCCAATATTCTGAATAACGAACTCTATTTCTACGAATTCTCCTGCTTCGAATAAACCGTCAGAATCAGTTTCATAGCCAACAGCCGAGAGGAGATTAAGAGAAGGTTTGGGGAAAAAGATTGGAATAACAAAATATAGTAAATCCACATAAGCATATGTTGTATCTTCATAATAGATGTAGAAGTAGAGATAAATTAATCCATCGTCGTGAATTGCTGTTGTTGAAATATTTACAAATCCAAGAATTTCTGATGATCCAGTGGTAATATTAGTAATATTTGTTTGATCACTCACAAGCGTTGCTGTATTAATCGTATCTGTATCCAAAGCATCAGCTACAAGAATTTGAGCATTCAATATATCAGCAGAACCTCTATTAGTGATATTAAAGAAAATTCCAATTTCGTCACCTGATTTCCAATAATCTTCTGGATGATCCAAGAATACATCACTGACCTCAAGGTAAGTATCACCTGAATGAACAACACGGAAATATAGCTGATAAAGACTTGTCCAAACAGAACCATTCACTGAGAAATACTCGAAGGTCACATTAACAAGGATAAAATCTCCTAAATAATCAGAGGGGATAGAAAATTGGAAATTTTTCTGAAGCTCATAATTACCTCTATTCTTCAATAATAATGGAGAGGAATCTTCTCCTGAGACTGACACATTCACTGAATCAGCAGTTGAATTAACCATTAGAGCTGACCCATCACCCAGGTTAGTTATCAACACTGAAAAATCAACCACGTCATTCGGTTCAAGAATACCATCATTATCTCCATTGTG
>JBHLKP010000387.1:0-2861 GCA_048886525.1 Candidatus Hodarchaeota archaeon | reverse complement strand
AAGCCAACTGCAAGTTTTAAAGCACCAGTATATTCTCCAATGAAGTGTGTTTTCATACACGGTAAGAGAATAATTTTTATATTGGGTTCAAAAAGAATATCTGGAAATTTTACCGATTTTAAATATTTAGCACCAAGTGATTTTAAATCAATTTTCTGATATTTGAACTCTTTCTCCGTAATGATTGGAATTCTGAATTCATTTAATCTATCCGCCATTAATACTTCAATAATCTTTTTTGTATTTGCTCTCAGGGTTGAGGATTCTATAAGCTGTATATCCGAAGTGAATTTGCTAATTAGTTTGACAATAGCATATAAAAAATCAGGATCTGTACTTGCTGGAAACGGATCTCCTGTATTAAAATTTGGTTTTATCAGAACTTTATCATTTACTGATATGAAATTGGACAATCCTCCAAGGGGTTCTAATACTCTTGTAAGAGTATCCTCTAATGGTTCAACAGGGTGATAAAAAATTTCGGAAACAATAGAACTCTTTAAATCGGTCATATTGGTCAATTTAACACAATTTGGTTCTTTTTATTAATATCCTTTGTTTAGTTCGTCGAATCATGAAAGATAAGAATAAATCTAATATTTTGTCCAAAAAATTCTGATTTTAATAGTATTTGACCAAAATTTAATCAATAACATTAGAAAACTCCGATTTGTAATAAAACATTTAATCTAAGCCCTTGGAAATGGTAAAAGGCCTTTAATGTTACTTTAACTATCATTAGGAGAACATATACTAATGAATCAAATACCTCTTAGATATTCAGCATTATTAGCTAGCGTATTTTTCATTATTATCGGAATTTCTACTTCTTTCTTTATCCAAACTGATTTTGGGAACGTACATACAAAAGAAGTCGATTTTTTGACCGAAGAAGGAGTACTTATTCATTCAACTCTTCAAGTTCCAAAGATTGCGACCTCTACAAATCCACGACCAGGTGTTGTAATAATCCATGGTGTTTATCAATCCAAGGAATGGTTACGCGCATTTGGGATTGAATTAACCCGAAGAGGATTTGTTGCATTAACAATTGATGCAGCATCACACGGAAATTCTGGATATGCTTCTTATAATTCTGATAGAGGGGGAGTAGCTGCTTTAGAGTACCTTCATAACTTACCTTATGTGAGTAAACTGGGACTTGTAGGTCACAGTATGGGAGCTGGTATAGCAATTCAAGCATTGAATATAACAACGTTACCAATTGATTCTTTAGTATTCGTTGGAGGAGGATCACGAAATATGGAAGAATGGGCAAATACAACTTACCCGAAAAACCTGCTAATAACTGTGGGAAGATATGATGAATTATTTGACATTCAAGATCTCTATTCCTCTCTGGGATCTATTTTTGGAATCTCTTCAGTAAACCCAAACCAACTTTATGGTGATTTTGATGACGGAACTGCTCGTAAACTCATAATTGGAGAAACGAATCACCTTTTTGAAACAATAGATCCAATTATTATTAGTGAAACAATTGATTGGTTAAATGATAGTCTATTCGACACTACCAATGAAAAATGGAAATCTAAAAGCAATTTAATATACCCTTTCTGGATAATAGGAGGAGGAATCTCTTGCATTGGTATTATTTTGTCAATAATTCCTCTAATGGCTATTCTTATTGATCTACCATTTTTCTACAATTTGAAAAATAATCCAGACTCAAAATATGAAGTTACTACTAGGAACTATTGGATCTATGGACTGGTTTATGCAATAATTACTTCAGGTTCCTTTCTCCCAGCAATACTATTTCCCTCCGTATTACCGTTTCCTCAAAATCTAGGTGATTCGGTTGGAATTTGGTTAGTAGTTAGCGCCTTATTAGGTATACTTGTTTTCATTTTGATAAAACGCTTTCAAATTGAGAAAAATAACCCTCAAATCTCCTGGGGTGATTTTGGTATAGATGAAGACTATAAAACTTTTTCCTTGGTTCTTGGAAGGAGTACCTTACTCGCACTGTTAATATTTCTGTGGCTTTATTGCTGGACCCTCCTAGTGGATATTTTTTTAGCTTTAGATTTTAGTGTTTTTCTTCCACTTTTCAATGATCTTCCCTATAATCCCCCACGTTTACAAATGATGCCTATATATCTCATATTTACGGTACCATTCTTTTTAATTGAAGGTATGTGGTTAATGGGGATATTGCGTACAAATTCTAAGGAGACATGGAGAAAGACCCGATTATTTCAAACAGGAAAAGCGGTTGTCATAAAGTGCGGGATTTACGCTTTAATATTACTAGTTCAATTAATGATGGGATTATTGCTTGGAAAACCATTTATATATGGATTCTTAGGTTTTTATCTCTTATTTTTCTGGATATTAACCCCATTCTTCATAATCACTACTCTTATCACTTCTTGGTCTTATTTTCTAACCAAGCGTGTTTACATCGGTGCAATGTTAAATTCTATTATCTTTAGTTGGACTCTAGCATCAATATTGACTCTTGCTATGTGAAAATTAATATAAGAGAGTTATATTAAAGAATTCTTTCATATTAATGGTTTTTTGGCTATTTATCTTAACTAAAATGTTTTTTGAAGTTTTTACCATACTTTAGGGGCTATTCGTTATTTTACTTTCTCAGCATATTCCTTATATCCTTGAAGCTCAACGACAAGAGCTTCTTCTTCAAGAACAGCTCTGATGCAAATACAGAAAATCGCTATTATTGCTGGAATAACAGAAATAAGAGAATCTAAACTTAAAGGTAAACCAATTGTCATAATCACAAAACCTGAATACATTGGATGACGAACATAAGCATATGGTCCTGTATGGATCACTTTTTGCTCTTCTTGAACCCTTATTGTCTTTGAGGC
>JBHLKP010000386.1:0-2867 GCA_048886525.1 Candidatus Hodarchaeota archaeon | reverse complement strand
CGCTTAACATTTTGAGCTTCTTGTGATGTAAAGCTCTTTTGTTTGAGTTCTAAAAGCTCTTTTCGATCTTCTAATTCTTTCAAAACATCATTTGCCTTTCTGGGGAACATAACTGACCCCACATTTTTCCATACTTCAGTCTCAGGATCTAATTTTTGCAATTCTTTTTTTGTCATTTCTATTTCAGAAATTGTTCTACTAATTTCACCTAATTGGAGTCTTAGATTCTGGACAGTTTGTTCCAACTGACGAAGTCTTAAGAGCTGTTCCTGTTTTGCTGGAGAAAGTTCACGAAATGCCATTTCTTCAATTCCTCTTGTTAAGGGTATGCATAAATAGGTGTTAAGTTTGTTTTGAAAAGGTACTGATTACACTGGAGGTTGTAGAAATCCATCTTAAAAGCGAATTAATTGTAGCCTTGGCAGCATTCAAGTCTTGTGCTTGAATTTTCACATTAATTTTTGATTTTTTCAAAAAAATGGACACTTGAGATCGTTCAAAATCATGTTCCTGAATCTCGGGCAAAAGAGAGGTAAAAATAATCTGTGATTCATATTCAGAATCAAAATGAATGGAAAAATGAACTATTAATTTATTATTCATCATTCACACATTTAAAAGAGATTTTAATTTCGTATAATAATCGTGATGTTTTTGAAATCTGTTGATAAGCAAAACCAAGAAGAACTTTGGGGTTTTTTTGTGTAAAATTAATAATAAGGAGTTTATTTCTTCTTAAAACTTTATCTTCCATGATAATAGGTGAAAAAAAATCGGTCACTTTGTTTTTAATTATTCTACTTATTTCTTTAGAAAAGCCAAGACATATTTTCTCAATCATTATTCGAGTATTCTTATCTTGTTTCGTTATGCTTGTAATATTATTAAGAATGATTTCAGCATTAAAACTATTAATTTCATCTTCAATGGAATATGCTTTTACAGCTATAACTCCTTCTTTTTTACTTCCTTCAAGAATTAGAAGCCTTCTTATATTCAGATTTTTACAATAATTGAATAACTGCTTTTTATTTAGTGATCCCCGAGTTATTCTTTTCGATTTGGGAATAGAAAAAGTTACAATTTTGGTTACACGCCGTATATAATGAGATGGATTGCGAGAGGTAGTTATCAATACGCTTACTTGTGTTGACCTCTCTTGATCCATAATAATTCATACTGTTCTTCTGTTTAAACGATTTTTTATATCAATAATTAAGTATCGGTTTGATCAGCTAAACGCTTTGCAGTTCGCAAGGCAATTTTCCCACCAGGAGTTTCAGGGGTCCATGATCCACCAGTAAAACGGAAACCACAAAAATTGCATTGCCAAATACCAATAGATACCCGTTTTACCTTAACAGACTCACATGAGGGGCATTGATGTTTACTTTTTAAACTGTCATCTATTTTTCGAACTCTTTTTCGAATGGTAGCACCATAACGGGTACCAAATCGTCCTGTGGATCCTACTTTTTTAGTTCTTCCCATTTTATAGTCACTACTCTGTTTTTTCTCTATTTAAAAAAACTTTTTTTATTTTTTTGAATTTAAAATTCAAAGTTGAACATTTCTCCAACCTCTGTTGATTGTGAGGTTTGCTCGATTAGGTCAATTAATTTTTTGACTTTATCTGACGCTTGGTCTAAAATATCGCTGATTTCTTCTTCAGTAAAAACACCGGATTCTCCTTTTTGCATTGAACAGACTAGTCCTTCATTTGTGATTGCTACTGAGAATCGAGCTGTTTTCGCCCTATCTTCATTTAGATTGGGATCATATAAAATGAAATCATCAATTTTAACATAAGTTAAACTAGCGACACTTCCATTCCTTGGTAATGGCTCAGTTTCTTCTAATAATGTGACTTCGTCGTTTTCCTCATCAATTGAGACTTTATTCAGACGTGTATTCGCTAAAGCTGCCATTGCAGCAAAAGCTGACGCATCAATCAAATTTCCGCCGTCATCAAGGATATAAACATCAACAAAAAGAATCCATACCTTCTTTCCTGGAATAACACACAATTTAGGGTCTTTCATAGGAATAACTTTACTTTCCCTTATTCCACGATCTACAACTCTAGCCATCTCAATAGCTTCTGGTCCAGGTGGTCCACTTTCATGACTTGGAGAAGAAATTGGAGATATTTCTAGATTTACAGTAATTACCCCATCGTTTGGAGTGTCTGGGAATGGCGCTCCTAATGTAGTTTTCACACCGGCAACTACTATAGTGTTCCCCCATTTTACCATTGCAGATCCTTCAGCCTTTTTTATTACATTGGGCAATACCTGGACAGGACGTCCTTCCCAAAAACCACGGGAATCTATTCGTTCCCCTTTTGATAATAACTCTGTCAGATGTTTTCTTTCTAAATTTCCTAAGATATCCTCTGATCGCATCCTTGTTCACCTATTCTTCTTCTTCTGTTAATTCCTCAACTAATTCCTCTACTTGAGAGTATTTTGCTATCAGGGCACTTCGTTGCATCTGATAAATATCATGAATTGCTTCTTTTGCTAGTTTAAGTCCTTCTTTAATTTCATCTGGATTTAATTTGCCATCACACTGAAGTAATGTTATTTCATCTGTGTTATAAATCATTGCTACAGGCATATCTCCCTCTCCTTCCTTGTCTTCTATATCTGATAGATCGACTACCATTTTACCATCTATTTTACCAACAGCACAACCCGTAATTAATCCTCTCATTGGAATGCCTGCGTCAGCCAATCCTAATGAAGCTGCGGTTAATGCAGCACAACGAGTTCCTCCATCAGCATCTAGAACAGTGATAAACACGTCAACAGTACCATTTGGAAATTTTTCTAAAAAAATTATAGAATTTATAGACTCAGAGATTA
>JBHLKP010000385.1:0-2872 GCA_048886525.1 Candidatus Hodarchaeota archaeon | reverse complement strand
CTTTTCGTTTAATGAACCAATTATCTGGTTAGAATATATCATTGATGTATTTAAATTATGTAAAACAGATATTTATCAGATGTTAGTAACAAATGGTTACATGTCTCTTGAGGCCCTAGATCTATTAATAGATACAGGAATGACTGGGATGACCGTTACTGTTAAAGGAAGTACTGATATTGTCAAAAAATTCTGTGGTTCAAAAGTAGATTTAATCTGGCAGAATATTGAAAGAGCTTATAAGAAAGATGTCCATATAGAAATAATTTGTCTTATTATACCAAGAGTTAACGATTCAATAGAATTTTTTAAACATGTAAGTGAGAATATATGTAATATTGACCCTAATATCCCTCTTCATTTTACTCGCTTTTTTCCTGATTATAAATTCAACAATGTAAACCCCACCCCGATTTCAAAACTGGAGGAAGCTTATACTATTGCTACCCAACAAGGCGTGAATTATGTTTACCTCGGTAATGTTTTTGGTCATCCCTTAGAAAATACTTATTGTCCAGCGTGTAACGAGCTTCTAATTAAAAGAGTAGGTTACGAGATTAAAATAAATTTAAATTTAACAAATAAGTGTCCTTCATGCGGAAAAAGAATACCAGTTTACCGATAGGATCATAAGTTCTTATTCCTTAATCTTAACCTATTTTCATAACGAACAGTAGATAAACTTTACTCATTTTTCTTGGTCACATGAGTAACAATCGCCCTTTCTTCCAATTGCTTCAATACATGCGGCCACATCGCACTACAATTCTCTTTGCCACCTTATTCTCGATTCTAAATAAATTATTTGATTTAGCTCCCCCTTTTCTGATTTCAGCTGCAGTTGATATTGCTGTGAGAAGAGAGAATTCTATATTTGGATTAATCGGGATCATAGACCTCAAAACGCAATTAATCTTTCTCGGAATAATAACTTTCATCATTTGGGCTCTTGAATCGCTTTTTGAATATATTTACAAAATATATTGGCGAAATCTGGCCCAAACTATTGAACATGAATTACGTATGGATGCTTACACACATTTACAAAAACTCGAACTAGAATACTTTGAGGATCGTCAAACAGGTGGATTGATGTCTATATTGAATGATGATATTAACCAATTAGAACGTTTCCTTGATATTAGTGCAAATGATTTAATTCAGGTCACAGTTACAGCAATTGCGATTTGTTTCGCATTCTTCTTACTTTCACCCCAGATAGCATGGATGGCAATGGTTCCAATGCCTTTTATCCTGTTATTCTCCATTAAGTTCCAGAAACGATTAGAACCAAAATATAAAGCTGTTCGTGAGAAAGTAGGCATTCTTAATGGACATTTATCAAATAATTTAACTGGTATTGCAACAATTAAGAGTTATACAACTGAGAAATTTGAAGAAAAACGCATTTCTCAATCCTCGAACGATTATCGGGAAAGTAACCGAGATGCTATTAGATTTAGCTCTGCATTCTCTCCTTTGATCAGAATGATTATAGTTGTTGGGTTTACTGCTATGTTAATTTTTGGTGGATTCCTTACTATAAATGGTGAGCTTGAAGTTGCTGCATATAGTGCAATGATTTTTCTAACTCAACGATTACTATGGCCTTTGACCCGAATGGGTGAAACTTTCGACCAATATCAACGCGCGATGGCATCTACAACACGTATAATGAGTTTATTTGCCACAGAAAGTAAAATTCAGTCTGGGAATGAACGCCTATCTCTATCTAAAATCGGAGGAAAAATCTCTTTTGATAATGTTTGTTTCTCATATAAGGGGAGAGAAGAAGTTTTTTCAAATTTCAATGTGGATATTAACCCTGGAGATACAGTAGCTTTTGTAGGTAGTACAGGGTCAGGAAAAACTACCATTGTTAAACTTTTATTGAGGTTGTATGATCCAATAGAAGGAGTTGTCACTCTTGATGATATAAACTTAAAAGACTTGAATCTTCAAGATCTACGACAAGGAATTGGGTTGGTTAGTCAAGATACGTTCCTTATTGATGGTACAGTTCGAGAGAATATTGCTTATGGAAAAACTGAAACACTAATTGAGGAAATTATTGAGGCAGCTAAAGTTGCTGAAGTTCATGATTTTATCAAAAATTTACCAAATGGGTATGATACTCTAGTTGGAGAAAGAGGTCAAAAATTAAGCGGGGGTCAAAGACAACGAATTTCTATTGCCCGTGCTGTCTTAAAAGATCCTCCAATTCTCATTTTAGATGAGGCAACCTCAAGTGTCGATAATGAGACAGAAGCAGCTATTCAGAGATCCCTTGAAAAAATAATACATAATAGGACAACAATTCTTATAGCTCACCGCCTAAGCACTATTCGTAACGCAGACAAAATCTGTGTAATAGAAGATGGGAAAATTATTGAGGAAGGAACACATACAGAATTAGTCAAAGCAAATAATCTTTATACTGCCTTATGGAATGTCCAAACTGGAAAAGCTGTTCTCCAGGAATAAAGAAATATCCGTAGTATTTATAACGATATGAATATTATAATTCGTAATATTGATTTCTCAGGATATTGTGATGAGATTTTATTGAGGCAAGTGTTTATAGCTGTTTTAATGCTTTTACTTATACTAGGAACGAAATATCACTTTATAAAAATTGATTCTCCTCTCGATATTGAAAATTCAGCACTTCAAAAATTAAGAAGCCCACCTAATCTCAAGCGTTCATCAATTCACGAATCTAACAGTTTTATGATTAATAATGCATCTTGGGTTGACTATCCAATCGATGATGACAATAATGGTTTATTTGATATTCTAGTAATCGATAACATAAATTTTCCTGAAATTGATCAGGTTTTCTATCTACTAGGAGTTCTAAAAAGCGTGAATG
>JBHLKP010000384.1:0-2900 GCA_048886525.1 Candidatus Hodarchaeota archaeon | reverse complement strand
AAACCATAAATTCCAAGATTTCCTGGATTCTTGCCAGTAAACATGACTAACCATGCTGGAACCGTAATTGGAGGCATGCAAGATTGTAAAGTCCCATATACTCCATTCTCAGCTAAATTAGATAGATTAGGTAAATCATTCTTAAATTCATGGAAAACTAATTCGGGAGAGGCGCAATCAAGACCTATAACAAGAAATTTACGATCATTCATATGAATTTACACGCTAGAGTTCACTCAACAAAAGGATTGTCGTATTGGAGAATTATTTCAGCAACTTCGGGTCTCATCTGTTCTTTTGGAGGTGGTTTTCCTTGAAGAAGCATCTCTCGAATTTTAGTCCCACTGAAATGAATTTGATACTCAGATGAATGGGGACATATTTTCTCATTCACAACAGATCCACATTTTGTACAATGAGAGAAGGATTTAAAGAATAGTGGGGTTATTCCAAGATCGGGAAAATCATCAAAAATTTCCTGTGCTGCAAATGGAGGGTAATAATCTCCTACACCCGCATGATCCCTTCCTATAATAAAATGAGTACAGCCAAAATTCTTCCTCATAATAGCATGAAATATTGCTTCTTTTGGACCTGCGTAACGCATCTCTGTTAGAAGAGTTACTAAAACAGACCGCTCTTGAAGATAATAATGGTCAATCAAAGTCTGATATGACTCCAAAATTACTTCATCTTTAAAATCCCCCTTCTTCTTTTTCCCGATAACTGGGTTGATGAAAATTCCATCAACAAATGTTAAAGCAGCTTTTTGTACATATTCGTGGCCAATATGGGGAGCATTCCTTGTTTGAAATCCAACAATTGTTTTCCATCCCTTAGCTTTGAATAACACTCTAGTTTCTTTTGGTGTTAATCTATATTGGCTAAACGGGACTTCAGGTCGTTTAAGTAAATCGATGGTTCCCCCTAGTAGAGTATCTTCCTGTTTATATATTCGGTTAACTCCAGGGTGGTTTTTATCTTTTGTTCCAAAAACTGCTTCTACCCAGCGACTTTTATCAGGTTTATAGATGTCGTTAATTTCTAGGAGTGCCACAGCTTCGTTATTGTAAGTTAAAGTGATCTGATCCTCTTTTTTAAAATTCTTAGCTGTTTTTTCATCTACTCCCAATGTTATAGGAATAGTCCAAGAAATACCATTTGTTAACCGATTTGTTTCAAGTACTGAATCAAACTCTTGTTGTGTCATAAATCCTTCTAATGGACTAAATACCCCAATGGCAATATTTTCAAGAGTAATATAAGTTTCTAAATCTATGGAAAGTCTAGGAAAGCGAATTATTTCTCCGTTAAGTCTTCCTAGCTGATTATTTGAGAATATCCGGTTTGTTAACCGCCCACCATGTGGTTTAACCATACAAATTTTTCTCCTATAAATATCCTAACCTTTCTAGGCGTTCTTTTATTTTCATCTCCTCCTCTGGGTCTAAATCATCAGGCGCTTCAGCCTGCATCATTTGAAAAAGAATATGCTCAACATAATCATCAACAGAACTGAATTGCTTTTGCTTTGCCTTTAGTTCTAGTATTTTATATAGTTCTGTTGAAATATCAATAGTTCTCTGTGCATCTTTCATGTTCTTAACCAACAGTTGATCTTAAATTAAAGTATAAAAACAGCTAGATGATAATAAGCTACAAAAAAACCAGAAATAAATTTAATAATTAACTATTATGCGGAATGGCATGATGAACCTTGAAATTCTACTCCTTCTCCTCTGATCCTATTTGACCTTCTAACCACTTCTATTTTCTAGGAAGATGCCGAGAATATAACTCATTAACTTTTTGTCCAGCCTTGATAGCAATCACACTTACATTAGACACGAGTATTGCCAATAATAACGAAAAGTCAACACGGGGTCTAATAATCACTCCCCCAATGTTGATGTGTTGAAATTGAGGAATAATCGTCATTCCGAACATACCAAAAACAGCGCCTACAACACTAGCGATTAAACCTAAGAGAATAAGACGCAATACAACACTAATGACAACTTGCTTACGATCAGCCCCTAAATATTGAAAAGTTAGGAGGGTTCGCTCATTAGATACAATTGGATGGGAAATTACTGACGCGATACTTAATAATGACAATACTGAGACAATAATGATTAATGTGGTAAGAGTAGTTGTGATTAATGAGAGTGTTGATTCCAAAAAACCTGAAATGTACTCTGACGACCAAACAACGGAGAACCCTCTATCCTGCCAGAAAGCATAACTTCCAGCGTTTATTAATGGCCCTTCAGTATCGACCTGAATTGTTACTTCAGTTTTGTTATTGGAAAATTCAATGATTTGTCTAGGAGCAATATAATCATCATAAGTGATATGAATTGAGTATGCTCCCCAGGGAATACCATGTAGGGATATCTTACCCAAAGTGTCCGTGAATGCTTTGATTTCATAATTATAATAGCTATTTCTAAGAAATATGAACGCTCCACCAAGGGGTTGGTATAACTGGTTTTCTAGATTAATAGTTAGATTTCCGCAAGACTCAATTGTTTTATTTATCCAGAAAATTTGACTATAAGTAAGATTAACTACTAGGGATGACATATAACCTACTGTGGTAAATAAAAACAAATAATTACCAATAGGTACGATCATTTCCAGCATACCAGAGCTATTGGTTATCTCTGTTTGAAGGATAGAAGAACGAAAAGTTGAGACCCCAATCCCACTAATTGGATATTCACTAACAGATTTTGTGAATATTATAAGACGTACGTTACCTAAACTAATATTGTATTTTGTGGTTTGATTAGAAAGAAATACGAAATTATTCCAAGTGAAACCACTCTTGAAAGCATGTATCGTATAATTACCAGCATCAGTTAAACGGAAACGAAGGTTACCTGTACTATTGGTCA
>JBHLKP010000383.1:0-2936 GCA_048886525.1 Candidatus Hodarchaeota archaeon | reverse complement strand
CAAAAAGATCCACGTGTTCTCTTTGGGGATGGTTCAGTTGTTGAACTTGATAAGCATCATGAGATGCTAAGCTATGGGTGGACAAATCCTACACCCTGGAATACTTATAGAGAATGTGGGGAAGAAGAAATCGAACAGAAGATTAACGAATTAGCCACCTCCGTTAACAACATGAAAAACGCTGTATTTTGTCTTCACTGTCCTCCCCATGATTCTATTATTGATGAGGCACCGCTCCTAAAACCTGATTTGACATATGTTGGATATAGTGGTGGAGAACCAGTGAGAGGTCCAGTTGGATGTAAGTCTGTTAGAAAAGTAATTGAAAAATATCAGCCATTATTAGGTCTGCATGGCCATATTCATGAATCTCCTGGGTCTATGAAAATTGGTCGAACATACTGTGTCAACCCTGGAAGCGAATATACAGAAGCAATATTGAAAGGCTTTTTAATTGAACTAAAGAAAGGTAAAATTCAAAAACTGCGAAGAGTAGAAGCTTAAAAATATGTTTTATTAGTTCAAGATCTAATATCAAAATACTTAAAAGATCTTCGTATGACAAAAAATCTTTAAAAATTAAAATTCATAACTAAAGAATATTAACAGATTTGTCTGAGGCCTAATATCAAAATGAATGACTCAATGAAAACTCAAAATGATGCTTTAATGAAGACAGGGTATCAAATACTTCAGGAATGTAAAGAAAATGGCATAAATTGCTTTATTTGGGGAGGTGGAGCTGTCTATCATCTACTTGGAGGAAAACTGGATTATCGAGTAATGAGTGATATTGAATTTTTATTACCTAAAAACCATGATAATAAACTTCAAAGTATTTTAGAGGAAATTGGATTTATTCCTTATAGCACGTTCAATAATATGCAGAATATGTACGCTTTACCCAGAAGAGAATTTTATAGACCTAATCGTGAATTAACTGAAGCGGAAATTAGTGATGTTAAACACGGGCGAAAAAAAGACCTTAAAGATGTTGAATTCCAGAAAGTCGAACTATTTATAGATGGAATTCGTATGTGTTGGTCTTTTAAAATTGATGAACTACCTAAAAACTATAAAGATTCTCTTATATGCCCAGCTGGCTTTCAACTTGCCTTAAAAGGAAATCCGATTCACCCTGATGACTTTGATTTAAAAGATGTCCAAGATATTGCTAGTATATTGGGTAAATCAAGTTGTAACATCGATCAAACTGACACAATATTTACTGAACCTTCTTTATCAGAGAATCTGAGCTATAATATTGGTAAAGAAATATTTGAAAAGCTTTCAAAATCGAAATATCAGTTTTCAACAACTGTTCTTAGAAATTTTTTAGAAGTTTTAAGTTATTCTGGCTTAACGGAAAATGGAAAAAGTAAATTAAATGATTTAATAGAATTTCTAACTCCAATTAAAGATAAAGAGGAAAATAGTCGTTTCGCAAGTTTACGAAAAGAAAGACCTTGTAGAGTAGATTCTCGCACTAGATAGCTAATTCAAGACTCATTTTTCATTTTTTCATGAAGATGTTTTCCGCTGAATATCCCAAATTCACCAACAGTTTCTGTTGTTTCTACTGGGCGATACCATTTTTTTGAAGGGCCTATTTTAGCTCGAGCTCGCCATCCACGGTTTTTGGGTATTTCCTCAAAATATTTTACTGCTTCACTAATCTTCGATCTAATTGTATCCCTTTGATTTTCTGAAAGCTCCCTAATGTCAGGTACGACTTCTCTAATCTTTTTTAGATTTGTAGTCACAGTATAATAAAAACCCCATGCATATGGTCCTTTTTGAAAATAATTTTTTCCCATAAATTCTATATTTATTGTTTCAGGGTCGTCAGAATACCCTATTTTGTGAGGTAATAGTAGCATTATAGTATCGACAATGTCCTTGTAATTCATGAATACTATTTGAGTTTTTCCAAGTAATAATTCTGATAAAGGCAAAGTAGGAGAATCTAGTTTCAATCTTTTATGATCAAGGTCAATATCATGATTGAATTTTATCTTTCCATAAAAAACATCAATAAACCACCAATTTTTAGGATGAATGTAAATTCGACGTTGGCTCGCTGCAGTAGATAGTGTTGGTTTTCGCTTAAAATATCCCATTTTTTCCATAAACTTATCCATTTTCTTCATATGTTTATATGAAATTGCCCCATCAATGTCTGTAATCTCGCTCCCCTCCTCCCCTAACCGTTTTAATTTCTTATATAAATCTTCTAAGCCATGAGGTTGACAATGGAGGCGAATAGCTAAACCACCTACCAATCGAAAATTAACACCAAATTCTTCTGCTTTTTCAACTAATTTCTTTGATTCATCTATAAAAACATTAAGAGGAATCACACCCCCCCATTCTTCAGGGAGATCTTCTAACTCAACACCTTCTTTATCCTGTAATACCATTCTAATCACATCAATTAGAAATTAATTACTCTTCAAGTTAATAAATCCTTCTCCACTAGTAATTGCCAATTAGATATTGTAATTTTAAAATATTTTATTTGAGTTAAACTTGTTCTAATAACTCTAATAAGCTCTCCCATGCTTCATTCATTATTATTCCTGCAAACAGTAATAAAATAATAGCACTACCCTTTGTAATCCATCTGAAGTATTTTGGATTAGGAGATTTCCCTATAATTGCTAATAATGTGCAGAAAGAAATAACCCAAATTAATATTCCTGATAAAAACATAATAACTAAAGCCATTCGTGAAAAAAAATCAGGTACATTGAAATCACTGAAAAGAATTATTGTTCCTGCCGATACCCACCAAAGATAAGACCAAGGTGAAGATATTACTAGAGAAAGACCTGTAAAATATCTCCGAACAAAGAATAAACGATCTATTCGTCTTTTATGCTTAGTATTATGAGTTTGCTTTTCATTTTTAAAATTAATTTCCTTATCTGTATTTT
>JBHLKP010000382.1:0-2973 GCA_048886525.1 Candidatus Hodarchaeota archaeon | reverse complement strand
ATTTCTATCTTTTTCTGATCGGAAACAAGCACGAATTTCCACATTCTGCTGTTAGCTCCAGAAGGAGCGTATCTAATAGCATTAAAAATCTTATTCAATGAATCATCATCAACTTTCTTCTTTTTATATCGTCTTAACGAGCGTTTTGCCCGAAAAAGATTCATTAAATCCCCATATTCCACGAAATCCTCTACATTCTTCCCTACGGGGAAATCTTCAACGTCCTCCATGTCAGTTCTAATAATCGCATCTTCTGGACATGCACTTACGCAATGTCCACATCTAATGCAAAACTGATTAGTAAGGAACTTCACACTCCCATCTTCCATTCTTTTGTAGAGTGTAGCTGGACAAACTTGGATGCATGAATAACAATTAGAACAAGTTTCTTGATCTATTCCATCTATTGTCATAATTACTGGAGTTTTCCCGTAGTTAAAATGTTTTGGAAAAGAAGTGAATCTTGGACACATGAATTTTCTTTGGAATAGAAATGGAAAGGTAAATTCAGCGTCTGATATCAATGAAAATTCCACTGAATAGAACTATAGCAACATAGTCTTTAATATAAAAAAAGTAGAATGAAAAAAAAAAAGATTTAGGGTGCCACAGTTAATGCTTTTTTATCAAAACTTTCTGGGTCTCCACCTTCTTCTATAAATTCTACAAATCGCTTTAAACTTTCTAAAAGCATATTTCCTGCTGAGGTTAGAATTTTTTCATGCTTTTCATCTTCAAAATCTCCCCATAACACAATGTGACAAAGATCACCTTTAGGTTCTAAGATATATCCCATTTTGGTAAAGATAGAATCCTCTATATCGAGTGAAATCTTTTCATTTTCAACCTCTTCTACACGTGTAGAGGTGAGATCTCCTATTGTACTTTTTACTTCCCATTTCTTTGGTCCAATAGATTTTAATTCATTTACCGTTAAGTTCCATCTAACTTCATATTGATCCCCATCTATTAAAATATCATAAATTGTCTTTGCTGATGCTTTCACATCATCTTCAATTTCGACTCTTGGCATAGTTCTACCTCTTTTGTATTGAGAAATTTTTTGCATATAATATAACGATAAGAGAGCTTTTATACATTTGTGTCGATAATCTTAGGACATATTTTAGGAAAGATAAGATCTAATTTATGAAGATATCTCCATGTAAATATAAACATTTTAATATCTAAATAATTCATTAAGAATTAGGAAGGGAAATTTATTACAAGATAATTTGAGTTATACATTGGATTTCGCCCTCTATTAAACTTTATCGAGTTTAATCTCTCCCTGATGTTTTATATTTGCTCATATTTCTTTTCCCTTCTCTTTATGCAAGAATATTCTATTCATTTTGAATAACTAAATTAAAACTCCATTTGAGTTTTAAAGATAGATAATTCCATTTTTGTTTTTAAAAATCTGATAAGAAAAAATTTGACGATAGACAAACCGAAGAAGTATTTCCTTTATAACTTACTTTTATATTGAAGAGCTGTTAGTTTCGGATCTCTTTTATTCATAAGATCACCTTCAAGAGTTTTTTGTCTTTTCCGTTATTTTTTCTCGATAATTGTTTCTTCTAACTTCATTCTTTCAGACTTTATTGGAACTTCATTGGGCCATCCCAAGATGATATGACATCGACTTATAAAGGTTTCTGGTAGTCCAAAATATTGCTGGATCTTCTTTTGGGTCTCTGGTCCATGAGTTAACCAACAAGCACCTAGACCCAACGCATGGGCCATCAATACCATATGATCAGCAGCAGCGGCAGCGTCAAAATAAATGTTTTGGGGAACGAATTTATCGAACCTAAGACATTCATAAACTCGCATATCTTGGCAAACCACGATCATCACACCATTTTCAATAGGTATGTCGCTAGCCATCATCTTCATTTCTTTAGGATCCCGTAGAATAATAAATCGTGTGGAACCGACATTACAACCTTGGGGGGCCATCAATCCAGCTTTCATGATTTCATTTAACATTTCTTCTGGAACAGGCTTGTTTAGGAATTGCCGTATAGATCTTCTCTCATATAGCAACTTTTTAACAGTAGCGATCTCTTGCTCTGAAAATGGCAGGGGTAATTTTTCTTCAAGGGATAAACTCTCACCTGCATTCAACTTATCTGCTAACTCAACATATCTTACGGACCATTGAAGATCGGGCGCATCTAGAGGTAATACTCTTTCTTTCCATACTTCGAGAAGAAATTTTGCTTCATATCCAAAATTTCTGGGTTTTCTCTTTTTCCCTGCAAGAATCCTATAAAATAATACTTCGATACCATGATGTGTTCTCTCATGAATGAAAGTTCTCAGAATTACTGGTTCTATTTTCATTAATTGCTCCTTATTGTATCCATAAATTTTTTGTTCACTCATATATTATTCACCTCATTTTACACCTTCTATAAGTCGAGGATCGACATTTTTCCATTCTACATCTTTCTCGGCAAATTGAATTTGCTCTTTTTCTGTAGTAGAGATTGATTCAAAAATACAATAATCATCGCCACACGCATCACACTCTTTATGAATGAGTTTTTGTTTTGGATTTACTGTCATTGATTTAGCAGCATCAACATAGCAGTACAAACATCCTAGGTCTTCTTCCTTATACTCATGAAAAATTTTTGCAAAAACACAACCATAGACTTTTCCCCCCTCATATTTCTCATGAACCCCATATTTAGGAAGGTCCTGTTTACCTTGAATTGTTCTTTCACCAACCATTTTACCATATTCCATGATAGCCTTAAGAATCAACTCTTTCCCTTTTTCTTGGCCTAACTGTTCGACTAAAGTTCTTGAGAAAGCTAAGTGCAACAATGCAGTCCTTGTAATTGCGACTTCGACTTGAGTTTTTGCATCTATAAAAGGCACATTTTGTACTTCTTTTACCATAAGTAGGTTTCACCTTAAAATAGGATTAATAAAATAAGCTTTATAATTATTTAGGTT
>JBHLKP010000381.1:0-2978 GCA_048886525.1 Candidatus Hodarchaeota archaeon | reverse complement strand
ACATCGGATGTTGTTGGTACAAAAACACGATAGAGAGTAAAAATAAATAAAACAAAAATTGGAGGAATTAATCGTAGTTTTGGTTCATGAAGAACATTTTTCACTAAATCTACAATAGGGGAACAGTAAATATACATGAAAAATCCCCCTAATAAGAGAATAAGAATTAAGCTAAATAAATGATGAATTAGGTTGTCGATGACATCTGACGTAAGAATGAATAAGAATATGAGAATTAGGAAAAAAAATGAAGCAAAAGAGAAATCTATTGACCTTATTATTTCTTTGACTGAATACGAATATTTTTCCACTATTATTCACTTTTTTTTTAGTTTTTAAAATATTTATAACGCGTTTTAATCTATATAATTACTTAAATTTATTAATGATTTTAGTTATAACTAATTAAGAGGGTTATTTCCTGATTAATTCAAAAATTTCATTATAGATCGCGTAATATTACAGTTCTGTTTTTCTTTCATATATTCTAATGTATTTACTCTTTTTTTTCTTTAAAATTGCCAATAAAAATCTATTTTTAAGTTTTTACTGATAGTTAATATCCTGACTTAAATTCCATGGATTGTCCCTAGAATGACTGCTAGCGAAAACAGAATGAATTCACAGAAATTTAAACGTGAGTACACAAAAGAAATGTTTATCGAAGACCTGAATCTAACTAGAGATGCAGTTAAATTAGCTAGATGTCTCAATTCCTTTGATGACAGTGATTCTTGGCCTGGTGGTTTTACACAAGGTAATCCTTTTACTGCTGAAAGATTGATTGATGAGTGGTCAAAAAGTCAATCAGAAGCGAGATTAGTGGTACATGTTGATGATAAAATCGTTGGGATTTCCATAATCGATAAACATTGGAGGATGCCTAATTCTTATTATGTGGGGTTATTAGGAGTTGATCCAGCATATCAAAAGCAAGGTTATGGTAAAAAATTATTGCAATGTTCTGTGGATTTCGTTACTAGCTTAAATGCTGATAGATTGGATTTACATACTTGGGAAGGCAATTTGAAGGCTATGCCCCTCTATAAAAGAACAGGTTTCAATTGGTATCCTGGAACATCAGTCTTAATGGAAAATTATATACCTCAGATTCTTCAGCATAATTTCAAAGAATTTCTTACCTTAGAAAATTGGTATCAACAGCTTGATCGTCCTATTGAACAAAAACAAGATGAATTCTTCGTAAAAGGAGAGAAAAGTACTCCAATCTTTAAATATCATTTCAATTTACCTGAAAAAGGATGGCTAGATGTTAATATAGATATAGAAAGCAAAAAGATTTCAGGATTCTCCTTAAATTCAATAGATTTAAAATGTGAAATCCAAACTATGCTTAAAAATAAGATTGGATATATTGGATCAAAGAATAACACATTGTCTTGGATATTAACAAACAATGAAGACGTACCAATTTTAATTAATGGAAAATTAAAACCTAGCACTGGAATAACATTCTTAACGGAATCTAGTAAGAAATCTGTTTCTCTTCTACCAAATGAAACAAAAGTGATTGATTTTCAATTTTCTATCCATCCTAATGTGAATCCTGTTGATAAAGAACAAATTCATGAGGAACAATCCCATATTTTAATACAAAGCCTTTTCCTTGTTTCCAAAACCAGTTTTCAGAAAGAAATCATACTTAATACTGGAATTGTCACACAAGAACCATTTCAAATTGGATTCACACCTGAAGTACCAATTCTCCGTCCTGAAAGAATAGAATCATTCCAACTAAATATCACGAATAAAACCCCAATCAACCAAAAAGTAGCATTAAAACTGATGTCAGCTAACTTTAAGGTACTAGATTATAAATCAGAAGAACAGTTAATACCAGCTCATAGGGCTATTCAAATACCAGTTAATATTCAAGTTCCAATAGATAATAAAAGGAGTTTCCTAGATATAGAATTTACTTGCAAAGAGAATTATTACTTACTCAAACGTCAAAGAGAACTTACAATACTTGCAGAAAATGCAATCACCACTTGTAGTTTTCCAAATGAGCACTATTCTCTTGAAAACAGTAAGATTCGTATCTTCTTTAGAACCAAAAAAGAATGTCAGCTATATAAAATCTATGATAAAATCAATAATCAAATAATTCATTTACGTGGATTAATTGATGCAGTTGGATTCCCTTATGAATCTCAAGAAATGACTCGTATTCCATATAAAGCTAATCGTCTAATGAATGGTATCGAATTATCAGCTACGAAACCTTCAATGCCCCAAATAAAATTAATTAAGAGAATAGAATTATTAAAAGGAGAACCTGTTATAAAGGTAACATACATCGTAGAAAATAATGGAAATACTACTGTAAAATCAAGTGGGCTTAGAACAGCAACCGCTCAATGGGGCTTTAATCTTCGTACAATATTCCCAACAGAAAGAGGGATAATTTCAGCATTTGATGACCCGCAATTCAATCAAAGAGATGACTATAAGAAAATACTAAAAACTGTAAATGAAGGATGGATCTTTCGTGAAAATTATCGATTGGGTACAATAGGTATTGTATGGGACAAAGAAAGTTTTGAAAATCCTGTAACTGACAAAAATGCGATTATTCGTCTTGAAAAGAAATTCGAATTACTAGGGAATAATAAAAAAATATTTAATCCAATTTACATTGTCGTTGGAGCTGAAAACTGGCAATCAATGAAAAGATACTCAGAGAGATTCTATGGTAATATTAACTCTGTTCCAAGATATCAGAAACATTCTCAAGCTATTCAATTCAATCTTAGTAAGATTCAAGGGAATTTAAAGCAAAATTCACTTTTTATTGAGTCAAAACATCCTGACAAGTTATTCTTAACCGTCAAGAATGAAACTGAAAGAGAATTTGACTCTGAATTTATATTAGAAAGTGAAGATATCAAATTTGACCCCCAAAAGATAGCTCTAAAAATTGAAAAAGAAAGTGAATATAGCAGATCTATCAGCAC
>JBHLKP010000380.1:0-2984 GCA_048886525.1 Candidatus Hodarchaeota archaeon | reverse complement strand
AAGCAATGATAAACCTACACAACCCCCTGGAATTCCACTTAGGAGAAATAAAACTATTGGTTCCATGAACATCAATACAAATACTTGTTGATATTTCATCCCAAGCGCCCTGCTTAATCCAATTTCAGTAGTATGACTGGAAATTCGGAACACTGTAAACAAGACGATGACAATTAGAACAACACAGAGGGAATCCATAAAATTGAAATTAGTAATTATCCAGAGAAATTGGGTGAATAAATGCCGGTCCATATTCTCTATCGTAGATTTAACAGTCCCCAGACTTATCAGATTTTCATGGGTTTTTGTCACATTTAAAATTTGATTGATAACCAAATCAGGATCATATCCAGCTGTTACCTTGCAAAGGAGTCTATCACCAGAAATAATCCATCCAACAAAAGCATCAGAATCGTATATAGTATTCGAAATGGTTTCTAGTAAGGTTCTTTGAACTACTAGATCATGGTAAGTAGTGTCACGTGTAAATATAAATCCAGGCCAATAATCGCTTACACCTTCTACCGTAAATTCTATCAAATTAGGCTGTGTTGGGAAGGGACGATAAATATCATGCGGGATTACTCGCTCTTTCTGTGCAGTATAGGAATCTAAAATAATAGGGAAGGATTTATTGGAATTAAATAAAGCCTGAACTAATTCTTCAAGGGATTGGTCATCATAATAATCCTGCCAGTGAGCCACCTGATCGAAATTCTCGTCAATACCAAAGAAATGAATCCAATGAGTAATACCTTCGTTATCTCTAACAGCGAAACTTACCTGTGAAATTATGGTAAATTGGATACCCTGGATTGAGGAAAGTTGGGTGGTAAGCTCACGAAGAATAGAATCATCATTATCTGTTTGACTAATTGAAATTTGAATCTCTGCTCCATATGAGTAATAAAAACTATCAACCATATATTGATAATTGGAGACTGGCAGGCTGGATAAGATCATTAAAAAGCTAAGGGTGCAAGCCATAAGTAAGGTTACCTGCCCTGTGAGCCTGTGATTGAGAGCAAGATTTCGAATAGCTGTGGCAAGTAATCCCCAGTCCTTTTTCCAACAGTACTGTCCGAGTCTTTTAGTCAATAGGGGGATGAATTGATTATAAGTAAAGATAAAACCAATGAGAAAACTAATTGGGCTTAATATTAAAAGGACTGTAATTACAGGAGAGAATAGCTCGAATAATTCTGGGGATTCAATATCTAGTTTACTTTCATTAATTAACCGCAGGATGAGAATGAGAATTATCATCCCTGCTAAACCGAGAATAAATAAGACTGAATTAATATTCTTGAGAATTTTTTGGGATTTGATAAGTCTGGCGCCAGTTGTTTCTTGCTCTAAAAGAACGAGGCTTAATTTTGAAACTTGGATCATTGATCGAAAAGAGGTAATAAAAGTGAAGCCAACACTGATACTGATGGTTAATGGTACTAGTAAGTGAGGAATAACTAACGTGGTAGGGATATATGCCAAATCAAACTTTAAATAACCAGTTGTTGTGGAAAACAATAAACATCCAAGAGTACCTATTACAATACTTATCAGAGCGGCTATTAAGGATATAACAAACATTTCTATTAATAAAGCCATGAATAAAAACTTTGATGAAATCCCCCGCATCCTAAAAAGTAGTAAACCTTCTTTTCTTCGTTCATGTATTAACTCAAGGGAAAATTTCGCTAGAAGAATTGTAGCTAAAAAAGCTGGAATACACAGACATAGGAAGTAAAAAAAGAATTTATCAAATTCAGCTAAATAATGAAGCCAAGTGGTAAAAACGGAGTTTGACATCCTATTTAGAGTGATATCATTGAGAGAAAAAGTTTCAGTTTCACTTAAGAAAGAGAATAAAGTTGAGGTTACCTTTCTAACATTATTGTAATTAATATTCGAGATTTGTATATCGACTCGAAAATGGAAGCTAACTCTTAGTTGCGAGTCGTTAGGTAGGGAGTCTATTTTTGTATCAATATTGTTGATTAAATTCAAGAATTCCCCTAAACCAGTAAATATTCTGATTTTTGGTTGAGTAAAAACGAATGGAGGAAAAACCTCATTTAAAAGAGAACTATTGCTTAAAGATTCGCCAGTGATTAATCCTGATATCCGAAGTGTATGTCTGTAGTATTCTGAATTACCTAGATGTATCGAAATACTATAGGAATCACCAATATTTAACCCTGAAACTGATGAATTTAAGAGAATAGTTTCATTAATGTTCGTCGGTAAATAACTTCCTTCCACACAATCTTCTAGGATTGATTCATTGAAGTTAAGTCCGTAAAATAATGAAGAATCACTTTGATTCAAAAATTCTAAGTGATTATTTAGGTAACATATGGGATATAAAGGATGTTTTATCAACACATTTTCTAATCCTTGTTCACTAATCTTTTGATTAAGACTTTCTTGAAGAGATAGGAGATCTTCTGGCTTTTTAAAAGATTGAAGATCATTTGGATCATGGGTGTATCTCACATAATCCATAAAATCCTCCTGTTCAAACAAAGAGAGATAATAATCAGTTTTATTTGATTCGAGATAGATAATACTAGTAGTAATCGTAGAAAGGGCGATACTGAGTCCAATTAAAGTGATCAAAGAAGTCCGAAGATTGATTTTTAAAATTTGAAAAAGGACTCTAATTATTTCTTTTGTAAGAAAATATCTTCTCATACTGTTTTTACCCTCATACTTTATAAACAAAAAATGAACTATTTGGTTTTAGAGAACCTATATTCCAATAAATTCAATTCCCTTAGAAAAATTACAGTCTCATCTAGCTTATTTGTTTTTCCATATACCTATTTGAACTTGTTAGTCTAGATTAAAGAAATTCTATTTCAAATGATTATAGATTTATACTTAGGTATATAATAATCTTAATCAAACGTTGGTTATACGAGATTTGTGAAAAACGTCTCAATTCAACTCCCTCCCTGAGCCAATCTAGCCGCAACAGAAAA
>JBHLKP010000379.1:0-3007 GCA_048886525.1 Candidatus Hodarchaeota archaeon | reverse complement strand
AGCTGATTGGAAATGAAATTAAAACACAGAATGTTGTAAAAAGGGGAATTAGCTGGTTAATAGAATCAGTCAAACGAACTTTTACAGGCCATACGAAATCTACCTGGATTTGGATTGTATTTTTCATTTTTATCTTCATAGTTAGTATCTTTATACTAGTTGTTCAATATCAAGATGATACTTGGTTATTTGACAAGGTTGTACGATGGTTTCTCATACCTATCATTGAATTGGAAGCTTGGGGTTGGTTGATATTCCTTATTTTTATGGGTGTACAAGGAGTTTTAGTACCTATTCCATCAGAACTAGTACTCTTAACCAGCGGACTTCTCTGGGGGGTAATATTAGGTTCTATACTTGGTATCATTGGCTCTATGATAGCAGGTGTATTAACCTATTATATTGCTGTTCTCGGTGGACGGCCAATGATGGAACGATTTCTCGGCCAAGAAAATCTCGACGTCCTCGATTTTTACATCGAGAAACATGGTGCAGCGGTTATTCTCATAGCAAGGGCATTTCCATTTATGGCATTCGATCCAATTTCGTATGCCTCAGGATTTTTAAAAATTAAGCTTAGAACTTATTTCATAGCTACATTAATCGGATCCATAATTAGATGCTTTTTTTATGCTTGGTTAGGATCGTCTTTGTATGAAGGTAACCCTAGAGATTTGTTGAATGACCCTTCTAGGGTTCAAGCATTCATAAATGATGGATCCGCTCAGTTCAACACTATGCTTATTGTTATAGTCATCGTTTTGGGTTCTGCTTACTTATTCTATCAATTCTTACTAATACCATACCTGAGAAAGAAGCACATCGAATCAAAAACATGAACCTCTCTCTAAGTGAAAATGTAGACTAAATTTTTGTCAATAACATTATATAGATTCCTGAATTAAGGTTGGAATGCCCTTGAAGATTGATGAAACTAATAAATATAACATAAATTACTTGACCATCAAATATTTGATGGGAAAGGTTCATGAATAAGTGATAAGAAAATATAAGTGTTGATAAGAATATTCTATTCAGGTTGACTTTATTAGTTAAATAAAAGAGAATATATCACCTGCGGAGATCTCGGATTGGAAAAAGACGAAATACACGAATCTATTCTACAAACTTCTCGAAAACGAATTGATATAGATGATCACGAAATAGAAGAATGGTTAACCTTAGCTGATTTTCCTGAGGATACACGAGTGAACTTGACCCCTCGTGGTCGTAGGTTCATATTTCAAAAAGATATTGTCTTGAAGAGTCTTGAACCTGTAGTTAGTCGTGCACCATGGTCACGTTACCGTTCTAATCCAGAAATGTCAATTCCCCTTTCTACAATTCGCATTTTAGTAGAAAATAAACGCGAACTTTTCATGACATCGTTTACTGTAACTACAATCGGCACCAAAAAAAATCTCCTGGCAATTAAGCTTCCCATAAAAACCCATAGCAACTCTCTTACCAAACTTTTAGCATTGCTCGCATTATCTAAAAATGTCTTAATTACCGGTACATATCAAACAAAGGATAAGAAGCAGGTAGAAAATCTTATAGAAACCTTTGATTCTATATTTGACGTTCATCTCTGTCCTGAAGGTGAGATCACTCAGAATCAAAGAGGATTTTATGTTAAAATCCCCGTACAAATTTGTTCTGCCATAGTTAAGGCATTCACAGGACATTTTCAAGCTAGTAACCAAGATATAATTCGATCTGTCATTAAATGCCAAGATGAAAAGGATATTGTCGATTTTGTAATTACTTGGCTTGAATTTTCCAGAAACTATAGTGACCAAGAATATATCTATAAATTTCGGGTTAATGACGAAACCCGAGAATTAATCAAGCTGATTGAAAAGATTGGTGTCAAATATAACGATGGAATGATTAGAGGGAAGATCAAAGATAGTAGTAGCATTCAGAGTAATATTCCTGTTTATTTGATCCCTAATAATGAAGATAATAGAGTAATTCTGAGCGCACATTCTTCTCGAGGGGAGCGTCTTCAAGCTAAAATCCAAAACCAAGAAGCGTGGATTGAAGAATTAAAACTAATAAAAGAAGATCTTGAAAAGAAATTAGAACGAGTAACAGCAAGTAGTAATGAAAGTTTAACTTGGTCCCGTGCTGTAGACGAACGAGATAAAGAAAATCTCACCGAAAAATTGGAAGAATTCGATCGGATTCTTCAAAAGACTCGTCGTGAAACTGCGGAATTAAGACGGATATTAAATGAAAGTGATGTGATTCCTTCTGATGAACCCATAACTATTGATGATTTGACAGCGCCTAACGTGATCGATGGTCTTGATCGCTTACGAAAAGAAGTTGATCGTTTAAAAGAACAATTATCTGAAATTAGTCGTCCCTCACCAAGGAAAGAAATGACCTATAAAGTAACACAAGAGATAACAATGAAGTCAGAACCCTATTCCTTTTTAAAATTTGATTCGGATCCAAATTTATTGGTAAAAACCTTCCTAGCTCATCCTGACAATTGGATTTTATTCATACTGAGTACTAAACAAGCTCTTTCTCATGAACAGATACGTAACATCTTGGGTATACCTGTAGAAAGAAGAATGGATCTACACAAACGACTTAATGATTTTGTAGACAGGAAAATTCTGAAAGTGGAATTATCGCCTGAAGGTGAAGAGCTCTACAGACTAGATAGATTACAGCAATCCGATCTTATAGGTAGTTATATTACGACTCTCTTAGGGAATAAAGAACTTGTCCCCTTAGAAATACGACAATTAATTCGCAATTTTTTGCGTTAATTCCCTATTTTTTAATTTTAAAGTTCATCAATTACTTTCAAAGCTTTCAACAATTGATCTTTATCATCTTGACTTTTGTCTGAAAGGACAATTAATGGTGATTTTTCTTGAACTTTTTCGATTACTGGTACCTGGAGCTCTTTTTGAATAGAAACATCTTCTGAAGAAGGTGTACTAACTGAACTCATACGTTCTTTGGTTATGGATAAAGGAGATCT
>JBHLKP010000378.1:0-3019 GCA_048886525.1 Candidatus Hodarchaeota archaeon | reverse complement strand
TTAATTGCTTCATCGGAATAAAATGCTTGATGAATAGCACTAGAGGGACATATAGAAGGACATAGACCACATCCTTTACATTTAGAAGCAGTGATCACTGCAACCTTCTTTTCTGTATCTTCAGCAATAGCATCATATGGACATACAGAAATACACATTTTACAATTCGAACATAAATCTTCCGTTATTGACGCAATCATCGGTTCGACTGCAACAAATCCCCGGGATATCATACGTAATGCCCCCGCAGCCGCAGCAGCACCTTGTGCAACAGAATCAGGAATATCTTTGGGGCCCTGGCAAGCTCCCGCTAAGAAGATTCCATCTACTTGGGTGTCAACAGGAGCTAGCTTTGGATGCAGTTCACGGAAAAAGTCTTCAGCTCCACAACCAATTCCAAACATACTTGCAACCTCTCGGGCGTCAGAACGCGCACTTAACGCGCTACTTAAAATAACTGCATCAACAGGAACATGTAGAGGTTTCTGGGTAAGAGAGTCTTCAACTTGTACAATTAGTTTGTCGCCATCTTGAAGAATTTTCGCTGGTTTACCTCTAATAAAAATTACTCCTTCCTTTTGTAACCGATCATAAAACTCTTCATAACCTTTGCCAAATGCTCTAATATCAATATAGAACTGGAAAATTGTAGCATCTGTACGTTCTTTAATTAAATGAGCATATTTTAGCGAATACATACAACAAACACGACTACAATATGCATTGTAGTTATTATCTCTTGATCCAACGCAATGAATGATTCCCACTGATTTTGGAGAAGTATCTGTAAATTTACCCTCTTTTCTAAGAAGCAATTTCCCTCCTGTTGGACCAGAAGCATTAAGCATTGTTTCAACTTCTATAGCTCTGAAGATATTTTCATATTCTCCATAATGATATTGAGTAATTTTCGAAGGATTATATGGTTCAAAACCAGTCGCTAAGATGACAGCTCCCGCTTCAACTTCGATAATTGTATCCTGCTGCTCGTAATCAATCGCTCCAGTAGGACATTCTTTTTCGCAAATCTTACATTTACCTTTCAAAAAGTAAGTACAATTTTTTCTATCAAGTACTGGATATTGTGGTACAGCTTGGGGGAAAGGCCGATAAATTGCTTTTCTATTTCCTAATCCCATGTAAAATTCACTTGGTATTTTTTTAATAGGACACTTTTCTTCACAAATACCGCAACCTGTACATAATTCTTCGTTGACAGATTTTGCTTTCTTCCGAATTCTTACCGTATATTGTCCTGGAACACCTGAAAAATCATCTACAGAACTGTAAGTCATTAAATTAATGTTCGGATGCTGTCCAACCTCGACCATTTTCGGAGTAAGAATACACGAAGCACAATCTAATGTTGGAAACGTTTTATCAAAACGGGCCATTTGGCCTCCTATTGATGGTTCTCGTTCGACCAAAATAACCTCTTTATCAGCATTTGCTAATTGTAGTGATGCTTCTATTCCTGCAATACCCCCACCAACAACAATAACTCGTGGAGTAACAGATAGCTTTTCTTCATCCAATGGTTCTTGATTAATAACTCTTCTGACAGCTGCAGCAAGAAGTTGTTTAGCCTTCCTTAAACTTTTTTCTGAATCTTCAGTAACCCAAGTGTTCATTTCACGAATATTAGCAATAGCTAGCATATAGGGATTTAAACCGCTTTTTTCAATAGTTCCGCGGAATGTTTTTTCATGCATACTTGGGGAACAAGCTGCAACAACAACATGCGTGAGATTGTGTTCGCTAATTGTTTCTTGAATAGAATTCTGTCCAACCTCACTGCATGTATAAGTAGTATCACGAACAGCTACTACATGTGGGAGAGTTTCTGCAAAATTCTTTAAAGCTTCAATTGATATTTTTCCTGCAATATTTGTACCGCAATGACAAATAAATACTCCTATTCGTCCATTTTCCATTATCATCATCTCTTCTTATTCTTAAATTAAAGAGCTCCAGCAACTATTTCAGCTATATCTTTAGTATCAATCTCCTGTTCACGATTTGCTACCTTTCGAGCATCTTCAAACATATTAAGGCAGAAATAGCATGCAGATGCCAAAAGTGTTGCACCACTATCGATTGCTTCTTTCAATCTTGGTATTGAGAGCCTTTCATCAACTGTGGTTTCAGCCCAGACATTTCCACCCCCACCACCACAACATATAGACAATTTATGATTATTTTTCATTTCTACTAAGTTTAATCCAGGAATCGCTTTTAGAACTCTTCTTGGTTCGTCATATATATCATTATGTCGTCCTAGATAACATGCGTCATGGTAAGTAACAGTTGTTTCTTGTAATTGTTTTGTAAGTTCAATTTTCCCATCTTTCAGAAGTTCGTCCAACAACTGGGTATAATGGTATACTTCTGTATTCTTGGGGATATTATAGCTCTTTTTAAAGAAATTAAAAGAATGCGGTGAAGTAGTAACAATAATAGATGGCTGAACTTCATGAATTATTTTCTCATTCCGTTCCCTCTCGAAATCGCTTAATAAAGATTCACCCATAAAATTAATACAATTACCACATTCTCTTTCATCTTTACCCACAATTCCAAAGTCAAGTTTTGCTTGTTTAAGAATAGCTGATAAAGATTGAGCAATTTTTTGGGATCTAGGATCGTAAGAAGCGGTACAGCCTACAAAATAAAGAACTTCTGTTCCTTTTTTAGCAACGGGGATATCTAAACCCTTTGCCCAATCAGCCCGTTCTGCAGATCGTAGATTAAAAGGATTACCATAAGTATAGAATGATTGTAAGGTCTGAGTGTAACTGTAAGGAACCTTTTCACCAGCTTCGACTGCTTGAGAACGATATGCAGTGAGTATATCAATGATTTTCACTTCTTTAGGACATAAACTCTCACAAGCTGCACATGTCGTACAACGCCAGAGTTTCTCGACTTCTGAGTGATCTAATTCAATCCCAATCTGACCTAGGTGAATGAATTCTCTTGGATTAAATGATGAAACCATATTTAGAGGGCAAATTCCAGT
>JBHLKP010000377.1:0-3031 GCA_048886525.1 Candidatus Hodarchaeota archaeon | reverse complement strand
TCTTCTCTAGTTTAGAAGATAGAAATTGGAATATTAATGTAAAAGGGAAGAAATATTCTTTTCCCAAACAAGATGTTATAATTTTAAAAGATATTGATCAGACTACATGTGAAAATATTGCATACTATCTTCATCAAAGGATTGGGAAATGGCTAAAAATGAATTATCCTAATTTAGTCTCTATCTTGAAAATCAAAATATCAGAGAATTTAGGAAATCATGCCATCTATTCTAAAAAAACCTAATATATTATATGATAGCTAATCCCAGCGATTTCCGGTCGCTGCAAGATATATCAAGACAAGAACTCCAATGATCAGAAAACCCCCTAGGAGAATTATTACTCCAAGCATAAGCAAACTGATAATAATACTTATTAAGTCCACTTCTTACTTCTCCCTAAAAATCAATGCAATTAAATTCTTCTGTTTATGAATATCTTAATTTCTGAGTTTAAAAGATTTACTAGAAAAAAAAAACATTATCTATTTTGAATATACAGGATACAACGCAATAATTATTTCCTTTAAAAATATTGATTTAACAAGAAACATAAGTATTGACTTCAGTAATACTTGTTTAAGTTCTCCTCAATTTGCATAGGATGAGGAGGACATCCTGCTATTAATTCCTCAATATTGAGGCGTGAAGGTAAGTCTTTTAAGAACCTATTATCAAAATACGGCCATACTCCTGATCCTATAACACAATGACCTATTCCAATTAGTTTAGGAGAAGGATCCTGTGATAATATCAATTTACTAAGTTTTTCATAAACTTCTGATGTAATTGGTCCTGCTATTAAGATGATAGATAAATTTGAGCTTTTTTTCATCCTCTTTAAGACAGATGTAATCTCAACTGCACAAGCAGTACAATACCTTGTGGTGAAGATTTTTGCATCCATAAATCTCCGTTCCTCTCGTTAAATCATTTCCTCTTCATATTTTTCTAGTTCTGAATGAATGTACCGTTTCAGCTCTTCTTGGTCTCCAAGATTTATGATATCAGAAGCATTGATTTCTTCATCAAGTTTTGTGGGTTTAATACGTACTACCCAGTGAATATACGGATTTTCATTTATTAATCTAGGATTTTTAATAACTGCCTCATTTACTTCAACAAGAATAGCGGTTAATGGGAGACGTTGAGGGCCAATAAATTTATCAGTTTCAACAGTTCCAAATGCTTTTCCCTTGGGATACTCTTTTCCTATTTTTCGGGTGCGAACATTGAGAATTGGCCCCTGTTTTTGACCAAAATCGTCATATCCAACTTCAAAAATAGTTTTGTTGGGTTTAAACCATATGTGACCAGGGTCTTGCGTGTAATAATATCGGTCTAAAGGAAATGTATAAGTATGTTCTCGTGAAGTTATCTCTAGCTTTTTCGTATCCAATAGAAGTCACCGTGACTAAAGTAATTGCCCATGTTGCCAATCAGAATTTTGATATTATATTACTCTAATACTACGAAATTTTTCTGATTTTCATTAGGATAGGTATCTAAACGATTTCACCTTATATTATTCATGGATCCGAGGATCTCTTTAATAAGCTGTTCTATTCCTTTCGAAGTCTCAATGTTAGTTCCATACATATCAACTTGAATTAGTCCCTGAGAATGCCAAGTTAATCGTATATTTTCTAATTTGAAGACCATAACCGTTGGAGTAATTGTCAACACTTGGTATTGCTTTTTTACTAAAATTTCCTTAACTTTTTGTAATTGAAACTTTCTGGATGGATTGAATGAGACGTACCATCTTCTTGCATTATTTGAACAGGGTTTAATTGTAAAACTGGATAGGGTCAATTGATTTCCTCATAAATTCTTTTTGTGTTTGGGCGTTAATTAAGTTTTACACATTTTTCCTTTTTCAAAGCGCAAATTCCAAATTTAATTATGAATTTTTACTCTTATAGGGGCAATTCAGGAATTGAAATAAAAGAAGGTACGATACGAATATGAAAGCAGTATGCTTAATATCTGGAGGCATAGATAGTCCAGTCGCAGCTCAGATAGCAGTTAATAATGGATTTCAGCCTTTTTTCCTACATTATCATAATTTCCCATTTCATTCTCCAGGTACTCTAGAGAAAGTTGTCATCCTTTGTAATTTGTTTGCTAAGAATAATTTAGAAGTACCTTCATCTCTAACGATAATGCTACATGGAAAATCACAGGAAACCATACTGAACTCTCTTGAAAGAAATGAAATTAGTAAAACATGCTTATTTTGTAGAATCCAAATGTTCATCAAAGCTGAGGCATATGCTAATAAGATTAATGCTGATGTAATAATCACAGGAGAAATTTTAGGAGAACAAGCTAGTCAAACATTAGATAATTTACCAATTGTCATCTCTCAAGTGTCAAAGATTGCACTGAGACCACTACTTGGATACAATAAGGAAGAGGTAGTACAACTTTCAAAGAAGTGGGGTTATTACGATACCTCAATTTTACCAGGAGGTTGCTGTAGTATCAATCCCAGGTATCCTGAAACTAAAGGCCGTGTAACGGATGTTGAAGAAATCTTTAATCGTTTTTCTACCCGTTTTAAAGAAGTGACAAAAATAGAATTAGAAGAAATTCATACATATTCTCTTCCTGTGGGTATTGAGAGTGTTCTTAATGATATTGAATGCTAAAACTAAATTATCTTGTACAAATAGGTATTCATTGTAATCTGCTAGTTTTTTTCTATCTCCACAAAATGGATTGAGCTCCACGATTTCTAGTTCATTAAAGGATCTTATATGTGTGTATTTCATTTAAACATACCTTTCTATCTGTTATAGCAATCGGATTGATAAGAAATCCAATTTTTTTCATCGTTTACTATTCTCAAGGTTCATAAATCTCTAATTAAAATATTAATTTTTGTATCTCACCAAAACTCCCTTCAAATACTCCATAAGTGCATGATTAAAGTTTTATTCACTATACATTTCCTTTTCTATTGATTCTCATGAAGATACTTATTACTGGGTCTACTGGATTTATTGGTAAGTCATTTGTTAAAAGA
>JBHLKP010000376.1:0-3048 GCA_048886525.1 Candidatus Hodarchaeota archaeon | reverse complement strand
TGAAGGCTAATGTTGCGTACTCAAAACCCGGAACTATATCTGTAGTATTTGTTGTAGATCGCGTGGTAGTAGTAGTAGTTGTTGTTGTTGTTGTAGTAATTGTTGTTGTATTGATAATTTCAGACTCATTAATCTTAACTATCCACAGATCATAAAAACCAGAAGTCGTAGTCATACCTGTAAAAACATATCCATCAGTGGTTTGTACCACAGAAAATGCAGCGTCGTTATCAGACCCACCAAAGAAGCCATTCATTTCCATTTGGCCATCAGCATCTGTTTTCACCATCCAGAGATCTCCACCAACACCAAATGAACCAGTACGTCCTGCAAGGAGAAATCCATTGTCATTAGTCCGAATCATTGTATAAGCAAAGTCGAGGCCAATTCCTCCATAGGTTTTATTCCATTCTTCATAGCCGCTAGCATTGGTTTTTATTAACCACATATCGGAATCGATTTCATCTCCAATACTTCCTACAATAGCAAATCCTCCATCAGAAGTATTAACTAAGCACTCTTTAGCAGAATCCGCTTTACCAATTCCTCCATATGTCTTATTCCATTCTTCATAGCCACTAGAGTTGGTTTTCACTAGCCATAAATCACCGTTTACCCCATCATCTGATTCAATATCACCTGCAAGGATAAAACCCCCATCTGCTACCTGAAGTATTGATTCTGCAGTCTCTGATCCTGAACCCCCGTATGACATATTCCATTCCATATGACCACTAGCATTGGTTTTTACTACCCAGATATCTTTACCTACATCAAATGAACCAGTATCCCCGGCAAGAGCGTAACCTCCGTCAATAGTTTGGATAATTGATCTGGCGCAGTCATATTTTACTCCTCCGTATGTTTGATTCCATTCCGTATGACCACTGGCATTTAACTTTATCAACCACATGTCACTATCAATGGAATGACCAGAACTCCCAGTAATAGCAAAACCACCATCATTAGTATGAATCATTGAGTGTCCAAGATCTAAATAAGATCTATCGAATGTTTTATTCCAAACTATTTCTCCATTCGAATTAGTCTTCACTAACCACAGATCCATTTCATTTCCAAGAAGCCCTAATGATCCAGCAACGAGATATCCTCCATCAATAGTTTGAATCACTGAAGCACCTTGATCAAAATAAGTTCCCCCATATGCATGACTCCAAACGATTTTGAATTCTTTTTCGGCCAGCACTTTGTCTTTTTCAACACCACTAAAACCCGATGTTGAAAAAATTATCAAAGTGAGTAATATAAAGGTTAAGTACCCTAAAATAACTCTTCTATTCATTAAAAAAACCTCGTATTCATACTATATCCTTGTTAAACATTATGACAATTAAAGTACGATTAAACTTGTTTCCCAATCATTTTCCTCATTCAGAATAAATATTTTGATTAGAAAGTAGAGTAAATGACAGAAATGCCATTATATAAGCTTTTCCTCTTATGATTGGTGTTCAAAGGTTTAAACGACGTGTTCAAATAATTGAACAATCTAATAAATTGAAAATTCCAAAAAAAACACTTTTTCAGGGAAAGAATGAAGTATTGGAAGCATCAAAAAGAAAAGCAATTATCACTTAGGGGGTCCTCATTATGGCTAACAAATTTAATCAGGTCGTAAATTCCAAATTCTTAATGATTCAGAAATAAATGCGAAAATTCCTAGTAGTAGGAAAAATAACAATACCCAGCTACTTGGATCAGTAACATAAGCATCTCCACGAGTAAGTATGAAGAAAAAGTAGATGCACATTCCAATGATAAAGAGAGTTAAATAAAGGGAAAAACGAGGAATCATCCGATAACCAATTCTTATGTAAAAACTGAAAATACCTGACTTTATTTCTTGTTTTATATAATATTTATCTGATTGCTCATTTTTGGAGACAATGCCTCCTTCCATCATTTTTTTTATTTGATAAGCAACAGTACCAGATGAGGTAAAACCTAATGCAGATTGAATTTCACGAATCCCTGCTAAACCTTGGGGATGAGTCAGAAGATACCAATAAATCTGTAAAGATTTACCTTCAAGGATATTATTTTGTTCTGGCTCATTCAAATTGAATCTACGAAGGAATTTCTGAAATAGAGAGAGCTTTGGAGCTACCTTTTCAATAGCAATTACTTCCTTTGATGGATCATCTAAAGACACTAGAGGTTGTACCTCCTCTTAAATTGAATAATCTGTAGTTGATTATAAAAAACAATAAGAACAGCAAATAATAACACACTCCCAAATAGAAGGGAAATAATAGGAAGAAATTTATACATAATTATCTGCTTGCCAAAAGAGAGCAGATGAGAGCCTCCAGGTAATTCAACCTCTATATAACGTAAAGAGGAATTGGAGGCAAAAATTTGTAGAGGGGACCAAGACCGAGAGTTTTCATTATATCGATAAAACTTATCAAGAGAAAGATCTAGAATCTCATAAGGATCATAATAACACCGAAACCGTGAAGTTAACGCTTCCTCCTGATTAGAAACTTGAATCAGCCAAAATTTACCTGTTCCTTTCGAAGAAGGCAAAATATCATCAAGATTGTAAGTCATAGTTAAATTGATTTCAAGATTTTGATTGTCTAATCGTGAAATAAGGGCATCAGCAAACGGAAAATATACGGCTTTTGAGGAAATTGGAATATTTGAATATATGTGGATGTCTTGATCGAAGCTTGCTGAATAGTTAAAGCTTGGACGGCCATTTCGGCTTAAGCGAACTAAAGATGCAACATGATTAGCCCGAGGATAGTAAAAAGGAGATTCTGGAAGTAATAAATAGGGAGCATCAACATAAGCTTCAGTTTGAACCAATTTAAAATAATATTCACGCTCTTGATGAATAGGACTTTCGATAGCGAGGTCTAAATAATTATCAAGAGCAAGGTTTGAATAACTTCCAGTATTGAATCGTCCATTGGAGTGTAGAAAATTAGACATAAAGCTAGGATCATGAAGACCGACCCATCCAAAGATAGTCATTTCATAGTCCCCCGCAAGAAAAGCATTCCAACATTCTATAAAAGG
>JBHLKP010000375.1:0-3094 GCA_048886525.1 Candidatus Hodarchaeota archaeon | reverse complement strand
ATCGAATCATTCGTAAATTCTCCTATATTTGCCACAAACAACCTGAGAATAAACGGCAATATACTCCAGTCGAAGAGGACTCACTCACATTATCTATTGAACAAGTGAATATTTCTAAGCATGGATTTTGGATGACCCATACTATAAGATACTTTCCCGGACTGCCTGACATGTTTCGCTTAGTTCCTCAAAGAGAAAAGATTGGATATCCTTCTTTACAATTCGAATCAAACAGTGAGGAGAAAGATGATGAGGATATGGTTGTAGATCCTAAAGACTTTGCTATATGTCAATTACGTGCACAAGGAAAGTCTTGGCCTGAAGTTGCTTCCCGTATCGGTCTATCTTATGGTGCCACATATAATCGAGGGAAAAAATTGGGGCTTACAGGATGATTTTCCCTTGTCTATCTATCTATGCCCTCACCCTGTCTGCCGTCACGGGAAGTTAAAATCGATTTGAAAATTAAAAAAAATTATTGGTAAGAACAATGAGTAAGAAGTTAGATAAATTAGTAGAAGAAATTGTTTGCATATTAGATCCAACTGCTGACAAAGAATTAATTCAGGAAGCTCAACAAAAGGCAAGTGAAGTCTTCAATCCAAGTGTAAGTGAATTTCTGGACCAATTAGAAATAACTATTGGTAAGAATCATAAACTAAAAGATCAAGAAAAATAGTGAGAAAATTCATGGTTATTATTTGGGTTTATCGAACAACCAGGAAGAAACGGAAGAAAGTAATTGCTAGTAATCCTGATGCTGAGTACAAATTACTCAAAGAAAATCACAAAAAGGACCAACTTATTAATTTACTAGAGAAGAAATTATATGGATATTAAAAAGGCTTGATTTTAGATAGGTAGAATCAATGATCTCGAGGGGGTGTGGTACGTTACTATTCATCTAAACTCTGTTTTGTGGCTATATGCACTTTTTGACATAATAGTTACATTATAACTTTCTTACCAATGTTCGCGTAGTGAAAAATCATATGGTAAGATTTATTGGTAAGAAGTGGTCAAAGTATCCGAAGTGTGAACTTTTCTCGTATTGGTAGAGAGAAGGTAATGGGTGGCTTGGGTGGTTTATATATACTTTGGCTAAAATGGATACCTTTATATAAGTTGGTGGCCAAGGTATACTTAGTGAGAAAATGATGAACCAAACAAAAACAATTGAAGAACGATTAGCAAAGATAGAGAAAGATCAAGATAACTTAATTCAACGACAATATGAGGTCATGGAATACCTGAATGACGCGTTAATGTCTATTAAATGGTTTCAAAAACATGTCCGTGACACCTTATTCTCAGAGCCTCTTCCAGAAGATTCAGAAGAGAAATATGATGTTGATTTATCATTAGATGAAATTCAGGATACCATTGATTTGATTGATGAACTCATGAATGACGATCCGTTCACATCCGAGGAGGAAAAGGAAGAATGAGAACCACTATTAAACTTGATGCTGAAACAAAAGAACGACTACGACAATATAAGTTAGCTAAATCGAAGGTTAAAGAAAAGGACCTGACTTATAATGATGCTGTCAAAGAGTTACTTGATGATTCATTAGTCCTAGCTGAATGGATGGGTTCCAAAAGAGGTATTAAATAGGAGATAGATGATGTGAAAATAAAATTAGTAAGACCTAATAAAGAAACTTTAGAAGAATTATTTTGTGAACATGAATTAAAAGATATATTTGCAGAGGAACCAGAATGTAAATTCTGTGGGAAAAAGTTCAAACGACCCAAATCAGGTGATTGATGTCTAATCCAAATTAGGCGAATGAAATGAATAAAATTAAAATCGAAAGTGAATGTTCGTTAGCAGAGAATATATTAATGCTCTGTGTAGGTATTATTATTGGATTTATACTTTATGGGATATTGGATATTTGTCTCTGATTTAAATTAGATGACCTTCATTGGTAAGAAAAATATTGACTATAATAGGGCATCTGATTGGATTATCTTTATCCCATGAAATTGGCCACCTTTTGGGGTTAATAATATGTGGAGTGACAATAACTCACTTTTTTGTTCCGTTTTGGTTGCACCCAATTACTATTGTTCCTTTCTTTCAAGTGCATGATACTGTGAATTTGTGGGTTTGGGGATGGAAATTAAATAATGCGAGTTTGGATCTTTTTCCAATACTATTTCACATAGTTATTACTCCTTTACTTTTTGAAATAGTTTATGTACAAAAAATGGATCTTTCATGGAAAGTATTAATTCCCTTCTCCCTCGTTTTCAAGTGGAATGATTTATGGATAGTTTCTGAAGCGATTCGGACTTTTCTGTTTGTTCATTATGGGATTGTGTATTAATCTTTCTTCTTTTTCTTAAATGGATTCTTACCTGGATAATAAGCCAATCGTTCCCAACAACTCATAGTCCAAGGTCCAGGAAGAAATATTACTGTTATTACAATAATAAGTCCAAGTACGAGAAGACAAGGAAAAGTAATAATAAATAAGTAAGCAGGAAAATAATATTTCCCATAAATCGAATGGTAAAGATCACGAATTTCTAAACCAAAGGGTACTGTTTCCCAATTCGCTTTTCCAGGAATCGCCATAGGAAAGTAAGGCCAACCTGAATCATTTATAATCATTTGAATAGCGAAACCAAAAAGAATAACTGGGATAATTAACCCTATTGTGGTTATTGTAACAAGAATTATTCCCATAGTTTTGAATCTTACCAATGTAGATCAATCTTCCATTTCCAAATTAGATGAATGTTCTAAGATTATATCCAAAAGCATAAAATAAATCCATATAGCTCTTATCAAGCCTTTTTGAAAGATTTTAGATTCAAAAAGATTTATGATATCGAAAATTTCACATACATTCTTTTTTCTTACCAATACGATTAATCTTCCGTTTTACGAATTTTCCAAGAAAGATAGATTATTACCCCGATAACAAATAAGATAATTATTACTACTGACTCTGGAGTAATAAAGGGTCCTTCCCAATTAATTTCAGTAGTTGCACTCATTCATTATCCTCCGTTTGACGATGTTTATATAACCATTCAATAATAAGCACAATAATCCATACTATTAGAAAAACTATCCCTA
>JBHLKP010000374.1:0-3104 GCA_048886525.1 Candidatus Hodarchaeota archaeon | reverse complement strand
GTTATTACTGTTGCAAGTCGTACTCTCGGGCCGTATTGAGGTGTAATAAGGAGTGCATTTTTACCAATCCAGCCAAGGCCTGCAGCTCGTGCAAATGCTTTATGCGATGCCATTGCCATAAAGGTATCCTGCGTGTATCTTGAGGAAGCAGGGATTGCAAAAGCAGAATAACCATATGTAGTAATCTTCTCAGAAAGAAGAAAAGTAATTTGATCCAACAATAAATTTGCTGTTTTATAATAATGAGCATATATTTCTCCTGGATTTTTAATCGTAATCGAATCAATAACCGTTTGAGGTAAAACTACAGCGATTGAGAAACTATATCTGTAATTATCAAGCAGATTGGACGGTAAGGTATTAAGAGATTTTAATAATTCAAGGTCAGCTGCAGCAGCTAGTACAGCTCCCAATGATTTAGCGAACTCTTTTAATTCAAAAGTGTAATCATGTTCCATTCAGCAAGACGTCCTTGATTTTTTAAAAGAAAATGGGAAGAACGAGAATCTTTGTCATGAATCTAAAATACCCTATTAATTAATGATCAAAGCTGTATACAAATAAAAGCTCTGAACACATATAAAACATGGGAAGAGGGTGAAATCTGTTAAGGATTTAAATTCAGGAGTAAGATTGATCAGGATAATTCATTAAAGAATATAAATCGCCTTTAATAGTGTTTACATTGTAAACGGTAACCACTTATATTGTTAATCTTATGATCTGATTGGAATTTAGAATATAAGGATCTAAATTTCCTTAAAACCGAGGTTTATTTAAAAATGAACTTATTTAATGTAGCCAGAATCTGTTTAGGGATATTTTATCTAGTTTCATGTATCTTCAATCTGTTTCACACGCTGCATAATAGCCAGTATTTGTGGACTGTTTGCCTTGAAAACGCTCATTTTTCTTTTTATAAAGAATTTCTTAAGCAAATTGTCATTCCCAACGAAAAATTGATTATTTTACTTATTGTTGCATTTGAATTTATTGTTGGTCTGCTTATTCTCAGTGAAGGGTTTTTTGTAAAGATTGGTTTGATATTAGCGATACTTTGGGTTCTGTTTATTACCCCATTCCTCCCATTTGGTGATATATTGGGTCATCTGGTCCTAGGAACATTACAAGCAATTTTACTAATGGAAAACTATAATACTCCATTTTGGGAAATAATAAGAATTAAAATTCAAAGAACTTGACCCTCAATAACATTAGATGGGATTTAAATCTTTTTTATTTAATTAATATAATGCCCTCTTTATTTTACTAGCCTTAACGAAATTTTAATTACAGGAATTAAAATACTGTCTCAGAAAGATTCCTTTGCTATATTCTTGTCTGTAATACCACTTAGAGAAGAATTATAAATTACAGTAAAGAGGTAATAAGAAGTAGTGAAATAAATGTATGATTGTAAAATTACTGTAATAAAAAGATCTGTTAATCCTGAGATCATTAGTGAATATTTAAAAGATAAATACCAAGACGTGAAGCCATGTGACCGCTTTAAAGACGATCAAGAATTTTTAATACCCAAAGATAAACGATATCAATCTCCAGAAGGATTTTGCGAATGGGCCTGGGCAGATATTCGGAATGATTTACTAACCCTTGTCTATGGAGGAAATGTACCTCATATGAAGAATGAAAACTCGAATATAGTTGGTTGTACTGATTGGTTCCGTCCTGTTTATTTTAAGATTGAGAGAATAGAGTAAAACTTTGAATTTATAATGTCACCGGCTAAGTAGATTAAGAAAAAATAACCGAAGAAGTAAAATTTATAAGACCCTAATTGCGAAATTTATGCAAGTAATACACGTAAAAATTATTTCAGTTAAGAGTTGATTTTTGGTTTGGTATTTCAAGAATTCACTCAGAAAGTCTATCCAGAAGTGATTTCTGGAAAAGATTTGTACTATATGCTGAAATTAGCTTCCCAAAAGCTAGAGGAATTTATTGACTTACTCAACGATATAAATGTGTTTCCAGTACCAGATGGTGATACTGGAATTAATATGCATCAAACTTTTAGTTCAATCATCAAAGAATTAACAAATTTAGGATTAAATGATCATTGTGGAAAAATTATTAGTGCTGCAGCAAAAGGAGCCTTTTTTGGAAGCATTGGTAATTCAGGTATAATTCTAGCTGAATATTTCAGTGGATTAGAACAAGAATGGAAAAATGCGTGCACTATTGACGGAAATATGTTTTCGAGAGGATTGTTTACTGCTGCAAAATTTGCTTATCAAGCTGTTGAAAAACCTAGAGAGGGAACTATTCTTACAGTAGGAAGAATAATAGCTGAAACTGCAAATGAATGGATTAAGGAAGTAAATAATCCTTTTGAATTATTGTCTATTATATTCGAGAAGGCTAAAGTAGCTTTATTAGATACTCATCGAATTTTACCAGAAGCAAATATTGCAGGAGTTGTTGATGCTGGAGCTATCGGTCTAGTATTAATATTTGAAGGATTTCTTGAAGCAATAGTCGATAAAATTCCATCTGACACCCTACCATTGTATACAATAGATGAAGATCTTATTCCTTTCTTAAATCCAAATATCAAATTCTCTATGATTAAACCTGAGTATGAAGTAATCTTTAAAATATTTGGTTTAATGAAACCAATTGATTTCGTTAAGCTTGAACTTAAAAAAGAAGGAACATGTCTCTTAGTTATTAGTAATGACTCAATATCTGAAATTAAAGTTCATATCCATTGTACAAATCCTGATATGATAATATCGAAAGCAAAAGATTTTGCAAGCCATATAAAAGTAGTTTCAATAACATCAATGAATGAACAATATTACCAACTATCAAAGCGTATCAAAATGAAACATGGGGGGGATTGAACGCGAAAGTTGGCATTGTAACCGACAGTATGAGTGATTTACCTTCAAAAATTTCTGAAAAATTTGGTATTGTAGTTGTCCCAGGAATTGTATATGTTGATGAAAAACCTTTCCAGAGTGGTGTGGATATCCATCCTGAAGATATTCAAATCATAATAGAAGAGGAAAATAAAAAAATCAAAACGGGAGCTCCGTCTCCTGCTGCTTATTACGGGGCTTATGAAAGCTTATATGATA
>JBHLKP010000373.1:0-3114 GCA_048886525.1 Candidatus Hodarchaeota archaeon | reverse complement strand
ATTCGATTATGGATTGTTCCAATTGAAATTTTTAATTGATTTTGAATTTCTCGGTAAGATGTGCGAGCATTACTTTGCAATATTCTTATAATTTCCTTATCAATATCATCAAGTTGTTCCTTTTTCATTAAAAATCTTACCTACATATTCTAATAACTAACATAAATTTTAAAAACCAATATAAAATATTTTGAAGACTATTTATAATTTTATAAATTTTAAACAAAAATCAATCAATTTTTGAAAATTGTTTAAATATCATTTTTAGTATTTAAGGTATCCTTTAGTATGATCTTTCGAAAAATTCTTCATTTGTATCAAAATTTATTATTCTGTATATATTTTTATTATCATGGTTGACGATTTCAAAATAGATCCATGGGGGGCTTCATCAATCGAAGATGAAGATTATGCTAGATTGATTAAAGAGTTTGGTATTGAGGAAATAACAGAATCTATCAGACAAAAAATGATTAAGAATCGATTTATTCGGAGAAAAATCATTTTTGGACATCGAGATTTAGGTCTTATTTATAAAGCTATGGAACAAGGCCAACCATGGGCAGTAATGAGCGGCATTAAACCTTCTGGACCATTTCACTTAGGAACATCAACTACAGCTTTAGAGATCGTGGAATTTCAGCGAATGGGAGGCAAAGTTTATTATGGAATTGCAGATATTGAGAGTTGGGAAGATAATGGAATACCATGGGAAGAAGCAGAAGAAACTGCTGTAGATAATATTGCTGATATATTAGCTTTTGGCTTGGATCCATCTCCAGAAAAGGCTTATATTTGGAGACAATCAAAAGAGCCAAAAGTAAAGGATGTTTGTTTTAAGGTTAGTAGATTAGTCACACAGAATATGTTGAACGCGATTTATGGCGAGCGTACGTTTGGACTCTATATTTCTTCACTAATACAAGTAGGAGATATTGTACTCCCACAAGTAATAGAAGGACCTCAACCAACTATAGTGCCTGTAGGGATAGATCAGGACCCTCATATTCGTCTTACTAGAGACCTAACGCGTAGAAACTATAAAAACTTTTTCTTACCAGGTGCGACCTATCATTACTTATTAGCTGGAATTGATGGCTCAGAAAAAATGGCTAAGAGAAATCCTAACAGTTATTTTACTTTCAATGAGCCTCTTGAATCCATTCAAAGAAAAGTTAAAGGAGCACTTACTGGTGGAAGAAGAAACTTGAAAGAGCAGAGAGAATTGGGTGGCGAGCCTCAAAAATGCATGATTTATAAAATGCTCATGTATCACTTTGAAGAAGATGATGAAAAATTAGCAAATGACTTTGAAGCATGTGTTAAAGGGGAATTAATGTGTGGAGATCATAAAAAAGAATGTGTTGAGAAAGTATTAAAATTCATAGAAAATCATAGAAAGAAAAAAGAAAAATTAATAGATAAAGCTAAAAAGCTTTTAAATATTGATTAAGAATTTCTGCTATTTCTTCCTTGCCGATTTAACAGCATTTTCCATTCCTTGGTTAAAAAATTGAATATACTCATTTAATGGAACCAACTCACGACTAATTATTTTAAGATTCTCACCAGAGATTTTACCATTTTCAACAAGTTCCCGTCCGGCTTTTTTTGCGACATTAATGATATCATCAACAGAGTTACCTGTTCTTTTTAAATACTTCATAGCTTCTGAATGAGGTCGCAATAAAGCGCCTACAAATTCTCTACCCATATTAGCACACATAGCTTTCATATATAGAATCATAGGATCAAAATTTTCTAATTTCCACCACGCACATGTAGCAAGGTATACAATTTTTCCTGGTTTTAAATGTTTACGAGGGGGGTGACGACAACGACCATTTCTAAGTTCTACAAATGGTTCTAATAACGGTAACATCCGATCAATTAAATTTTTCATGGGACCTGTGATTCCATCTACATAAAGAGGTGAAGCAACCACCATAATATCTGCTTCTGCTATTTTTGGAAGGACATCATCCATATCATCTCTTATTGAGCATTCTCCGTCTGTTGGAAACCAACAATTAAAACAGGCTGTACATGGTTTTATATTAAGCTTTTGAGTATATAATGTCTCTATCTCAGCACCTTTTTCTTTCATGCCTTTCAAAAATGGATCCAATATCAAAGCGGTATTTCCTTTATTCATTTGAGGACTACTATTGATTGCTAGTACTTTTACCATAGATAACTCGACCTTTTTTTTTCAAAAAAAGAATTTTAAAAATAATATAGATTTTAGATTAATTCGTTTAAAATTTTTGTTACATCTTCAAGAAAATCAGGAAATTTATCTAAAAAATCCTCCTTTTGATTTTCTTTAATTACAACTGAAGCAAAAAAGATCTCAGATTTGATCTTCAATCTATGAAGATAAGTTAGAAGTTTATCTTCAATTGTGAAGAAGTTATGATTTTCATCATATGATTCCTCCTGCATTCTTTTGAGTAAAAATAAATGTTCCTTTATTGATTCTAAAAGTCTAATATAAGTATCTGTCTCTATTTCCTCACTATAATATTCTGATATAATAATTCCATTTCTATCAAACACAATAAGAGCTTGACTATTAAACTGTTCCAAATAATTCTCCAATAACTCAGAAAGTTCAAAAAATTTCTCATCAAAAACAGAAAGTCCATATGAAACTAATTGAATAACAGAAATAATATCATATATAGAACTACGTTGAAATAATATTTTGAATGCTGAATACTTGTTTGAAATCGTTTCTCTTAGTTTTTCAATGTTAGTTAATATTGCTCCATCATTCCTCAAATCAGGGTCATATTTGTGAAAAGTAACAATAATTGGTACATTCATTTCATTATCTTGAAAAAATTGTAAAATTGAGTTCATATATTCAAGAGAGTTCTCAAATCTTTTTGGATCTTGAATATCAATTACGTAAATAAGCAAATCGGTTCCATCAAAATATACATCCTGATTCTTTTGATAGATTTCTCTATAGATTTCTTGTCCGCCCATATCCCAAAAATTTACTAATGATGCTAAAAAATTCATCTTATGGTACTCAACCCTTATGGTTGGCTTCAGTTCCAGGATATCTTTCTGGAAATCATATTTTTTGTCTAAATCGGTTAAGAT
>JBHLKP010000372.1:0-3122 GCA_048886525.1 Candidatus Hodarchaeota archaeon | reverse complement strand
TCTCGTAGTTTCGGGAATAAAAAGACATGGGACACTCCTTTCTTAGAATTATTTGAACGGGCTATCCAAGAAGCAAACAGTGCTGTTTTCAACAACAATAGATTGAATAAGGCAATAAATTATTCAATTCTAGATATTCCACTACCTAATAATGGAATAGATCTAGTGTATCTTGATCCTCCTTATATTTCTGAAAAAGGGGTGGGGGTCGATTATCAAGGAAATTATCATTTTCTTGAAGGAATTAGTAATTATTTCGAGTGGGAACAATTGATTGATTATAATTCAAGACATAAAAGATTGAAAGTTGATTCAGATAGATGGATTGACCCGAAAAAGTTTTTGGACGTCTTTGAGGAAACATTAAATAAATTTAAAGATTCTATAATTGTATTGTCTTATAGAAGCCCTGGGATACCAAGTATTGTGGAATTGAAAGGAATTTTAAACTCATACTTTGATAAAGTATTGGTTCACAAGAAAGATTATAAGTACGCTCTTACATCCAAGCAAAAACGCGTAAATGAAGTTCTATTTGTATGCGAATAGAAACAATTTTATTCATTTTCTTCTTTAATTTGAGATAATTTGATTTATAGTTCTGAGAAGCTTAAGTAAATTTACTTTTTAGATCACAATAGGAAGTATAAATCTTTACGGCTTCTTTAAAACCCAAATTATTATAGATTTTTATTCCAGCAAAATTATTTTCCTCTACCCATAAAAATATGTATTTAACTTCAAATTTAGTAAATAATTCTTTACATAGTTTGCTAACTGTCACTTGAGCATACCCCTGTCCCCTTTCTAGCATATTTGTTTCAACTCCTCTAAGAACTGCAAATGATGTCGTATACCCAGTCATTATATGAGGAGCTGAAGCAAAACTAACAATTTTATTATTCTTTATCAGCCCAAAATTCAAACCATTCTTTAGGTGTCGATATCGTTTGAGAATTGGATATTTTTCAGAAGGAATCTTAAGGATCAATTCTTTATTAGAATTAATGCAAGAAAATGCATCTTGCGTAAGGTAAAGTGTGAGGTAAGTATTAAAGGTCTGAGCTGGCTTATTTGTTTCTAAAGAACGAAAATTATCAAATTTTTCAACAATTTCATTCCAGATATTCTTGTTTTGAAATATAAGAATAATATTATCTTTAAACCATCGGATATTTTTTGCTAATTCCCAAAAGTTTTCACCAAAAAGGTAATATTTGTTCTCATATCGATATATATAAGAAAATGGATCTAGGGAGTAACTAAAGTCAATTGACTCTCGTTCGTAATGGTGATACCACAAAATATAAGAAATAACACTAAGAGATTGAGATTGGACAATTCTTGATAAAAACTCTTTTTCATACTTGTTTTGTTCTATGATCATTTTTTTAATCTCAGCACATTTGATGGATATGTAATTAAAATGCTCTCTGAAAAAGAAGTTTTACACTTGATTTTTAGAATTATGCTTCATATTAACAAATTATAAATAGACAAATATTGAGGAAAACTGATGCAAAACAAAAAAAATTACCGTTCAAAGGAATTAAACGACAGGCTTTCTCAATTTCTTGAATCAATACCTCTCTGTAGTTGTTCAACTGTGGAAGAGCATATTATCGAACTCCACAAAGCTATTCCAGAAGAAAATGAGTTATTCCCCATAGTTGAATTCTGTAAGATATTTTCTAATTTAAACAGGTTAAAAATAATATTCTTATTACTGAACAAATCCCCTAGATGCAATTGTGAAATTGAAGCGTTATTGAAGGTTGGTCAATCTACAATAAGTCATCATATACAAGTATTGGAAGAGAAGAACTTCATTTCAATAGAACGAAAAGGAAAATGGTCTTTATATTCTCTAAAAAATCATAAAATTGCCAATTTGTTATCCCAAGTTATGAATGTAGATTACTAATAGCTGATTGTCAGAATAATCAATTAGCCTTTAAAAAAACGAGATGCGATTATTTTAATATCATTTTTCTGATTTTTACAACATCGCTTACATCCTATATTTACTTTGCAGTTAGATATTGGTACTGTATCTCAGAGAGGAAATCTAAATATATTTAAAAGATTTTAAATATATATTTTTTCAGATCGGTCAAGATCGATATGGCGAAATTCATGATCGTACTAATTCAGCTTATTCAAGGAGCTATAGAAAGTGCAGTATTAACCTTATTTGATTATCTTTCCCTTCATGTAATACTTTGTCTTGTCCCTGCTTTTTTTATTGCTGGAGCTATGGCCTATTTTGTACCAAAAGATTTCATTATGCGGTATATGGGTAATAAAGCTGATCCAAAGATTGCTTATCCAATGGCTACGACAGCTGGTTTTCTACTCGCTGTTTGCAGTTGTACCGTTCTTCCATTATTTGTAGGTATTTGGAAAAGAGGAGCAGGGTTAGGGCCTGCAATTACATTCCTATTTGTTGCTCCTGCAATAAATATCCTCGCTTTAACTTATACTGGAACACTTGTGGGTTTAGATGTTGCTATTGCTCGAGCCCTTTTGGCAATAATTTTTGCTCTCTTAATTGGTATTATTATGGCTAAAGTGTTTAGTAATGAGACAGAACACACAGAGAATTCGCAAGATACTGCTAATTATGAAAATTCGCCAATTCAAAATGTATCAATTAGAAATTCAGCACCTGATATATTCACCATGAGTTTAATAGCCATCTTAGGAGTTTTATCCATATTACTTGCAGTTTTAGACACATATTTGATTACTCAAATTGGAAATACTTTAATTTCAGGAATACCTATTTTAAATTTATTATTTAGTTATCCTTCCGTTCTTCAAACAATAATATTTCTTTTTGGATTAATTATTTTGGTAATATTAAGCTATAGAATCACAAGTAAAGAATTGAATCTCTTTCTCTGGCTTATTTATATCTTAATGACTGGAACCTCTCAAATTGCTTATTTTGCAGAGGATATTGAGGTCTTAGGTCTCTTTTTAACTCCAAGTATAACTAATATGTTGGTAAAGATAATTTTAACAGCTATTGTATTCATAGGCCTATTATTGTTCACTTGGAGACGATTCGACTCTGAAGACATTAAAGCATGGTTTATGGAAACTTGGATCTTTGTTAA
>JBHLKP010000371.1:0-3166 GCA_048886525.1 Candidatus Hodarchaeota archaeon | reverse complement strand
GTTATTCGACAAGTGTTCGCCAATTAATTGAGATTACTTATGAAAAGACAAACACCCATTTACCTGATGATATCTTTAACCAATCTCCCCAATCAAATGAGATCATAGACTTCTGGGCGGATATATCAAAAATTAAGCATGAGATTGGATGGGAACCCAAAGTATCAATTACTGCCGGAATCCAAAAAATGATTGATTATTATTTGCTGGATGAAAAAAAATAATAAAATTTTTCTCCTCAGGCGAAAAGTTGTATTTTACAAAGACTCCTGTTAATCCTTAACGCATTTTAGAAACCCATCTGGAGTTACAGTTATCAACAGCTTATTTTCGATATCTTTATCTATTATAAATCTATCAGTAGTTCTTAAGAACTCAATAACTGCTGTTTTTGGATTACTTCCCTTTCTCCAGGGCCGATCTTCAACATATCCTTCTGGAAAATCCTCAACTATTGTGTCGAAAACCACCAAATAGCATCCTTTTGTAACAAATGGAGAATATAGCTCCAGTTCATTTAATACGTGATCATGCGTGTGGTAGGAATCTAAACATACCAATATTCTTTCATAATTCTGTACAATCTTTTGAACTTGATTTATTATTTCTACAGACGTGGAAGAGCCTTCTAGCATTATTATTCTTTTTGCCATAGAGTGTGATTCAATAGCTTTACGGTTATGGTCACGAATGTCAATATCAATTCCTAATACTTTACCATTACCACCAAGCAATTCCAAAAGAGACGCATAGAATATTAAAGACCCACCATGGGCGATTCCAGTTTCAATAATCAGATCAGGTTTACAATCCCAGATTATTTCCTGCATTGCCATGATATCTTGAGGAAATTGAATAATCGGTCTTCCCAGCCAACTGAAATTGTAATCATAATAATATTTCTTTGATTTGGCAAGAAAAGTCAATCCTAGCTTTTTTAATTCCTTATCATTAGCCATTTTCCTTGCATTTTCTTTTACGAATTTTGTTGGGTCTCGTCTTTGCCTTTGTTCTTCTATTAAATCATCGATCGAATCTGACATTGCAATTCCTCGGGTAATTCTTGATTCTAAGTGCATTAAGAGTCATTTCAAAGGTGCTTTTAAGATAACTTTCTTAAAGTATAAATCAATAAAATTTACCTGAATTCTCACATCAATTGATTAAATATAATTTCACACATTCATTTCTAGAGTTATAATCGCTTAAAATTCCAATTATTGCATATGGTAAATTATAACTTGTCAAAAAACAATTTTCGATTCTTATGCCAGTATATCGGATCTAAACGTCAAACAGAACTACTATGATACATTAATTGCAAATAAAAATTCAAGATTCTAAAGACCAAACAGAAAAAATCTTTAAAAAAAGAACAAAAAAGGTTGGTTTAGTCAGAAAAGACATCTACTATTTGTTTATAATTCTATAAAATTAAAAATACGATTAAAACTATCTTAACGCGCTTTCACAGTATTAATAATATCGAGTGGGCAGAATTGAACGAAAACAAAGAATTTCTTAAAATAATTTCAAAATTTGAGAATAAACGTTTACTCGTGATCGGAGATATTATAGTTGATAGATATATCAGAGGTACAGTAGATAGAATTGCTCCAGACGCTCCTGTCGTTGTAGTAGATCAGTATTCAGCAGAAGATTATTTGGGAGGGGCTCTTAATGTAGCTCGCTGTGTACGTGCGTTGGGTGGTCAAGTTTGTTTGTGCTCTTTCGTAGGAAATGATGATGAGGGAAAATTTGTACGTGAAACATGTTTAAATGATTGGAATATGGATATTGAAGGCGTATTTACAATTGAAAATGTTCATACGACATTAAATACTCGTGTTACCGGAAATAATCAACACCTCTTGAGAATAAACAGAAATATCGAAAAAACCGCGATTCAGAATATGACAGAGCAAATTAAAACATTCCTCTCTGAGCATCGTCATCACTATGACGCAATAATAATCGCAGAGTACGATAAAGGCTTCATTACTCCTGAAATAGTCGACTTCATAGTTGATACCTTTGGTCTGACAACACCTATCATTGTACGGCCTTTACTCGAACACTTTAGCTACTATAATGATGTTACTGCTATAATTCTTCATCGTAAAACCGCAGAAAAATTACTTCAAATATCAATGATAAATGAGACAAGTATACGCAACTCGGGCCTTCGAATACTCAGAATGCTTAATCCAGAAGCAGTGTTAATTACTTGGATCCAAGAAGGATTTCATCTATTTCCACGAGATGGAGAAGTTATCTATATACCAAGCACTGTGAAAAACATTGCTAATCTTGTAGGATATCGGGATGTAACTCAAGGTGATACAATAACAAGCTTATTTGCCCTAGGCCTCTCGATACAACTTGAAATGGAAATAAATACAAGATTAACTTTAAAAGCAGCCGAATTTTACGTTTCTCGCACAAATACAATGCCTATTACTTACAAAGAGTTTGTAGAACGCTTGAGCGTCTGAAATAAACTAAATGATGTGACCATTTTGAATTATAAACCAGATATTGAATTTTTAGAAAACAAGACAATAGCTATTAGACGTAAAACGTTAGAAATGATTTCACAAGTTGGTTCTGGTCATCCAGGTGGTTCATTATCCTGTGCTGAAATTTTAATCACTCTTTATTTTCACATAATGAATATTGATCCCAGTAATCCTAGCTGGAAGGATCGTGACCGTTTCATTCTTAGTAAAGGGCATGCTGCACCAGCCTTATATGCTACTCTCGCAGAAAGAGGCTTTTTTTCACTAGAAAATCAAAAACCATTGAGATCATTGGAATCGAATCTCCAAGGCCATCCTGATAGACATCGTTTGCCAGGAGTAGATGTTTCCACAGGTAGCTTAGGAAATGGATTATCAATAGGATTAGGAATTGCCCTAGCTGGAAAAGTTAATAATCAAGAATATAAGACTTATGTTCTATTGGGAGATGGTGAGTGTAATGAAGGTTTGGTTTGGGAAGCAGCAATGGCTGCCAGTCATTACAAGTTAGAAAATCTTATTGCAGTAATTGATAGAAATGGTTTACAGATTGATGGCCCAACTGAAAAAGTAATGGGATTAGAACCTTTAGCACGAAAATGGGAAAGCTTTGGATGGAATGTTCTCCAAGTCGACGGTCACAATGT
>JBHLKP010000370.1:0-3186 GCA_048886525.1 Candidatus Hodarchaeota archaeon | reverse complement strand
AAGGATGTTTAGTATTATTGAGGAGTTTCTTATTTAGAAAGAAAAATCTCGTAGATTAAGAAAAGATGAAAAATTAATTATAGGGCTACCTCTAAATTTCTCTATTAAAAATGATGATTTTAAAAAAAAAAACTAAAAAAAAACCGAGATTCGACAAAAAACCTATACGTTGACTACTTCTTGAATTTGAGGAAAGTGTTCTTGTAGATTACGTTTAATTCCAGCTGACAGGGTCATCTGTGAGTAAGGACACCCACGACAAGTACCTGTTAATCGAACTTTTAAGATTCCTTTATCAACATCATAGTCAACAAACTCAACATCTCCTCCATCCTTCTGCAAATATGGTCGAAGCTGTTCTAATGAACTTGCAATTTCTTCTTTTATAGCCATTTAATTTTAATCTCCATTACTTCAGAATTCATCATTTTAAAAGAAAGGATAGCACTTTATTAAAATTTCTATCCGTATTCCGCTAAGATTGAAAAGGAGGCTGCGTGTCTAAAGAAGTGTCGTTTGCAATGACTAAATCTCCAATATCAATAGCAGTTTCTCGTAATTCTTTAAAAAGATTCAGGAGATATGATAAATTCCAAACAATTTCTTTTTCCAATCCAGAAATATCATTTTGGATCTCACTATGAGACTTTTGCAACTCTATTGCAATTTTACTCTTCAATTCTTCTGCAGCATTAACATCTTGCTCAAAAAAGCAATTTAAACTCTGATCCAATAAATCAGTTGTGAGTTCACCAAGTTTTTTTATCTTATTCAAAGTTTCAGAAGTTAACGTATCTTTCATCCTCGGATTTTTTTCTAAAATCTTAGCGAATTCAACAGAAGCATCACCTAAATCTTCAGAATAAGAAGCAATCATACGCCAATCTAAACAAGCTGTTGATTTCAGATGCGAAATCTCACGCTTATCATCTACCATAATCTTTAGCATCCTTACAATCAAGAAATATAGTCGATTAACCTCTATATCCCGCGCAATTACTTCATTTGCTAAAACTGGATCCGCATTCATAAACGCAGTAATAACATCATTTTGCATTTGATTAGCAATTGAAAAACATCGTTTTACATATTTACGTGGATTCTCCTTCTCTTCTCCTATTAAAAAGTGTAATTCGATACGCTCCTGCGTTTCTCCTAGGATTTCCAAACCAATTAATTGACGACTAAGCTCTTTTATCTCGCTTTTTTTAGATAATGGTTCCTGATTCCTCGAAACAACGACTATTATATCGCTTCCTAATAAATATGCAGCAAGAATATCCCTTGTTACATGGTTTGATTCAATAATTCGAGCAATACGCTTTTGCCTATCAAGAGGTGATTCTTGGGGGAATATAAGTAATTCTCCACCAGAAAGCTCTTTAATAATAATATTAGCGCCTTTATCAAGGTTATGTCGCTCGGCCCACTCTTTAGGAAGGGATATGATTCGAGTGTCTCCTGCACCTGTTACTTGAATTTTCCTGATTTCCATTTCTTAATTACCATACCTTAGAAAGAGATTTGAGTATGTAGTTCTACAAGTTAAAATAAATTTTTATCATTTTTACTTAACATTTTTCACTAAATTAGATCTCGAGTTGTTCATATCTAGGTATCTCACTTGTTTCAATACCAGTCGATGTTTTAATCACGTCATCTTCAATCCGTATACCAAATTCTCCAGGAAGATATATTCCTGGTTCAATTGTAAATACATTACCAGAAACTAATGGAATCTTATTACTTCCAAAAATATATGGATGTTCATGGACTTCTAATCCTATACCATGACCTGTTCTATGAGTAAAATATTTTCCGTATCCCTTTTTTTCAATATACCCTCTTGTTACCTCATCCACCTCACAAGGAAGCTTATTTTGTTCAACTGCTTCTTTTCCCTTCTTATTCGCTTCAAAAACTAAATCATAAAGCTCTCTAAACCTTCTTGACGCTTTTCCAAATACCGTAGTCATCGTAATATCTCCCCAATAGTTTTTTAAAGTGCCTCCTGCGTCAATAAGCACAATATCATCTTTCTTAAGCTTCCTTTCGCCACCTTTATAATGAGGAAGTGCTGTATTATCTCCAAATTGGATTAAAGCTCCCGCTTTCTCTCCAGCTCCCCAATTTAATTTATTCATTAATATTAAATTAACCTCTGATTCAGAAACACCAGCCTCTAATTCATTCAAAGTTTCAATAATCGCATCTCCTGATTTTAGTGACGCTTTTGCTAAAAATTTCTGCTCTTCTTTGTCTTTTACAGCCCTTAATTCGTCAAAAATTTTTTCGGCACTTATAAATTCTCTCGTTGGGAGGGATTTGGTAAGACGCTGATATACAGTAAACCACATTTTCGGTTCAATTCCAATAACATTACCAAATTCCTCTGGTATTAAATCATTTAACTCACGATAAGGGTCTTCTTTTTCATCCCAACCAATGCACTCAGAGATTCCAGTCAACTTTTTCATACGATCAATCTCGAAACTAGGTAAAATTAACTTAGGAATTCCTTCAGCACCAACTATACCAATCACAAGCCTTTCACTCGGTTCTTCCATTATTTGGAATAGCCAACTAAAATTAATACCAAGAGGTACAATTATTACTCCAATATCGGAATTTCTCATGCTTTCCTGCAATCTAGATACATTTTTCGCATTATAAGTCATTAAATAACCCAATTTCTTATAGAACGTGTAATTATTTGTGAATATCTTTTAGTCAGTCTTTTATTGATCTTTTGTATTTATTCTTGTTGCTGATGAATAGTAATAAATTCTTAAAACTTGCCTTGGAATACCTTCAAAATGAGCCTAAAAGACATTTTGGAGATCTAGATAGCCTCATATTTAGTGTTGCTAGGGATTCTCTTCTAATTAAACACATTCGAGAAATTATTAATCGAGATTCGCATTTCTTTTTAGAGGGAAGACTCTTTTCACGTATAATAACAGCTAACATGGCTCAATTTAACGAAGATTTACAAGAGGATTATTATTTTCAGCAAAATTTCTTGACAGTGTTTAAAAAATTTTATTTGAAAGCACGGGAAAAAGGAAGCGACCAAATAGAAGCGGAACAACGAGCTGCGAAAATTATTTGGAATTTTATTGAAAATAAACGATACGAACAAGCTGTTCGTGTTCTTATAAAGGATTATAGTAGAATTCAGGACCC
>JBHLKP010000369.1:0-3235 GCA_048886525.1 Candidatus Hodarchaeota archaeon | reverse complement strand
TATACTGTAATAGGTTTTTTCTCAGATATGGCTTTTAGAAATAATAAAGATTTTGAAGCCCTATTGGATTTAAACCTGTTTTCTAGAGCTCAAAATACCCAAAATGCGATCATGGGAACTTGGAATGAAGAATTCCTTCTTTTAACACTTCTCTTATCAATTATCTTGATTATTTTGTCTATTTTATTGATCCATCGAAAGGATTTCATCGAAGGAGGTTATAAGAAATCAATAATTGATGAACCTGAGATAGAAAGCCAAAAGATCACTAAAAAACTTTCAATAGTAAAATTACCTCTCGAAAAACTAATCGGAAGTCTAGGATGGAGATTTCCCGCCTTACGTGATCAATTACATTCAATGGTTGGAATTATGACCGTCTTTTTAATCGTAACAATCGGTCTTACAATTATGCAAGGAGGCACATATGAAGGAGAGGTAAAAACAGCTGCTACTCTTGCTAGCATTGATATCCCATTTATTGACGCAGCTTTATTCAATTATGAACTAAAACCAACTTTAGAAGGTTGGTTTACCCTTGAGTTTCTTGCCTGGGCTTGGATGATACCTTTTGGGCCTTTTATTCTGATTGTTATAAACAATATTATTTTCAGAGACAAAAAAGAGCGAATCGCAGAAATCACATGGGTACTCCCACACAGTGAAACAAAAATAATATTCAATAGAACTATTGCTGCAGTAATAGGTCTTATGACTTTATTCATTGTTAGTTATCTAACCTTCATCCTTGTAGATTTTGGGCTTGAAAACAATGGTGATCTCGTTAATGCAGCTGCAAGCTATCTGATCTTTATGTGGGGATATTGCGTGTTTTTCATAGCTTTTCTCGCTGTAGCTCTGCTGGTTCCTTATAGACATGCTCAAAAAACGTTATTGCTTGGATTTACTATCAGTATTCTTCTTCTTTTAGCTGGATTTATAACTGATAACTTCTTACTACTTGCCTTAACTCCATTTAGCTATTTTGACTATATGGGGATATTTTTAGGCGAAAAAGCTTTGATAGATGTCTTACCTAATGTTTTGATTTGTACATCCATTGTTATTGTATTCTATATTGTTGTACTAAAGAAAGTTGTATCCACGAGAGACAGATTGGTACAATAATCTTCTCTCTCTTTTTTCCTTTTATGCTAGGAGAAATGTATCATATTAAAGGAAATTTATGTTTGCTGTTTATACTTCTTCTCCATTCTTATTATGTGGTTTGTACGGCAATCGTGAAAGTGAAATTCTTCACTACCAGTAATCATATCTGGGGAAAAAATCTCAGGAAATGTCGGTTGAACTCCTTCTTCAACATTTCTAATCGTTTCAATATTCGGAGCAAAGAAACTTAAGATAACTACAGGTTTCTCAACAACTATCCATCAAACCCAAAAATGGGTAACCGATAAAAAAATAAGAATTATGAAGAATCGCCCTCCCGTTCTTCTTCTAAAGCTTGTATCCGTTTAAAGAAATTTCAAACCGATCAAAAATATGTTCAAACGCGTCTGTTATCGCTTTCTGAAAATTTGAGAACGACATTTAATTTCAAATACTTTCACCATATTTTTTTCTCATTTTCTCATGTTCTCATCTTTTCTGGCCTACTTAAACATCGGTAGCTTTAAAAATGTTCGGTTCAAAATGAAAAGAAATTGTTAATTGGAAATTTATACTATTTTTGAATTTGAAAAACTTCGGTATTTCGGTGGGCAGAATGTCCATCCATTTCTACTATATAACGTTGGCTATATTCAAAAATGAATTCAAAATGACTTCTTAAAATGTTGTAGATCATTGGATTTATTCATTTTTTAATTCAGAGGTAACGAATAATATGTCGCAGACCCACAAAAGTAAAAAAATTAGGGTTAGTTTTAAATCATTTTGCTAATAATAGTTGAGGAAAGAACTGAAACGTTCAAGAATAAACCCTTTTTGAATGAAAACCATCTAACCATAAATTATTTAAAATTTAAATTGCCCAAATATCTACTTTTAAAAAAACAATAGTTTAGAGTATTATCCACTAGTCCCTGATGTTGTAATTTAATTTCTTTTAATTTACTCCTAAAAGGACACCAGAAATCCTCTTGGAGAATAAAATTAGGAATCTGAATATATATCTTCCTATAACAAAGGTTGTATAGTAACAATTCAGCAATAAAAATTAAAAATTAGTAATTTATCAAATATAGAAAAATTAAATATTAAAAAAAACTGAAGAGAGAAAAAATGAGCGTTACTGAAAATTTATATGTACAAAAAAAGGAAAAATGGTTAAAATTATTTCACAGTGTTGTCAATAATAAGAGAGTCCATCAAGAAGTGTTTCTGAAATATTATCCTCCCGAAAAAATCCCTGAAATGAAGTTAAAGACACAAAAGCAATTTGAAGAATTACTACCCGATCTTCCAGATTTTGGTATGGAAAAATTCAATGTATTTTCAAGACATTTGGTTAATACAGCTCTTTCATTAGCATTTTATCGGACTTTAAAAGCAGAAGGAGTTGAATTAAGAACAATAGGGCAAATATTGTTTGAAATATCAGAGGTTTTTTATTCGAGTATAAATCCTGTTAGAAAGTTTTTAATGCGTCGTGTCTATTTCTCTTCATTAACACAGAAATGGTTTAAAAAAACATTAAAGGAACGGGAAAATAACGTTGATCCTGAGGATTATCATTGCACATTTGTTGAAGGTGATAAAAAGAATCTCCTTTGGGGTTTCAATTACACTAACTGTGCAGGTTTACATTTCCTAAAGCACCACAATGCGTTAGAGTTAGCTCCTTACCTTTGTTTATGCGATTATCCGATGTATCGGGGAATCAAACTTGGGTTTAATCGTACTCAAAATTTAGCAATTGGTGGGACGATGTGCGCTTTTCGCTTTTATCGAAATTATCCCACACCAAGAGGTTGGCCACCTGAAGAAGTAGCGGAATATAAAAACTTTGAGTTTACCAAGAATTGATCGCTAAGAAGGCTTTTTACAAATGACTCCAACCTTCTACAGAATCTTTTAGGTAAAATGAACTTTTAAGGGCGTTAAAAACCAAGATACTATTATTAAACAGAGTAGACATTCAATTTAGATTATTTATCATCTTGTTTAATATTATAATTTGGTTTTAATTGATTTATTTTCATCGATTCATATCCATAAGTTATAGATCCAATAATTAGCAACAATAAGAACAAAATACTACCTAATTGAGTAA
>JBHLKP010000368.1:0-3248 GCA_048886525.1 Candidatus Hodarchaeota archaeon | reverse complement strand
TTATGGTGAAAGTAAAATGGAGGCAGAGAAAATTCTATTAAAAATGTATAAAGAATATGGTTTTCCATTGACAATAGCAAGGCCTACTGGTGTAATTGGACCAGGTGAGTCTTATCTGTTTAATGATATAATAATAGCTATTGATAAGGGTCTTGCCTTATTACCAAGGATCATACTTGGAACTGGAAGAGGAACGATACATTGGATATATATTGACGATATCATCCAGGGTTTCTTGAGAATTATTGAGAATCCCAAAAAATCCATTGGTCAAATATATAATTTGGCCTCAGATAGTCCCCAAACTTGGAATGATTTAATAGAAACGATATGTGAAAGCCTTGGTAAAACTGGCAGAATTTTTCATGTTCCTGCGATATTAGGAAGGATAGGTTTACCTTTATTTACATTATATTATAAATTAAGGGGAGTTGATAACTTCGTACTAAGAGCTGGAACAGTAAAAGCCATGTAGACTAGTCGAAGTTATAGTAATGCAAAAATAAAAAAGGAATTAGGTTTTAAACCCTCTACTGAATTTAAAAAAGGAGTTAATGAATCTGTTTTATGGCTAAGAAAACAAGGAAGACTGAAGTCTAAGTAATATTACAAGTAGAATATGAACTTAAATTATGTTACATTGATCTGTTGCTACTTGGTTCTAAAAGATGGGGAATATATAAAGGAGATCTTGAATCACAATATGCGTAAGGGAGGAGTCATCAGAAATACAGTAAAAAAAATCTTGATAAACTGGAAATACATTCAAATCTAAGGCTTTCTTAGTTTCTCTTCTATTTTTTTCTTTAATATCAGTATTAATTAATTTCCTCTTTTAATACAAATTTAATAAACTCTTGTATTTTATGTTTATGCCTACCTAGTATTAAAATATGATGGTTTGCTAGAGAATTTTTCAGAAAATAGTCAATTGGATTATCAATCACTATTTCTATTTGAGTTCTGCAAGCTGAAGGATTATTTAAATTTTTTAGAATTTTTCCCTCCGTTACCCACCATTTAGTCAGATCTTTTCCAGCAATTTTCAAAATAGTTACTTCCTGGGGTGTTTGAAATTTACCACGAATAGCAACACTCTTTTTGGACTCAAAATGAGATGTAATTGAGTATTTTTCAAGCATTTGAAGAGGTATAGTACAATGTGCAAGATTGATGGAATTTCTTTCAACGTTAACATGAACAACGTTCGCCATGAAAGATGGTTTTCCAATTAATAGTCTTAGTAGTAACATGGTGAACACTGAAGGAATATCTCCCTCGCAACCGGCAGTGCCTTGACTATTGAGGTAAGATAAGGCAAAACAGGAGGTAATATTTGTTTTTGTCAATAGAGTAAAACATTCTACAGTAAGAGCGTCGGTATTATATTCTTGGGCTATTTCTATTAATTTTCCTGCAATCAAGCTAGCATGATGGATTTCTTCTTCAGTTACTTCCATGTTTATTGAGTTTTCAATAAATTTTTCTTTAGCTGCTTTAATATTTTCTCCTAATTCCGTATTAGAATATTCCAGTATTTGCTCAATAGGAATTTTTATTATCTTCGTTCCCCAAATCCTTTCAATAGCATGTTCATCAATATCTGAGGCAATTAGCCAATCAGATGGATTACCAACTATTCCGATCTGGCAATTCTTTAATTTTTCTTGAATATCGATGAAATAACACCATTCTTGAATAGTAGTAGCTAATTCTGTCAATGATCCATGAACAATCATAGCATCAATTTTTTGATTATTGAGGAAGTTACGAGTTTCCATAGCTGCGGGGAGAGAATTATTAGAATCATAACTTAACAATATAATAGGTTGATTTAAGTTTACTTGTTCTACAAAATTAGCAATATCATTTTCAGTTCCCCCTGTTCCTACAAATATGTAGTTATAACCTATTTGTATATTAGCTTCCTTATTTGAAAGAAAATCTTCACTTGATATTATTTGAACCTTTTCTAAAAATAATTCAGATATAATTTTTTCTCGGATTTCTTTTGAGGACAAAGGAGAAAAGAATGGTATTATCTTAATGCTCAATATGTTTCCCTGTTATCTTTCTTAAATGAATAAGTTTTATTCTTATCGTATTATAAAATTTGGTAGCGAAAAAAGAATTAATTACGATAAAGTATTATTTTTAAAATTCATTATTTTTTATATTAAAAATCAACTTTCTCTTAATATTTTGAAATCCTCATTGAGATATCTATGAAAAAAAATGGAGAAAATCCTTATGACTGAAAATTCAATGCAACCACATCTTCACCTATCAAAAGTGCACAGATTCTGCATTCTATGTGGTAATCCTGATCGTGTGTCAAAGATATCAAAATTCTTAGTAGATTCCGTAAATGTTGCTAAGAATAGGGGTTTAATAGCTTATGAGGGGAAAACTCCTGATGGAAAAATTCCAATCAGTGTTCTAACTACTGGAATGGGTTGTCCAAGCACTGCAATAATTGTAGAAGAAGCATTCAGAGCAGGAGGAGAATTTTTTATACGTATAGGTTCATGTGGGGCACTTAAACCTAGTTTAAAAATTGGTGATATTATAATCCCTTACGCTGCTGTCCGTGATGAGTACACATCATTGAACTTAGCTCCCAAAGAATTTCCTGCAGTTGCTTCACCCGAAATGTTTCAACAATTGTGTCATTCGGCTGAAAAGCTGGGATTCAACTATCATCCTGGAATCGTTTGGACTACAGATATTTATTATTCTTCAGTCCAGGATTTATTCCAAAAATGGGCTAATTGTGGAGCAAATTCTGTTGAAATGGAATCAGGCTTCCTCTTTATATTTGGGTCAGTAAAGAAGGTAAAAACTGGAACAATTCTCGTTGTAGATGGTAATTTGGCGACAGGAACTCAAAAGTCTGAAGGATCTCTTGGAGACGTTGATTCTATTTTTCAACAGGGAGAAGAAGCTGTTATAAAAATAACCTTACAAGCAATTGATGAATTAGCTTAATTAGCCCCTTTTTTTTAAAAAAAAAGATTTTACCCTCCTTCTTTCACGTAAGGAATTCCATCTGCAGCAGGAGGTCGCATTCTCTTGGCTACTAAAGCAACAGCTATGAGTGTTACAACAAATGGTATTGTAGGTGTTAAGTCTTCTAAATGTAAATCAAGCAATATCCAGTCAATCCCTAAATGAGTAAGTTGAGGTTCTAACTGAAATCGAAAAGAGTATGCAAAACCAAAAAATAAACTCGCTAAGGCTGCTCCTAT
>JBHLKP010000367.1:0-3248 GCA_048886525.1 Candidatus Hodarchaeota archaeon | reverse complement strand
TCTTAATTCTTAGAATAAAATAAACATTAACAAATCGTTGCTTCTGAAAAGAGAGCTGTCCTTAAAATGGAAAAAAAAGAGTAATATGGAATGACATGTGGTTAGTGAAAATTGGACAAGCATCACAAATTATTTGCAAAATTCATTATCCTTCGTTCTTTTTCTTCGAAAAAGAGTCATTGTTATTAATACCAGAAGCATTGGTACATAAAAATGTTCGGTTCCAAAGGGAGTGGCTTGAGGGACTCGAGCATCAGGAATTATTTTTATTTGGTTTACATACCATTTCCCTAGAAGCATTGTTTCGATTTTCTGTGCTAATTGGTTATCCCAAGTTACATTTTCATACACAGAAAGCCGAACAAGACAATAGTAGGGATCAAATGTTGATACATTAAGCGAATAAGACCAACTATTATCAGGATCGTTTTGGTATTGATATGTAAAATAGTTATAGGTCCAGGTGTACTCAATCATAAAAACTTCCTTAATTTGGGGATAAACTGCCATTTCATTGGAGAGATTGTTGGAGAAATAATTCCGAAATCCATAATTCACTCCTCTAATCTCCTCACTAGTTTCATTCTCGAAAACCCATGGACACGCAGTAATATTCCCAACCATATCTCCTGAAAAAAGGAATGCGATCGCAAATGGCTTGTGTTCTGGTAAGATCCCAGTATCACCTGTTGTACAATATGTAGAATGACTCCAAATCAAGATCAGTATCAAAACCAGTAGCATCTTCAGGAATGACACTTTTCGTACTATTCTTCTTGGTCTCAATCTCTTCACCCAAAGAATCAAGAATTCGTTAGATTTGTGCTTTACCACTCTTAAATAGTTATTCATTGATACTATCGTAAAAATTAGCCAATTTCTCATCGTTTTTTCATGGATTAAAGAGGTAAGAGAAATCGATAGAGAATATTCTTCCCTGTAAAAGCTTTTAAACAAAGGAATTATTAAATCCTAAAGGCCTATTTTGCAATGTTCTAATAGTTCCTTATTTTAAAGGGTAACTATGTTAAACTCATTTGGATCTCCTTAGAACCAGCCACAATATCCCTAGCCCAAATAATACTAGCGTAAATCCCGGAGTTTTCTTAGGTCTTGAATTAATTCCATTCGATTCAAGATAGTTAATATAATCGAATTTTAAAAGGAATCCATCCTCGTTTCCTCCAATCTCATTCTGATAGGAATTATTTGACAAAGGAAGGTCTACTGATTTCGTATACCCAACTATTAACGCTTGATCGCTTGATAAAATTATGTTTTGAGGGGAATCTTCAGCCGACCCACCAAAGTACGTACACATAAATGGTTGGCATGTAGGAGATACCATTAGTAATACAACATCTACAGATCCTTGATTTTCTGTTTGAAATGCATTTCTAATTGGAAAACCGTCAGGTCCACCAATTCCTGCTGCTAAAACATTATTATATGGATCAACTTCAATATAATGTAAAGTATCCCAACCAGAGCCTCCCGCTAGACTTGAAAATTTTAATTGCCCGTCATCATGGTTTAGCGCGGCAATAAATGCATCTGGAGAGTCATCATTATCATCTGATAATTTTGTTTGAAATGCATTCTTTACTGGAAAATCGGATGACCAGGTTCTACCTGCAAAATACATATTTCCATCATTATCGAGAGAAACACTGAAACTATCATCCATATGGGATCCACCGAAGAATGTTGCGTATACTAAATCATTACTTGAGTTGAATTTAGCAATAAAAAAATCTCTATAGGTGTCATCATAAGTGCTTTGAAAAGCATCTTCGGTCAGTGGAAATTCACCTCGAATATTATAGCCATCAATAAGGATGTTATTATTGATATCAATGTCTATAGATCCAATAACAGTAGCAACGCTTCCTCCAAAATATGTGCTATAGAGAATTGTAACACAATCATTTGCTAAACGTACAATAAATCCGCTCTGGTCTCCACTTCTTGATGATTGATATGCATCACTAGTAACGTTGAGATTAGATCCTGTAGTAGACCCAACAATGACGATGTTACCAGCATTATCCATTTCGAAATCTTCAGTGTAATCATAACCGTTAGTCCCAAAATAACTTGAATACAGCAATGAACCATCAGGAGCCATTTTTGTAATAAAGAGATCGTATTGATCCCCTAAGAAATTGGGGTACATTGAATCATTAGTAACAGGAAAATCTGGAGAGCTTGTAACTCCTATAATATAGATATTTCCAGCTGAATCTAACTTTAAACTTTGGCCAGAATCTCGCTCCGTTCCGCCTAGATAAGTTGACCAGATTAACGTTCCATCAGAAGCAAATTTGGAAACAAATGCGTCTCCCCCAATTGTATGAGAGTCATCATCTCCTCCAGCAAAATAATCCTGAAATGCGTTTAGAACTGGAAAATCTGTGGATAAAGTTTGTCCTGTTACAATGATATTGCCTTCAGAGTCGATATCTCCATCTCTAATTAGGTCTTTTGCCGAACCACCTAAGTAAGTGCTATAAATGAACTCACTAGCATCAATCGGGGTTGTAAGACCAGTTGAGGGATGAAGCATAGCAATTGAAGTAACTAGTGTAAGTATTATGAAAAAACTAATTACTAAAGTTGTTTTATTGTTCCAGTTTTCAGATACTTTCAATTTAGTTCCCTTATTTTTAATTTGTAAATCACCTGGAATAGATTAAACCACTTTTATGAAGAGAAATTGTAGAATGGTTCAATTTATGTCCAATACATCTAGATATATTGCGTTTTAAAAAAGGAGAAAGTAGTTTCCAAGAGGAAAGTATTCTCTAGTTGGCTGTATTTAGATCCACACATAATCTACTGATGATTGATACCGATCCTCTGTTTGATTTGCATATGAAGATTCGAAAATGCTTTGTCTTCTATTGGTCTTCTCTTCATCTGTTCAGTAATAACTTGTGATTTAAGACAATTCCAGTTGATAAGGTGCTATATCAACAATTTTTATTTTATCACCTTTTTTTTTGTTGTTGCTCTAATATGGTTCCTTGTAGGTATTTTGTCCCAACTGTGATTCCAATCGTAAAGGTGATTGTTAATGTAATAGCTGCGAAGAAAACAACAGAAGAAGCTTTAGATCGTCTAAATCTGATATATCCAAGGTTTGCAGGGATTAATATCGATTTAGGGATTTTCATCTTTCTATTCCCTGCTCATTCACCTATTTATTATTTGTGGTACAATTCTTTTTGACTTTTCCAAATACGTGA
>JBHLKP010000366.1:0-3283 GCA_048886525.1 Candidatus Hodarchaeota archaeon | reverse complement strand
AGAGCTTTAACCTGAATAACAAAGCTTGTACTATAAAGTATTATTCTTCTTCAAAGGAATCCATCTGCTCTGTAATACTTTTTCTAGCGATAATTGATTTGAATTTTGAAAAACTCTCCTCTAGTTGATATTGAGTTGTCCTAAGTAATCCTGGAGTTGTTGAACGAGATTGCCCTTTATATCGCCATAATAATACAATGAAAGCCCATCCAATGAACCCAGCAAGTAAGTTCAATTTCTGCAATTTGAGGGTATCAGGTAATCCTGTTAAAGCAGAGATTGTACTATTTTCTAATGATGAATAAAAAGCCAACATGGAAATAACTAGTAAAAATAGAGCTTTTGTATATGGATGGAGACGAGAAATCCTTTCAATAGGATTTAAGCTTTTTAATCCATTTAATGGTTCCGTTATCTGTTCTACTCCTAGAGTATTCCATAAACCCATAATAACTGCAGCAAAAAGACTAAGAATATCTATTAAGCTTGTTACTTCTTGCAAAGAACCTCTAGTACTTGCGATTAAAGGAACTACATTCATAACGATGAGAATTAGAGTTAACCCTAAAAACCAGGGTAACATTCCTTTCTTTCTTTCTCTTAATTGCGATTTTTCTTTTCTAATACGATCTTTAAGCCACCAAATAATCAGAAGTAGCAAAGACAAACTAAGAACTGTAGTAATTGTTCTTGAAAAAGAGCTCAAAGCTGGCCTATAAAATGTGAAGGAAAATCCTAATATGGATACTTCGCTAAATTGGATATCAGTAGACGTTAAGAAAAGAAAGATAGCAAAGATTATTGGTGTTAAATATCCTAGAACAAAGATTATTATTAAAGAGCGCTTACTTCTTTTAGAAAATCCTTCGATGTGATATTCACTATCAATTATACGGATTATTGCCAAAACTCCACTAAGTAAAAAATAGGGTTCAAGAATCATCCAAACGACATATAAGAACGGGCCTATGAAAACAAGTAGTAATAATGTTAGATAAATACTGGCAAAAGCAAGAACAAAGACCGTTCCACCAAAAAATAAGAAAATTACAACTAATAATATCTTATACCGGTTTCTAACAGAGGGAATTTGAGGACGGGACAAAAAGTTGGGAATATAACCTCCTCTAAATATACTAATTACTGCAACGAATGTTATATATAGATATAAAAGTACAGCCAAACCCGAAAAACGTGAGGCAGGTATAGAACAAGTAGCTCCTTCCACAGATGATTCTTGACAAGCAGTTATTACATTTGGGGGGATATTAGCGAAGTGTAAAAATGTTAAAGCAAAAGTAATTGAATAAAAGATAAGTACTAACAATTTATGCTTAGAAAGATAAATTTCTCCTTCCAATGTTTGACTATAAACCAATACTTTGAATTCACTTATTTTTTCAAAAATCCATGACATTATCATCCAATCCATGTTATTTTATAGTAAATTCTCTATAAGAGTACGGGACACAAAAAGAATGGCTCTTTTAGTTCTTATTCATTTATAATCTATGAGGTTTTCATGAGAATAAATAATTCTTGCCTACATGTTAAATTTAATATAAGAATGACCTATTTATGAATATATTGTTTGCTTATGGAAACTAGGAGATATTTGTTTTGATAAATAAGAGTGAATTGAGCAATGTATTGAAGGAATTTTATAACAGCTCTCTAGAGGAAACTGAAGTTGCTTTCATTTATTTTGGTTGGGCTGGAATCCTTTTAAGAGCAAAAGATAAAGTAATAGCTCTTGACATAGGAAAAAAATGCTTAGAGGACAAACAATTGCAGATGGTTAATAACCTTGATTTACATCTCTACAGTCACACTCATTGGGATCATTTTGACCCTGCTGTAACACTAAAGCTATTTCAAAATACTAATGCTCCTATTATTGTCGAACCTAAAATATATGATGAATTTATAGATATGTATAATGATAAATATTTACAGATTCAAGATAAGTTATACCGAGCTGATCCTAAGAAGCCATTAAACATTAATGGATTTTCAATTGATACAATTATCGGAATTCACCCCCGTCCGATTAGTCTTTTTAGAATTTCATGGAAAGACTTCAGTATATTCCATGGAGCGGACTCAGGATATGTATCCTTATCAGATTTTCCTTCCAAGCTTGCTTTTATTCCAACAGGTACCCCATCACCTAGCTGCACTCCTGAAAATGGCCTTAAAATGGTTTTAGATATTTCTCCCAAGGCTGTGGTAGCAATACACGGCACACCTAAGCAAATGTTAAAATTTAAATCCTTAGTATCAGAAAAATTATCTGGGACTTCCACAATCATACCTAAACTAAAAGAGCTAGTAATATTTTCAATTTAATTGAAAGCAAGATTGAGTATTTTCTTATTTGTAATCAGATTATATTAATAATAATTCATTTGATTCTTCAAATAAACCAGTAAGAAAGGAGATCATCTCGTTTTTCCTTTTTTGAGCTATCTTTTTCGCTGTACATCAGAGAACCAATTCTATCTAAGCGATTCTCTCCATAAATTCATAGAAAAGGTTCAATTGAAAGTTACCGCTTTTTTTACTAGACTGTACTTGAGATTTTATAAAAATTAAACGTTTAATAATATTCAATGATGATTTTGAATATTGAACTTTGATACCACGATCAATAGCAGTTTCTATACTCTTCATACGAGTAATGTCTATATAAAATGTTGAGAGCAATTTAGCTAAGAATAATTGATATCATTAATAGAATCAAATCAAAATGAAAAAAGCTCAAGCGTTAAATGCAGGTTTTGCTTGAGTATACATGCTTTTAATACACTCTAATTCACTTTGAGTAAAAGTAACTATCCCTAAATTATCTGCTAGTTCCCTTGCAGAGGAAGAAAATTGATTTGCAATTACAATCATCCTTAATAGATGGGGAATTTTTGTTCCCATTTCTTCAGCTTGAAGAATGACGTTACAATCACAAGCTTTTGGCTTATCTTTTACAATTACTCCTATTGTTCCACCCAATTCCTTATCTTTATCCTTGAATCCTTCAATAATATATGAAAGCTTGATCTTTTCTTTATTGGGAATTGCCAATGAAACATCTCGTTTATAACTGAAATCCTGCAATTTGAAAAAGATTTCAGTTAAAGATTCAATACGAGCTGCCATGGTTTATAGCGTCTCCAAATCATCAATAAAGATATATTTATGATTCATTCCCTTCTTTAAAAATGTAATTGTTGCGTATTACGTAGATGATACGTCTATTATATCCATTGTAAAACCTCTAGTTCTTCTG
>JBHLKP010000365.1:0-3289 GCA_048886525.1 Candidatus Hodarchaeota archaeon | reverse complement strand
TGGATTATTACGGTATTACAATAGAGGACGACTTTACTGGCCTTTCACGATTTAATAATGGCACAAACATAATTTCCGAAACAATATTTGATAATAATGGCTTTATTTTTGATTACATTGGGACATCGATCTCCATAGCTCCAGAAAAAGGCAGTAAAGTTCTTGCAACAGCGATAGACAAGTTTAATGAGGAAAAGACTCCTATAGCTGCTTATTGGGAAGACAAACAATCTAAGGGGAAAGTTGTGGTATTTGGAGGATTACTTCCTTTCATAGATTCTGGTTTGATTTCCTCCCCTAATTTAAATGACAATCTCCAGCTAATTGCTAAGATTTTTCATTGGATGATAAAAGATCAACAAATTCCATTGGAAATTCAACTTACTACTGGAGCTGCCACAAAAGGAATGAAAACTAAAATCCAGATATCATTTGATTATTCAAATTTTAATTCGAAGCAGTTAAATGCTACAATTATCGAAAATAACGGCTCATTTAGTCAATTGTATTTCTATAAAAAGAATAATATATTTATTGCTGAATGGGAGCCAATGGTTTCAGGATCTGCTATTCTTTGGCTAAATCTGTATATCCCAGGAAAAGTACCTACAAATGGGCTTTATATTATAGAGGTTTATGATACTCCGGCGTCTGATCTATTTCTATTATTAATCCTTGGGGGATTTATATTATTCGGAGCAATTTATTTCCTTTTTTATTCACGTCAAACTCAAGTAAGATCACCCATTGAGGAAAAACTAGCACTTGAATTCAAAAAACAGAGACAACAGCGAGATTCTAAGCATTACGGGCTAGAAAAGCATAAAGTTTGCCCACAATGTCAATCCATTCGTTACAAGCAAGAATCACGTTATTGCTTCAATTGCGGCCGAGAATTATGAAAATCATAACCCACACAGATTTTGATGGGGTATGCTGTGCGGCCCTTTTTTTAAGGAAATTTAGTAATGAGATAAATATTGAATATTTTACTGTAGATGAGGCAAAAAAACTATCTGATACAGGCATTATTGTTGATTATACTTGTGATTTACCGAAAATAGGAAATTCAATCAACTTCGATCATCATAAATCCAATTATGAGGATTTAGTGAATTCAGGACGGTTAACAGAAAAGGATCATGTAGACCCAAATGCACCTTCAGCCACAGAGCTGGTATTTCAGTTCCTAAACTTTGAAGACGATCCTATTGCTCTAGAAATTAGGAACTTAGGTAATCTTGCAGATACAGCTCGGTTACCTGAAGAATATCGGCCGTTGGATATTATTTTAAATTTAAATAACGATGATCAACGAGCTCTTCAGCAAATTAGTGAACTTTTATCTAAACTTGGATCCAATATTCTTAGTACAGATTGGGTACAAAAGAAATATAATGAATCTCGGGAAATTTTCAATGAAACTCAAAAAAAAATATCTGAATTTATAGATTCAGTACCAATTTTTCCAAGAATTCTTGTTCTTGACACTAGAGGTTCAATCCCTGGAAAGTTAGCAAAAGAAGTTTTTACCCCTCTTTTTAAACGTAATGTTGCTGTAATTGCACTAGTTTATTCAAAATCTCATAAAGAATCAATTCGTGTGAGTTTTCGTGTAACAAAATTAAATAATGAACAAGATTTCTATGATGTTTCTATTGTTGCTAAAACTTTCAAAGGTGGAGGACACAGAATGGCTGCTGCATGTACACCAACTCCCAAGGATATTCCGACTAATCTCATAAGAGAGCTTAATAAAATTGCCAAGCCAAATGATGATATTAAATATTTTAAAATGTAAATTTCAATTATAATTGCCTAAATTCTAAGTATTATATTTGAACCATCCCTCTTTATCCCATAAAAACAGGTAGAAACCTATTGTATAGTGAATTTCACGTTTGAGTTCGATGTTCTTAAATATAATTTCAAAAGATTATAATATTAGCAAACAAAATTTTAGCTTATCAAGTAAGAGATTGGGTTTGATATTTTGAGAATTGGCATTTTTTCTGATTCATGGGTTCCAAATTTAAACGGTGTTGTTATCTCCATCATCAATGAAGTACAAACCCTCCGAGATAGACATGAGTTTGTTATTTTTGTACCAAAATTAAAACAAGGAACACCATTTAGAATAGAGGGAATTCCAATAATTGAACTAAGAAGCTTTCCATTTCCAGCTTATCCAGGTTATAATCTTGCAGTTCCAACCTTGTCACTGACAAAAAGTCTTCACAAAGAAAAATTAGATTTTGTCCATTGTCATTCTCCTTTTTCTCTAGGTTATGCTGCTACATTGAATGCTCGTGTGTTTCATGATCTTCCGCTTCTTAATACTTATCACACTGATCTAGTTCTATATTCTGGCCATGTTATTGGAGGATTTCAAGCTGAAAAATTTAGTGGAGCAAGTCCTATTCAACATTTTGTCTGGAGTTATATTAGATGGTTTTACAAATATTCAGATGTTGTTGTTACGCCATCAAAAACTCTTCAGCAAAAATTAAAATCCCATGGTGTTAAACCTCCAGTCTATTCTCTTCCAAACATGATTTCCAGTGTTTTTTTTAGAGATAATAAGTACATAACAAAATATGAGAAATTTCAAGAAGAATTACGGAAAAAATACAATATTAGGAAAGATCAACGTATTATTCTCTATTGTGGTCGCGTTTCTTATGAGAAAAAACTTGAAGTCCTATTGAAAGCATTCAAAAACATTGAAAAGAAATACCCTCTTGCATTTCTCCTTATTGTAGGTGATGGACCACATCTTAGGATGTACAAAAAACAAGCCTTAGAATTAAACCTAAAGAATTACGCTTTTACAGGATTTATTAATCATACAAAATTGCCTTATGTGTATCGAATGGGAGACTTTATGGTGACCCCAAGTGATACAGAAACACAAGGTTTGACAGTTATAGAAGCAATGAGTCAAAGTTTACCAGTTATTGGAGCTGCGGGCGGTGGAGTGTTGGATTATATTCAAAATGGAGAAAATGGAATATTGTTTCCACCTGGTGACTTTAAAATTCTGACTCAGGCAATTGAAACATTCCTTAATAATAATGATCTTTTAAACGAGTATGGACGTCAAGCTAATAAAACTGCACAAAAATTTTCAGCAGAAGGATATACCACACTAATGGAAAAAGCTTTTAGTCATACAATTAAAATTCATGACTCTAGATGATATATTAAAACATTAAACCGGAGCAGAAATGAAAAACATTCTTAATCCTTAAATATTGCTTTTAATGTCGTTTTTTTTTATATAATTAAA
>JBHLKP010000364.1:0-3292 GCA_048886525.1 Candidatus Hodarchaeota archaeon | reverse complement strand
CCATGATCTTTATCCATGCATTGTTTTGGTATAGCGTGATACCAATTTACATTACAGATTAGCATTGGCAATTGATAATTCTTCGCAAACTCATGGATGGCAGAGGGAATCACATATTCTTGACCATGGCCATTTAACAAAATCATTTTTCTAAAACCCATATTCCAACAACCTGCCATCACTGCTCGCAACAAACCCTTAAAAATCTCCTCTGGTACAATAATCGAACCTGGCATTCCTACGTGATGATAAGGATGGCTTCCATACCAAACAGGTTCAGCAACAGTACATCCTGTTTTTTGAGCTATCAATTCAGCCATCCTTGTAACCAAAAAAGTGTCTTCTCCAATACAAGCAGCAGGTCCATGATTTTCAGTGGAACCAGCTGGAATAATAATAACATCATTTTTTTTTAACCGTTCATTAATTTCTAAGATTGACATAGTCTGGAGATAGATCCCATCTGGCAAATCCATATGCCCGCCTTTCGGTGGTAAATTCCATTTACTCATTATTAATAATCATCCCATTTAAAATGAATTGTTAATAATTATCAAAGGGGTCCATATATGTTAAACTTTTTAATCATCTTATATAATAAAATATTATATGCGATTGAGTATTGTATCTACTCTTAACGAATCCAAACAAAATCAAGAAGAAATAATTAAAAAATTCTCCGCTCTATGTGATTGTTTAAAGCCATTAGATTATGATGGAATTGAATTAAGCTTATTGGAACCAGAAAAAATAGATTTTAAAAAGATAAATGAAATTAAAGATTCTTATGAGTTAGAGATACCAGCACTGGGAACAGGGAGTACTTTTATTCGTTTTGGTTATTCACTTGGCCATATTGATGAATCAATGAGGAGAAAAGCAATTGAAAGAGTTGAGAAATACATTGAATTTGCCGGTGAAATACAATCAAAAGTCATTATTGGATTAATTAGAGGACGTTATTCTTCTGAAAGTAGTCAAAGGAAGGAGAAAATAAATATTAAATCATCATTAAAAGAATGTTGTAGGTTAGCAGAAAATAGTAATGTAGAATTATTATTCGAACCTATAAATCGATTTGAAATCGATTCTTATAATACTATCTCAGAATCAATAGAATTGATAAAAGAGATAGGTTTTGATAACTTAAAATTATTAGTTGATTCTTATCATATTTATTTAGAGGAAGATCCTGGTTTTATTTGGGATTATTTAGAAGAAATTACTCATTATGTTTCTCATATTCATTTAGCTGATTGCACACGTCGCGCACCTGGTACAGGACACTTTGATTTTAGAACATTTTTAAATATTTTCAAAAATGCTAGATATGCTGGATTTGTATCAATTGAAACAATTATGAAACCCTCGTTTGAGGAAGTGGCTAGAGAATCTTCTGAATATCTAAGATTAATTTTATAGAATTTAAAAGATAATAATTAGAGTAATAAAAAAATAAGAAATCGATAAATATTCATAAGAATTTATTTAATTTCTATTAATTTCTTTTCACTAATCTTTGCTGATTTTTTGGGGATTATTAATCGTAAGATACCATTTTTAAAGCTTGCATCAATTTCCTCTGGATGTATGTCTTCGGGTAAGTGAAAGCATCTAAAGAAGTTACTGGTTCGGATTTCTCTTCTTAAGTAATCACCCTTTATTTCCTTAAATTTTTCTTTTTTCTTGTCTTTATCTTTCTTTTCATCCTTTTTTTCTTTTTTCTCTTTATCTTTGTCCTTTTTTTCCTTCTCTGATTTTTCCCCCATTATTTCTAAAATTCCTTCTTGTAAAGAAATCTTAACATGTTTTTTGTCTAAACCAGGTAATTCCATTTGAATATAAAAAACATCTTCACTTTCTATAATATTAGTCAAAGGATTTCTGTAAATAGGTTCACTTTCAGTAATTTCTATTGATTCTGGATCTTCAACTTTAAAATGACAAGTTTCTGATCTTTTTAAAGCAATTTCTTCCTCTTTTTTCTTGATTTCAAGAATTTTTTCACTACTTTCAGCTTCTTCTTTTAATTCAAAATCTTCTTCCTCATCTTGATTTTCATTCATAATATTAGATCTCTTCTAATTTTATTATTTTTGAATAACAAAAATAGATGAAAATGATATAAAAAAGTTTTGATCGTAAAATTATGATTAAGCTTAATCTGAGCAAGTTTAACTTATTTTGATAGAAATTTTACAATTTTCTTTATCGGTTTGTAAAAGCTTTAGATGTTCCGGCACTTCATTAAGAGAGATTTCTTTGGTGATAATTGGTGTAAGATCCATTCCAGTTGCCATGCAATTTATCACATTTGGAAAATTACCATGACCAGAATGCCCTTGAGATCCTACAATGCGAGCTCTCCTTACTTGGAAATATTCTCCACAAACAGGCATTTTCTGTTCTGCTCTAGCAACAATCACCACCGTACTATTAACTGATTTACATTCCCATATTGCATTCTGAATATCATCTGTAACAATATCAGGTAATCCCGTAGCTTCAAGGTATAGGGCAGCGCCCTCATTATCTGTATATTGTTTTGTTGCTTCAACAAAGTCCTCTTTTAAAGGATTGATAATATAATCAGCACCTAATTTTTTTGCCAATAAAGCTCGACTTTCCTCTGGTTCTGACACAATACATACAGCAGCTCCAGCGGTCTTTAAAATTTTTACTGCCGCTAAACCAATTGGACCTGCTCCTAAAATAACAACATTCTCACCGGGTCGAATTCCGCCTCCCCTTTCTATTACAGCATTATAGGCAACCGATGTCGGTTCAACCAAACTACCTATTTTAAAAACATCATCATATTTATGTTCTAATTTTTTCAAACTCCAACATAATTTTGCTGGCACGGTAATATATTCTGCATATGCACCATCAATAGAAAAACCAATTTCTTGTAATCGCTCACAATGGTTTGGATGCCCATCACAACAAGGTTTACATTCCCCACACCATACCATTTCTTCTACAGTAACAGGTTCTCCAACTTCATAAAGTCTACCGGTTCTTTTATTAATTGCATTGCTGCCAACTTCTACAATTTCACCTGCAAATTCATGTCCAAGGGTCACAGGGAAAGCTGTTAAACCAGGATAATAAATATATCCATCATGATATGCTTGAGCCATATGTACATCAGAACCACATATTCCACATCTTATAACCTTGATTAAAACTTCATTAGGTTTAATTTGAGGTTTATCTTTATCAATCATGGCAACTGTTGGATTTCTCCAAACTTGAGAACCTAAATAAGTTAACTTTCCATTAATATCTT
>JBHLKP010000363.1:0-3298 GCA_048886525.1 Candidatus Hodarchaeota archaeon | reverse complement strand
CTGGTCGTAAATGAACTAAAGGAATTAATGAAAAAAGAATTATCAATAAATGCAAAGAAGCAAGCAGACAGAGAAAGAGAATTAAGAAGTAAGGTGATCCCATTCAAAAAAGGGGGAATTATTAAACTAGATCCACGCGATTTAAAAGATTTCAATGGGGACGAAAATGAATTATTAAAGTACTTTTATAAGAAATTCCTCGGAGGAGACGATGATGATAAGGACGACGATAAAGATAAATACAAAGAGGATAATACAGGTTATTATATTTAATCGAATTTATTGAATCCACCTAAAACTCACACTTTTTATTCCATTTATTAAAAAAGATTAATGAATTTTGGCTTAAGTATTCTGTAAATCTACTTTTTTTATCCTTTTATAACTACCATAGAAGATTGTATAAATTAATCCTGACCAGAGTATCCATGATAATGCCTGAGATACGTCTAGATTTAATAAATAATTAATATAGTCTTGTATTACGTAAAATCCAATATCATTTAATTCCCCAGAAAAATCTATCACTTTTGGATTAAGATTAATAGCAACAACCTCATGTGTGTTGTTTTTCAGAGTCTCAAATATGTTTGTAATAGTTAGATTAGCAGGATCAGCTAGTCTCAATTTAATAAATGTATTTATATCTTCATTTGTATGAATATCTGAACCTCCCATACAAGTCAGATCATTAGATAAACAATATTCTCTTATTTGTTGATAATCACCACCATAACTTCCTCCATTCACAATTTCAAAACCATCAACACCCCAATCCTTTAGTTGATCCAAGCTATATGGCACCCCAAAACCTCCACCAGGATTTATTTCATAATTATAATGATTGACAGTAATGTATCCACCATTCGTTTTTACATAACTTATAGTATCTGAAGCATTCATAGCTATAGGTCCCCCAGGAGTATATGATTGGAGTGGTACAATCTCTTCAGTAATGCCATAATAATTCATATGGATATCATTTGCATTATCAGTCCATTCCTCTCCTATAAACACTATAAAATCTAATCCGTTATCTTGTACATATCTCTGGGCTTGTTTAGCACCTCTTAAATTATCATGTTCAGTAAAAGCAGCTCCAGAAATCCCCTGTTTTATATACCACTTAATTCTTTCTTCAACTGTAATCCATCCATCTGAATATATGGTGTGGACATGGAAATCAAATAAAAATTCGTCATCGTCAAGTGGCACAATCGGGTTTATTTTGTGATTGGGAAAAGGTGTAGATATTAAGAGGATATTACTACTTAGAAGTAAAGCACCAATTCCAACATATAATACGACTTCTCGATTGATTTGCCGTACTTTTTCAGGGATTTTCTTTCTATTCTGATTAAACCGTTTACCAGAGGATTTAGCTCTTAACTTAGGATAAAATAACTGAATGATAGTATAGACTATCTTTATGGCTATTAAAATCGTGCTAATACGAATGGCTAATTGTATAGCTACCATAAAATATCTACTTACGAAAAAATAACCTTGAATTCCAAATCCAATGAGTATGTAAATCCCAACTATTAATATAGCAGGAATTAATATTTTAAATGAAAAAGAAATAATATCTGTAATATAATACGTAATAAATCTATATTTCTTCGAGTTAAATATACCCTTCCTTTTTGAAAATAGATATATCCCTCTTAAAATTGGATAAAATATTAGAAAAAGGTACATCCAAGTAAATTCATATTCTAAAATATAACCAATTGCATACAGTGGTTCGATAAAATATCTAAATACCGGATACGTACTTGAATAATTTGAAGAAACATCAATTTGTCCAAGCGCATCATAAAAGATGACAGTTCTCTCACTTGTAATAGTTAAGATGGCAAGGAAAACAAACCATACAAAGAATATGACGGAACTAACCATAAAAAATTTATTATTTCGAATGAAAGATCGAATTTTCATAATAACTATTTGGAATGAACTCCCTAATAAATATTAAAAAAAATTTGATTAAGATAGAATATATTAGACTAAAATGTACTGATCTAATGTTCTGATAGATTCACTAAATTTTTGGTAAAGTCTAATATCCAAAATAGGTAAATGATCACATATTTTTTCTTTGAGATCTTTTTCTTTAACTTTAAATGAGGGTTTTATTCCTTTAACAACTAAATATAATATAGGCATTTGAGGATTAGAAGGATGAATTTCATCATCAATATTTTTGAGTGTACTATATAATTTGTCAATAATGATCAGTTCAAGATCTTCCTTTTTTCTGACCTCAAAATTCAAATGTATTGTTTTCCAAATATATCTACGGTTATTTAATCGAATGATTTTTACCTGTTTTGTAAAGGTCTCAAACTTTTTTGAAACTTTTACTAAGAATATTCCTCTTTTAAATGAATTATCCATTACACATGCAGCTTCTGAGGAACCTGGATTATAAACCCAATCATCAAGAATAAATTGCTTGTGAAAATGACCTAACGCCAAATAATCTAAACGGTGTTTTAAGTGCTGAATTTCCTCTAAATTAATACCGGGAACATTTTCCATTTGTCCTTCAATCCCAAAATGTTGGATAAGAATATTAAATAATCCATTTTTTTTGGTTATGGCTTTTCTAATTCTTGAAAGCTGTCGAATAGGTTTCTCACCAAGATATCGCGTACCATAAACAACTACACTCTTTATTTGGATTTTACCCCCCTTTCTTGTTCTAGAATTATAAGGTTTGAATATATCTTCTGAAGGTGCTTCTAAATCAGCATCAAGCAAAATTATAAGCCCTAAACTATTTAGCAACTTTAGCCATGATTGCCCTCGTCTTTCGAATCTGACACCTCTAGAGAATTTTCTAATATCATGGTTACCTTCTATTGCTATAATGAAAATTGAATTTTGTGTAAAAACTTTGAAATCTCTCAGTAAATTTATAATTTTGGTTAACTTTCCAGGTAACATTTCTAAAGAGGTAAATACATCTCCTCCTAATAAAACGAAATCAACATGGTGAATAATTGCCAATTCCAATATTTCTTGAAACGCTTGAATAAAATCGTCTGCTCTATATTCATTTCGATATTGTGCAGCCCCTAGATGTATATCACTAGCATGAATAAATTTAACACTATCTTGAGATGTGTTCTTGAATAGAAAATTCCTTCCAAATTTATCGATAAAATTATGCTTAAAACCCATTTGAAACTTCCAAGATTATATTTAGCTCAAATAAATAAAATTATAATTACACGCTTTTTAAGTGATAAAAGTCTAAAAAAATAGTGATTAAACAAAATTATTATTTTTT
>JBHLKP010000362.1:0-3308 GCA_048886525.1 Candidatus Hodarchaeota archaeon | reverse complement strand
GTGCTGCTGACCCGCCTGGTCATTTCCAAACAGTTCAAGAATGCCCTTCGCTTCCTGGATCCGGACCGGTTCCGCAGTGGTCGGCTTTACGAGCCGGACCCGCGGGCGGAGCGTTTTCGCTGGCTCACCATCGCGGACCGTCGCGCCTACGACAAAGGTTATGCCGCGTATGAGGCAAGCTATCCGGAACTGCGCAGCACCAGCTATCGTGTCTCGGTCGCCGGAAAGGAGACAACCGTGAGGCTGACCTGCAATCGGGGCGCGCTCAGCCTGTCCGGCCGCCTGCAGGCGAGCCAGTTCCGCGCCTGGGCCATCGACAGCCTGGGAGAGGTAATCCGCGTCCTCAAGGCGCTGCGCACGGCACCGGCTGCCTACGTGCAGACCTACGGGTTGCGCGGCGCGGCGGCCCTGGCTGCCTATCCCGGCGCGCTGCAAAAGGACCTGGTCCTCGAGCTGCTTGCCCAGGTGCTGGCCCTCAAACAGGCCGGGGGGGAGACGGGCACGCTGAACCGAACGGCGACCGAGCTGGCCGTCGCGCTTCAGGGAGACCTGGCTGCGCAAATCCCGTGCACCTGCACCGAGCCAGAATGCGAGGAGGAGAGCTATCTCCTCTGCCCGGTGTGTGAGGAAGCGTTCTTCAGCCTGTCAGAGCGGGAGGGCGGGTTGCAGATCGCCTGTTTGAAGCGAGCGCAGCACTGGCAGGCCATGCTGCCTGCCGACGTGACGCTGGACTGTGGGCATCCTGGAACGATAGATGCGGGCAGTCTGCGCGATGACCTGGAGCTCCTGCCCGATGCGCGGCTCTTGGGTGTCATGGCCCAGTTGGTGAACAACCACCTTCGGGGCTACGAGTTTGACCCGCTGAAAGAGGGCTTTTACATTCGGGGCTCGGTGTTACACTACTATGCCGACAAGGATGCCTGGCTGGCCGTACTGCCCAAGGACGGTGGAAAGGGTATCTTTGTGAACTATGTTGTGCAGAACATAAAGGAGAATTACGGCGACGTCACCGGCGTGCTGCTGCAAAAGTGAACGCGTCTTGCCAGGCAGCCCGCTGCGACGGCATGGCCCAGTTCATGTGCAACCTCCCAGTCTTTGGCGGCACCCCGGCCAGGAACCCGGTCGGGTGTGGTATACGACGTGAAGTATGGGCCTCCTTGCGGTAGGAATACTGAGCTTGGCCAACCGCTGCCTCGGGTTTGGCGATCCAGACCGGGCGGGCCAGCCCAACTGGGGCGGCTTCCAGTACGTCACGCTACGAGACCTGGCAACGACCAAGGCTGAGAGCGTGCTCGACCCTCGCTTCCGCCAGGAGCACCTCGACCTGATGACCGAGTTCGACAAGTGGTGGGCTGACCCGGCTCTGGACTTTGAGGCTGTTCAGAGCCAACTCTCGGAGATGCCGGATGCGGAGGTGCGCCGCGTATACAAGGACCTGGCCAGCGCCCGTTGGGCCGCCACGGCGACACGTGATGGTCACAGCCGGAGGAAGCTGCTGCCACTGGTGCTCAACGATGGTACGACGCTGGATGCGTTGTTCGGCCGGCTGGTCGGCCCCCAGCTGGAGGAATTCAGTGCGGCCGATCTCGTCGAGGCCATCGGCCTGTGTGTCGACTACTTCCTGGATGAGCGCCGATGGGACCTCGCCACTTCACCGAACCCGGTGGGTGCGGTGGTCGGCGGCAGTGGCTCGGTCAACATCGGCGGGGAGCACTATTACGGCGTAGCGGTCGGCCCTGGCGCCGGTGCCCACGTTGGTGGCGATGCCCAGGCGGGCGGGGATCTGATCGGCCGCGACCAGGTCGGCGGCGACAAGATCACGGTCGGCAATGTCAGCACGCTGGTGATCAACACGGGTTCCACATCCCCGCCTGAGACCCCCCTGATCGAGGAGGCGATCCGCCTCGGCGTGGCTGCCCCACCGACCGCCATCCTGGAAGTGCCCTTTGACTTGGCGGTGGCTGTGCGCCAACCCGACGCGCCGCCGCTGGCCGTGGACGAGCTCACCCAGGTCAAGTCGGAGGAGGGCAGCGTCTTCCGCCACGAAGAGGATGAGGTCGTGCTCTACCGCATTGCGGTCACCGCGGCTGGCTGCGAAGTGGAGCCGACCCACTATGTGCTCAAGCTCCGCCCGCGTGCCAACTCGCGCCGGGCAGGTGATCTGTCCAGCGATTCTCATTCTGATGGAAAGATCTGACAGATTCTCACAAAGCGGATGATTCTGGCGTGGGTTTGTCTCTCGATGCACAGGTGCGACGCACAGCGCACATAACGAACCGGCCAGGACTGGTCACATCAGGATCGTTGAAGACTTTTGAGGTCGTTGACATGCGCCCGCGGGTGTGCTATACTGGATTCCTGTGTGGGCAGCGCCGTGCAGCTCACCGCTTCTCCATCCTTGCCACACAGGCGTTGCTCCGTGGCACAGGCTTCCTAACCTGTGCCACGCATATCCTATCACATCAGAGAAAGGAGATCACCGATGAGCGCTATCTTTGGAGAAACCCTGACCTTCAGGCAGGAGAACGGCCCGGACGTCGAGCTGGTCACCTTTGGCGACGAGTTCTACGCCCGCTACGAGACCAGGAGCGGCTTCACCGCCCTCTACGACGACATGCTCGGCGTCTACTGCTACGCCGATCTGGCCAACGGCGAGTTCGTCTCCACCGCGGTCCCGATCTCCGAGCCCGCCCCGGAGGGGCTGCGTCGCCACCTGAAGGAGGCCCCGGAAGTCCGCAACTACAAGTTCGACATGCGCTACGCCAACACATTGGCGCCAAAGGACTCGGTCTGGGCCGATGAGACCCTGGAGACCTATGGCCCGAACCAGGGCCTGCTGGAGGGGCGGCAGGTCAGCAGCGGCGTGGTCCGGGGCCTGACCATCCTGGTCGATTTCCCCGATCGGCCAGCCCAGGTTACCGCCGAAGAGGTGTCGGCCCTGCTGAATGACGACGACTACACGGCCAACGGCAACTTCTGCTCGGTGCGCGAGTATTTCCGGCTCATGTCCAGCGGCCTGCTCGACTACTCCAACGTCGTGGTCGGACCGATCCGGCTCAGCCAGGACCAGCGCTACTATGTCGACAACCTGCTGGCCGAGGAAGCCCTGAACCTCATCGTGGACACGGGCGTCGACCTATCCCAGTTCGACTCGAAGGGTGAGGGCTACATCGACGCCCTGAGCTTCATGTACGCGGGCACGACCCTGTACGAGGGCTGGCTGTGGCCGCACAACTTTTACCTGGACTGGGAACACGGCGGCTACCGTGCCCACCTGTACATGATCACCAGCCAGGGCCTGAGCAGCA
>JBHLKP010000361.1:0-3309 GCA_048886525.1 Candidatus Hodarchaeota archaeon | reverse complement strand
TTAAACTATAGTTAATTTCGGTGTAGGAAGATTTTTCACTGGTTTTAATTCAATCCAAACTCGAGAACATTAGCTACATTTCCTTTGGTGTTCCTGAAATTGATTGGTCTAAACCAAGATAAGAAATGGTGAGAAGCTCATTGAATGCTAAAGATGACAAAATTCTTAGGATTTTAAAAGATAATTCACGAATTCCCGCTAAGAAATTGTCAGAAAAGGTGGATGTCTCCCTCCCTACAATTTATTCCCGTGTTAAGAAGTTGGAAGATAAAGGGGTTATTAAAAGCTACACCATTGGTATTGATTATGAAAAAATAGGTAAGAAAATTTGTGCATTATTAGGTCTCAGTGTTCCAACAGTGAAAGTTCAAAATTTTGCTAAGGAATTAACAAACAGAAAGGAAGTTTATGAGGTCTATATTACCAACGGACCGAGTAATGTAATGTTAAAAGTCCGAATGAAAGATTTGGACGAATTAAAAGGATTTATTGAAGAGATCTCCAATAAAGAAGATATTAATGGATATCAAATTTTCATCGTGATGGACTCTATCCTTGATGAAGTTACTAGCCCCTTTAAAGGTGAGTAATAGATGAAAAATGCTTTTATTTGTTTTACAGTGGATCTTGAGAGAGATCTAGGCGCCATGCCACCCAAATACAAAGGAATTGACATAGCTCTTCCCATTCTATTGAATATTTTTAATGATCGGGGAATAAAAGTCACCTGGCTACTATCATCAAAAGTCATTGAAGGTAGAGGAAAGGTTCTAAAACAATGTAATTTTAACGGTCACGAAATAGCTTGTCATGGGTATGAACATGAGCTTTATTTGCCCTCGTTACGACTTCCTGTAGCAGAATATGAAAAAATTGGATTTAAGTTAAAAGATGATAGAATGGATCTTCAACTCTTTGAAGGATTCAATCCACTCCCTTTTGAAAATAGAGAAAATGCATTTGAAATCATTGATAAAAGCACATCGCAAATTGAAAACTTCTTTGGTAAACGCCCAACATCCTTCAAGATGCCCTACACCACAATTGATTGGGAAGTTCTCAAATATTTAGACTCTTTAAAATATCAAGTGGATGTTTCAATCCCAAATTGGAAATATTGGGATTGGAGACCTCCTTATCATCCTTATATTCACAAAATGGCTCGTGATCAAGAAAATTCATTTAATTTGGATTTCGAAGAGGAAAGAGAGTCATTAATGCTTTTAGAGATTCCCATGAGCTGTGACCCTCGTCCAGAGATATCAAATAATATGATGGTCATTCATAGAACTTTTTCGATGCTTTCATGCCGAACTCTAGGGATTAAACGAGTTGAAACAATTCTTGATAGAGTTACTAAACGGACTCCAGCAGATATTCCAATAATTTTTGCTTTTAAATCATCGATATGGGAATTCACGGAAATGCAGAAAGTTGGCCATTACGAATTAGAACAAAATATAGGTCAAGAAGCTGTTGATTTAATGAAGCAGTTAATTGATCTTTTAAGCACTAAATATGTACCTAATTTTCTCACATTGACAGAACTAGCAGGTTTCTGGGAACAGAATCACTGTCCAAATCATTCGCTTTAATAATGTGAGAAGTAATATCCAATAAGACCGCCTATAATGGGAAAATGAAAACAATTTCAGATTTATTAATGAGTTATTGAAGCTATTAATCTATATTTTTTGTTGCAGTGCTCAATAAGGAGTAAGCATCTGAATGTAAAGAATGTCCATGGGCAACGATCGCTTTAGTAAAGGTATAATCTAATAATTTTTCCATAGATTTACGGTGTTGAGCTGGATCATGATTGTATTTATCAGGCATGGGTTGGATTTTTCCTTCCGATGTTTGAAAACTGTCACCAACAATTAACAACTCTGATTCTTGGTCTAATAATGATATATTACCTTGAGTGTGACCTGGGGTATGAATTACCAGTAATCCTTCATATATCTGTCCATCTTTTAGTAAATCGTTGATCTCCACATTCACCTGCTGATATATAGATTCCAGTTCCAGCTCATGACATGCAATTCGTGGTTCTCCAATGATTTCTTTTGCGCTTGATAATCCACCAATGTGATCGATATGGGAATGAGTTATTATAATTGTTTCTATATCTCTTGGGTGATATCCACAAGCTTTTATCTCTGTGATAAGGGTCTTAGCGGAATCTTCCATAGCAGTATCAATTAGAATTAATCTATTTGCTGATAATAAAGCTGTATGGCTCATTGTATCTAATACATATGCATTTGGTCCAATTTTTTCCATCTAAATGCACCATTATAAAATAAAGAATGATAAATAAAAAAAATTCCTTCCCTTATGACTTAAAATTTCGCTTTTAAATAATTAATATATTAATCTGTTAAAATCAAATGCAACGCGATGATGCATGTATGATATTAAAGATAATCAATTAGATAGCTGTTGAATGAAAGATCATACTATTAAATGGAATTTAGTTTGATTTTCTTTTCCATTGATTGATTTTAAATCGTGTAATTACAATCGTTGATGCTATTGGGAGAATTAACTCTATACCTGGTAAAGTAGTGGATTTTGACTCTCTAGACATTGATGTTGGAATTGTTATATCAGATTCAACAGGTGAATAATATATGGGAAGAGGGACATCGACATATGGTGTATCATTATAACCCCTGTTTTCCCAAAATCCCCAATAATCAATTGTTGTCGCATTAATATATGCTACCCACTTAATCCATTTATAACCATAAAATCGGGGGCAAACCAGTCTTATTGGAAAACCATGCTCTTTAGGTAATGCTTCACCATTCATTTCATAAGCAAGAATAACATCACCCCAAAACGCTTCTTCTACCGACAGACTTGTCGAATAAGCATTGGGGCTTAAATCAGGAGTCTGGAACGTAATATCTCTTACAGAAAAATAATTAATTTTTGCTAGGTTTAAAATGTGAGATAATCTTACTCCAGTCCAATTAGCGACTCCTGTTAATGATGTGGACCTATATCTATAATCAACACATGTTAACCTAACAATTTCTGATGTAACAGGCATTTTTTTGATTTCTTCAAGTGTTAAATTTAAAGGATTGGTTACTTCACCCGTAACTACCAATCTATAGTTATTTGGATCAATATCAAAGAAATCTATTGATTCAATAAAGAATTCATCATTTGGGGTAATGGGAATTTCATTATTTCCTTTAAAATTTATCTGAAAATTACCAAAAGCAATTAATAGTAAAAAAACTGCATTTACTGAGCTGGTTATCCAGACGGAACGTGCTGCTCTCTGAGGTTTTT
>JBHLKP010000360.1:0-3311 GCA_048886525.1 Candidatus Hodarchaeota archaeon | reverse complement strand
TTTCCCAACCAGAAGGATTTGTTATCATCAGTGGGATGTTTAATCCGAACACGGATCTCTTGATAGTCAGGAGAACTGTCCTGAAGGTAACTGGGTAAGGATTCGATATAATCGTCAAAGGCTCCGTCTAATGCATCAAAACGATAGCTAAAGCTGATTTTGATAACATCAAAATCGACTGGAACTGGAAAATCAATCTGCCATCCTGCAGAGATACCTTGCAATCGATATTCATTGTTTAAGCTTTCATCTGCAGGACCATATCCATTATTACCTATTCGGACAAATAATGAGTTGTTAACCTCATCTGTATCATTAGTAACAATTACACCTGACTCGAATAAATTAGCATTTGTAAGAACTAAAGGATCAGATCCCAAATCATTTGCCCAAATATTTTCAACAAAGGTAAAAGATTCAGGAGCTTTAACGCCTGTCTCGTTCAATAAAATAGTTGTATTCCCTTGTTGAATGGAGAACATTGGACCAACATTTATCATATTCTCAATTTGAGCTGGAATATCTTGAGCAGCGTTAGCAGGTGTATGAAGACCAAAATCCTTAGGGGGAACTTCTCTTTCTCTCCATAATCTGGAAATACTTTTATTTGTATAGAAATATTGGTTATTTGTGTCAAAAGTATAGATAAAAATCTTCACATTTATCAAAATAATTCCCATCAAAATTAAAGTCCTATATTTTCGCATCTTTATTCCACCTGTAAGCTTTCTTTATAATCTATATTGAAATACATTTGATTGAGAGTAATCATTAATCGAGATACATATTCACGTAATTGCCGAGCTTTCCTTTCAATGGCAGAAGAAGGTTGCTCATTCTCAATTAATGTACGAATTTCACGGATTTTTTCGAGTAATTCATCTTGAAATGTTAATAAATGATCTCCCCATTCTTTCCTTAGTAAGAGAACAACTGTTAAATTCTCTTTCCCACCACGAGCTTCGGGGTTAGTAATAGCAAATGTATAACCTAATGCGGTACAATCATAACTCCCTGTTGAAAAATCAAATGTACCACTACGTTCATCCTCTCCTAGCCCTACAAATTCCAGAATAGAAAAGGATTTATCTGAAAGATCGAGCATCACCTGTTCTTGATCTTCAAGAAGCGCAGGTTCCCATATAACGGGAACAGGGCCTTGAACTTGGTCAAAGAAATTAATAGTAACTCCTAGCGCATATTCATCCATTAAAGTAAGAATATCTTCCCGTGAGATTTTCTGACTTTCGATTTTGATTCTTTTAATATCATATCCTTCCGTTCTTGAAGTCACACGAATACCAATAGCAATTATTATAATTAAAATAACCGCTCCAGATATTAAAACAAGTGGTTCGAATATTAAAGGCTTAAGACCTTCAGAATAGATATTAAAGTCCATAGTATTCAGATCCTTTTCATTTTTTGATTTGTCAGCTACTCGGATATTTATTGCATATCTGGTCTCGCCAACCAATTGATTTATAGCAATATTTATAGGTATAATTCCATAATAAGTGATTATACTTGTTGTTGTAGAACCTCCACCTCCAATTCCTCCTTGAACTGTTAAATTATACCATTGGGATACGTAAGGACTAATAATTTGCACCATTACATAATCAATGCCCAGTCCTGATTCTTCGATTTCAAAACTGACCTCTAATTGTCGGTCATTTGTTGGTTTCAAATTTATTGAACTCAAAATTATTCTAGGAGGAGCAAAATCACTAATTTTAGGTTCTATGTAAGTGTAATTATAAGTATTTCCAGCAATATCAGCGACTATAACTGTAAATTCATAACTTTTATGTACAGTAAGATTAGCTACCGAACTAAAAGACAATTCAGAACGACTATCTGCAATACTTCCTATTATCGCCATATTTTCAATAATAGGAGAAGTTCCCTCAAAATTAGCAATAATCAGTTGAACAGACTCTTCATTCAAACCCGACCATATTTCATCACGAACAGAAACAGTGATAGTCACCCGGCCATCTAGAGACTCGTCATAGGTGAGAGTAAAAGGTTTTCCATCCTCACTGATGATTTGAGGAGCAATGTCATCAGAACTTGCTCTATATGTAAAGGATTTCGTTATTAATGAGTTAGGGTCACGATAAAGACCAAAGATTGCGGGAAAATCACTAGTTCCCTGATCAGTGATCCTAAGTGAAAAACTGAGTGTTTCATTATAGTTAAACTGAAATGACGTAGGTAATTCAGGAAAAGATTGGTTAAAACTATATGTAAATAAATATCGGTAGATACCAGTAGAAAGTTCAAAACATTCAGGAATTTGGGGAAAAATGACATCAATACCTGGTTTTTTAAGAATAAGGGTTACATTCCCAATACCAGTACCTATCCAATCCTCACTATTATCAGTTATATCAGCCATGATAAGAAATGTGCCATTTCCCCAGTCAAAGGTTGATAATTCTAAAATACGTGGAACTTTATCATCTATCCACGCAAACAATAATTCTCCGTCATCTCCTTCTCCAAGATCAGTGTACATATGTTTAATTTCAAAACCTGATAAGCCAGTACTGGAATCATATAACGCGGTTATATTATACCATCTAAAAGCAGATTCGAAATTAAAATCACGAAAATGAGTCCAATTAATGTTGTACCAATTAGTACCATTACTTGAATGGAGATCATATCTTAGTGTATTAAGATTTACATCTTCTAAATTGCTACCTACTTTATACTGGAATCCAATATTTATATCAGCCCACGTTCCATGCGAATAAACTAAATTGGACTCAAAAGTAACAATAATTTTATCCCAAGATATAGTAACCTCAGACCAGGAACCAGTAGTAACGGAATAATTAAGTTCCTTAACTATCTCCAAAACACTGAATGTTACAGGCAAATTAGCCTTTGTAAAATCACCGATCCAAATAGCAATACCCTTAGAATTAAACGTTAGATAAGAGGGATGTTCTATATCAAAGAAATTAAAAAGTTTAGCCTCTCCTATAAATGGGGCCCCATCATAAGTATGATTCCCATAAACATATAATGTAGCATTTTCATTATAATTTGCAAAAAAATAGAGCTTATCCTGAAAGTTTTGTTCAGAAGGAGAGACCTCCTCATTGTAATCATTAGAGAAGGTGAAATAAATCTCTTCCCAAATGATATCTAGTTTGACAAGAGATGAACCATCTGTCATGTTTACAAATTTAGTTATACCATACTTTGAATCTTGAACCTCAACTATACTATAATTATAACTACCTGTATAAAGTTGCACTAAACCAGTCCAAGTCGCCATCCCGTTTAATAAAGTG
>JBHLKP010000359.1:0-3321 GCA_048886525.1 Candidatus Hodarchaeota archaeon | reverse complement strand
AAAAATACGCATGACATTTCCCCCAATAAACAAATCGTCAATAAAATCATTATTTATGTCAATAGCATGGGCACCTGCTTGCTTTACACCTAAATACTCTTGTTGAGTCGTTGTAATTATAATCCCCTTACCTTGCGATAGTATATCAGAAATTCTGATATCAATTCCTTCATACGATTGGATTAACCCAATATTGGGATAAAGGAGGAGACTACTGGGTAATACCATTAAAATTGCAAAACAACTGATAGATATCTTTTTTTTCATCATTTTTCCACCGTAACTTTCTCTCTTCAGCTATGAATCAAGTATAACCCTCATTCCAGTCCTTTATGTCTTTTGGACCATGTTGTGAGAACTACAGCAGCAACCAAGAGTGAGATAGGCCCCCATCCCGGAGTGGGAGTGGATGAAGGAGTGATGGTGAAGTTCCCTTGAATTAAAAATCCTTTAATCTGATTCTCTATTCCAGCATAAGTTTGAATCCATTCAACTAGACCATTGTTACTTAGTTTTAGAAGATAAATATCTCTTGAAGGACGATCATTAGTTATTATTCCTCCAGCTACAACACATCCTCCATCTGAAGTTGCTACAATCGTACGAACTAATGTAGCAGATGAAATATTAATAAAATCAGGAGTACATGGAATAGTTTCAGTTTTAGTCATTATATGTAAATCACGGAATGAGTTGTCATAATCTTCCCTAAGAATCACAATATTTCCATTTGAGAGTTCAGTCCATCTTGATTCTTCATCATCTATTGGAGTCAATAGCGTATGAGTATTCCACTCTTGAATCCCATCCCTAGAAATTTTAGCAAAAACATAATTCTCACAACAAAGCAGATGAGAATCTGAATTATTAAAATTGATGAAGTAAGAATCAAAATTTTTTTCCCATTTTTCATTACCTTGGAGATCATATTTAATAATTGTTACATCAGGAGAATGCAACGACCAGACTAAGTAACCATCATCAACCTCTCGAAAATATTGCCAGTGGATGTAACCCTTGAAGTCTTTACCAAGGTTTACTTGCCACTCTTTTTCTCCATGTAAATTTAGTTTAGCCATTTCCCAACTATTTTCGTATTCATTATATTCATGTACGAAAAGTAAAAAATAAGCATTAGGGGTTGAGATAAGTTTATACACTGAAAAATTGAAAGCCTTCTCCCATTGACGATCACCTGAATTGTCAAATTTTGAAATGTTCGTTATTATATCCTGTTTTATTATTATAAATCCATCATCATGCGTTTGAAATGGAGGAAAAGAAGCGCTAAAATCCTTCTTCCATTGAATGAAACCATGTTTTTTTAATTTTATAATCCATGAATGACAATAGTCCTCATCCTCAATATTTGAAAGGGATGTTCCACCAATGATATACCCTTCATCAGTGGTTTGTTTAATAAAAGTAATAGCCTGGTCTCCGGTTCCATTACTAAAATCTATTGTGAGATTCCAAGACAAATCTCCCCTATTAGTTAATTTCCCAAAAAAGATCGAGCCCGACTCTTCACCAACTGTCTTGACCTCTGTTTGTCCCACAAAAAAGTACCCACCATCCTTTGATTCTAATATTGAAATTGGATAGTCATCATATTCACTTCCGAATGTCTTCTGCCATTCTAAATCTCCATAAGAATTAGTCTTAAGAAGCCAAAGATCGTACTTTCCAGCTCCAAAAGAGTTGGTAATTCCATAAAGCATAAAGCCTCCATCCGTGGTAGATAAAACATGAATTACTATTTCAGTGTCATTTGGAGGATGATAGATTCGCTTCCAAATGAGACTTCCTGTTGTGTTAATTTTCATTACACAGGTTGTGAGGTTACAAACACCACCCATGAGGAAATTCGTGTCTTGGGTGTTATCTATAAATGGAAACAACCCCTCATAGCTTTTCTCCCATTTCTTTACTCCACCGTTAGTAAATGAAACTAAATGGGTACCATCAACAAGAAATTGCTTTGTTAATAAAAGAACATCTCCTTCTATTGTTAATAAAGAATTAGAAAATTCAGCAGTGTATTTATTCTTATATTGATATATTGATGTATCTAGGAGAAAAGAATTCTCCCAAATTACTTGTTCTCCATTAGTACTTAATTTCATTAATCCTAGTGTCTTCTCGTCAATAAAATATCCAGATAGAATGAATTCTTCGTTTTCTGTCTGTTTAATAACCATAGAAGACGAAGGAATAACAGTTCGATCTACATTTTTTAACCATTTCAGATTTCCCTTTTCATCGGTTTTAATCAAATTAATTTCATTATATAATGCTGCTTTAGGCTTAAAACCAGGCAGATGATATTCATCATCATGATAAATATCACTTTTTCCAAGCAAACAGTACCCATTTTCAGCTGTTTGAATTAATGTAATGAGTTTTCCATCATCTCCAATTTCTTCAAAACTTTTATACCACTGTATTACTCCATTGTTATCTGTTTTAACTAACCAATTCATTGTTTCAGTCTCCAGAATAAATGCATACCCTCCCTCATTAGCTTCAATAAGATCGACTATTGTACAACCTCCTTGGTTTGGTTGCATTTGATAATTTTTTGTCCAGAGTAAATCTCCATTATTACCAACCTTTATCAAACACATATCGTTGGGATTAGTCTTAAATCTACTTGAAAATAGAAATCCATTATCTGATGTTTGAATAAGGTTAGTAGGTTCAATATTATTAGGTTTATCACCATCATCACCATACAAAAAACCCCAATAATAAACAAAGGGTCCAACCCAAGTATCATAGAAAGGATCAAACATCACTAAATCCTGAAATAAAACACTCCATAATACTGTTCCATTGATATCTATTTTAATAAGTGCAATTCTTTCAATTCCAGGGCTTTCTATACCTCTATCAATTTCTGGTGTTTTTAAAAAGGCTAAAAACACAGACCCACCATCAGAAGTAGATACGATATCAAAAACTGCTCCATATTCTGGTATTATTGAACTGCTGTCTGGATCTTCAGTCTGAAGATTAAAAATTATTGGTTTAGTGTTCTGCCCTACTAAGAATGGAAATAAAAATATCCCCACAATTAGTATAGCGAATAACAGTCCTATTAATTGAATTCCTGTTTTTCCTTGCATAGCGATTGTTTTTTTTGGTGGGTCTAGACAAACAAAATGAGTTTCTTTCTCTTTTGAAGGAGTATGAACTTTCATTTCGATTACTCCTCTAATATTTTGAATAATCGTTTCCCTAAGTCTGTGGGACGTAATTGGGGATTGTCAATTTTTATGTCACGTTCTTTATACTCCTGTAGGATAATTTTTCGGCATT
>JBHLKP010000358.1:0-3326 GCA_048886525.1 Candidatus Hodarchaeota archaeon | reverse complement strand
GTTCAACTTGCAGCTGTTATTGGATTGCCTCGTGAGGATGACCCTAGTAATGAGTATGTCAAAGCGTACATTGTCTTGAAAGAGGGAGAAACATCGACTGAAGAAGAAATCATTGAATGGTGTAGGGATCGTATGACGGGTTATAAACGACCTAAAATGGTTGAATTCCGTGATGAACTGCCATTGAGTCAAATAGGCAAAATTCTTAGACGAGTTTTACGAAATGAGGAGCTCCAAAAGTAAACCTTCGAATAATCTTACGAACAAAAATTACCTTTAAATGGAACAGGAGAATAATAAAGTGAAAGCAGAGGTTTTTATCAAGCCTATTAAAGGACAAGTGAAAGATTGTATTCGAGAATGCTTTGAGAAATTTGGAGGGGTTGATTCAATAATTAAAGGAAATGTGTATATAAAGATAAATGGAACAGGGCCAGTTCTAGCAGCAATGACAAATCCAGAAGTCATCATCGCTACAATCGAAATAATAAAAGAACAGAGTTCAAAGCTCGGAAAGCTTTTCGTTTTTGAAAACTCTGCTGTGACCCAGTTTACACGATTAGTGTTCAAAATCGAGAATTTAGCAAAACGTATAAAGGAGGCAGGAGGAAAACCACTCTATCTAGATGAAGAAAAACCAGTTCAAGTAGATTTTAAGGGGAAAGTGTTCGATAAACCCATTCCTATCGCAAAAGTCCTGTATGAGGATTTAATAAAAAATAGGAAAGAAAATACTTACATAAATTTTCCCAAATTGAAAAGCCATATACAGACTGATGTTACGATTTGTATAAAAAATCAACTTGGACTTGTTTATGACGCAGAAAAAGTATACAAACACCATCAAATGGATCAAAAATTGATAGATATTATGAATGTGTTTAAACCTGATTTTAATATTGTTGATGCAACAACCGTTGTGGATTATGGCCCCGTATCATATAAACCTGAATGGGAAAGGTCATTAGGATTATTAATAGCCGGAATTGATGCAGTTGCCGTAGATACAGTCGGAGCAAATCTAATAGGAATAAAAAACGTGGATCACATTCAAATGGCTGCAGAGAGTGGTTTTGGATGCAATAACATGGATGAAATCAACGTAATACCCTCTAAAGAAGTAATCGAAAAATATCAACTCCAATTACACAGCAAGGAATACCCACTTGAACTACCAGAACAAATTCATTTTTTTAGAGGTAAAGAAAAATTGTGCCGACAGGGATGTCTTACACTTGAAAGCGGGCTTCGATTAACCTCTCTAGTGGAAGATATCAAACCTTGTATTGGGATAGCAGGTAAAGGACATGATGTAAATCTTTTCGATGAATACAAGGGGCCATTTATCGTAAGTGGGCCATGTGCTGTTGAAGAATTAAAACCATATTTCGAGGCTCATGGAGATAAAGATCAAATTGAAGTAATTTATTTGAACGATCATATGAATCTAGCTGCAATTACAAAAGCTATTGAACAAGTCTGTGGATATTCTGTAGAAGATACAAAACTGGGTAAAGATTTCCCATACTCTAAAATTCAAGTCTTGATGAGCTATATCAACGCGAAATTACACGGAGTCAATTGTATGCAAACATATGTCTAAGGTTAATAGAGTAATAGCTTTTCTAAAGAAGTCTATACCTATACTGTTTGTATTTTCAACTTCGTAAAAGGCTGGATTTAGACACACTTATCTCTAATTTATGAACCAGAAGTTTCTTTTAAGTTATGAATTCTTTCAGTTAATTGATCTGGTAATGAAATAAATTTGAAGTCTGAATTAATTTTTACGACTGTCATCTTCTTATCGAAAACATAACCGCATTGTGAACGATGATAATCAACTGGCTTAGAAATAGTTGTTGTCTGAGATAAATCGATGGTGGCTATTATGAATCCTTCTTGGTTATCAGCTAAGCTTTCAAGCTCACGCTCATAAGTTCCTTTTTTAGCAATAGATTCATGCCTATAGTAATAATCTAAATCTCCCCAGATACTTGTTTTTCCGAGTGCGATTTGGTTTTTTGGCAATTTACCAGTTAGGCTAGCGAATACAATAAATTTTTGTTTTAAGCTTTCACTTAATCTATCAAATTCATCTGTTTTTGTTGATGCCCGAAGACATATGATTAGACTTGTCTTATTTAGAAGCTGTTCCGAATAAACAGAGTACAGATTTAAAAAATCGTTACATATAGTTATAAGAATATTATATCCACTGCAAACTAGATAATAGACTATATCACCACGTTCTATCCTATCCTCTTTTCTTACACCTTCCTCAAAATATGCTGGAAATATTTTTTCAGTATATATAGTTATAGAGTCTTCATGGATATTGTGACTTGGATAAATAATTGGTGAAATATTTACATTTATTTTTTTGCCTAATCTTAGCTTTTGATGATAATGTGATCCACCTATTATTATTGCACGGTTTTTCTTTGAAAAGCTTTCAAGATCTTCTATTATATCCGGTGGAATTGAAAGTTCTGGGAATATTATTATTAAAGGATATTCGGGGTTGTGTTCCTCCTTAATTTCATCTAGAATTCGTAATATTTTAATTCGATACGGTTCAAGTTTTTCTGAATTCCATTCTGAATATAAACCAACTTTATCATTTTTACGAGTCAATAATTCTCCAAAATCTAATTGTAGTTGGACTGTAGCTATCTGGATTTTGATATTATAACAAGGGAGTTCAACTGGAATTATTCTAGGACCAATCTCGAATATCATTTTTTTGAATTTATGCAGAAAATTATCTAAGTCAGATAATGGTTCTTTCAGATTGGTCTGGATTGTTCTAGATGTTAAGTTATCTGGATGAGAAAGAAACCTCAAATAAAGCTCTATTGTATCATTCCATAAATCATTAATTTGATAACATTTGTCATTTATACAGAAAGATGAACTATTCGGAGATTCTATTGAAACTCTAATATTAGAATGTGCGAAGTTAAGGTACGTCCTATCATTTTCTACATTGATGTGTGAAGCAATAGTACAAAAGATTAAGTAAATTATAATATGCTGAATAGTCTTCTTCCATTCAATTGAATTCTTTAAAAGAATTTGATCTGATATAAATAACTCTGGAGGTTTATAAATCTGGAATCCTGAAAAATCAGTAAATCTCTTACGAGTTTCAGTACAGATTCTCAAATTAAAGATATATGGCTCAAAAATCTCACAAATTCGATTTAATTCATCTAAATTATCCGCATTACAAAAAGCAATATGTTTGTAAATCTGACAAGGTTTTTTAAAATCAATGATAATGAAAATATAAGGTCGTGTTGTGGTGAATAGATTTCCTAATA
>JBHLKP010000357.1:0-3345 GCA_048886525.1 Candidatus Hodarchaeota archaeon | reverse complement strand
ATTTTTCAGTTATTTAAAAAATCAATTATGGCGGAATCATTTATTATCCAGGAGGCTTCCTAGAGAAAATATCTAATCTTCTAGATTGCAGTAACGTAAAAATCTTGAAATTAAATTGAAATACCTAATTTAGTTTGGAAAGAATAAAAAAAGAAGAGAAAGAAACATCTAGAGTTTCCAATAATTTATAATCTGCTCTGCATGTTCAGCTGTTTTTACCTTATCAATCCCTTCATCCCCACCGAAAATACTTTCAATCCTCCCATCTTCATTGATAAGAAAAGTAACCCTAGCAACCCTATTACCTCTCTTATATGTCCCAAATTTCTTTGCAAGGTCAAAGTTTTCATCCATTAAGAGTGGAAAAGGGAGACTGTATTTATCAATGAATTTTTGATGGGATTGCGCAGTTCCACCTGAAATACCAAATACGGGAATAGAATTATCCAAAAAGATTTGATAATTATCTCGAATTGAACAAGCTTCCTTAGTGCAGCCTGGAGTATTATCCTTAGGATAGAAATATAATACAAATCTTTTTCCCTTTAGGATTTCGGTACTTATTTCTTCTCCAGCGTGGGTCATTGCATTAAATTCAGGGACCATATCATCTATCTTCAATACCATTATTCAACCTCCATTTCAAGAAATTAAATTCAAGAGAAAAACGAATTTATCTTCTTTTATATAATTTGGATTGTAATTCGAAAGAATAAAGGTGAAAATTTCATGTTCTTAGATTGAATTGATATACAACGTTCCATCATAACAATGCATGTCAAAGAAAAGTTGCAAAAAGGCCAATTCATAATCATCATTAAAATAGGGGAAAGTTATTGACGATGGAAGACCCGACGTATGAATACTAGCTGGGGAGGTTATCCCAATCCCAATACCAATATCAGAAGAAATATGATAAGTAAAATTAATAGTATTGGCTTCTAGATAATAATCAACTGAATGGAAAACCTCCTCGTCATTTATTTCCTGATCTATAAATAGCTCAACGAATTTTTCTCCAGAATAGAGAGAGAAGCGGGTTTCATTAACCAGAAAAGTTGAATTTATAAAACAAGCTTTAGTAATTCCTGAGTTACTATCAATAGAATTGTATTTTTCATTATCTCCTCCAAATGTAGTATTAAGAAAATCAGCAGTAATATTACCCCAAGATGAATCTAAATATATCGAATCTATATTTGCTGAGTTAGAAGAAAAAAGAATATTTCCATAGGGACAATCTATATTTAACTCAGTTACTAATTCACTCGATATAAATATCTGGAGTTCATACGAGTACTTTCTTGTTTTAAACTCCGAGTAGTAATCTTCTGGTTCAAAAATGAGCGATAACTCAGAATCGATAATCATTTCTTTGAAAGTATCTACATCCTCTTCATTGTAATCAACCCGAGTATATACTATTATTTTTGCATGGAAATGATAATCCAAACCTGGTTCTATGCTTATGTTAATAGAACGGTAATTATTAACTTCGAGAGTAAGTTTAGTAAGAAATATATCATCATCTACGTAATAATCCACAGTTCCAGCATATTTGTAAGGCCCAAACTCTTTTGATAGCCAATTAAGACCGATCGAAACCACGAAAGCAACTGAAATAATGATAATTAGAGTACTTCCCAGAATTATTAATCGCCTATTTCTTACTGATTTCTTATAAGCTAGTGATCTAATCTTATCAAATTCAGAATCTTTTGATTTTAAACCGATATTTTGTAATTCTGTTCCACAATTGACACAGAAAGTATAATCTTCTAAAATTTCAATCCCACAATTTGAACAGAAAGATTTCATTTTCAGATTTCCTTAATAATAAGTCTAACTAAGGGAAATTAATGAGAATACAATTCTTACGAACATTCCATTCATTAAAAAGCTTATCAATGACGAGAGAAATTTGACAAGCTGACCGATTAAATTCAAAGAGAAGCATTACGAATATCTTTTTGATCAAAATACTCAGCACAAAGTTTCATAAAACGAATTATTTTTTCCTTTTTTCACTCACCTGTTATCCAAATGAGGAATTAAATAATGAGTGGTAGTACTTTAATTCAAAAAATATTAGCAAATGCTTCAGGAAGGGAAGATGAGGGAGTTGCTGAAAACGAAATTGTATTTGTTTCTCCTCACATAATTTTATCACACGATAACTCCGCTGCTATCTCAAAAACATTCTATAAAATTGCAGGGCCGAATGGTAAAGTATGGGATCCTAATCGCATCTTTATAGCATTAGATCATACTGTGCCCGCACCTACGACGGTACAAGCTGATAATCAAAAATTGGTACGAAAATTTGTTCACGATCAAGGTATAAAGAAATTTTATGAGGGAGGAGAAGGAATTTGTCATCAAGTACTTCCTGAAAAAGGATATGTCCCTCCTAATGTTGTTATCCTAGGTTCAGATTCTCATACTACTACACATGGCGCTTTTGGTGCAGCAGGGATACCCATTGGTAGAACAGAGACAGCTTCCGTTTGGGCTATTGGACAAACGTGGTTAAAAGTACCTGAAAGTTTTAAAATCACCATTGATGGACAACCTCCTAAAGATGTCTACGCAAAAGACATTATCTTGAACATTATACGAGAAATCACAGCCGCAGGCGCTACATACAAATCGATTGAGTTCTATGGTTCTACTGTTGATAAAATGTCGATAAGCGAACGTATGACATTAAGTAATTTATCAGCGGAGATGGGAGCTAAAACTGGTATTTTTCCAGTAGATAAGATTACAGATGAATGGAATAAGCAATTTGGGTTTAAATACGATCATATAACTGCAGATGAGGATGCTAAATATGAAAGGGAACTCACATTTGATGTTTCCAGTCTTACCCCTCAAGTAGCAAAACCACATAAAGTCGATAACGTTGTTCCAGTTACTGAGCTTCCTAAAACGCCAATTGATGTTGCTCTCATTGGCACGTGCACTAATGGTAGATTAGATGATTTACAGATTGCTGCAAATGTCCTAAAAGAAAAGAAAATCCATCCAAATGTACGGATGTTAGTTTATCCAGCATCAAGAGAAGTACTTCTGCAAGCAACTAAATTAGGGATCATTGAAACACTTATAACAGCAGGAGCGCAAATCAATGTTCCAGCATGTGGGCCTTGTCTTGGAGCTTATGGTGGCTGTATAGCGGGAGGTGAAAAAGCTATTTCCTCAGCCAATAGGAACTTCAAAGGGAGAATGGGAAGTAAAGAAGATACTGGCATATATTTGGCTAGTCCTGCAACTGTAGCTAAATCAGCCCTTGCTGGTTTTATCACATCGGAGGTTGTCTAAAATGAAACTTACTAGTAATAA
>JBHLKP010000356.1:0-3360 GCA_048886525.1 Candidatus Hodarchaeota archaeon | reverse complement strand
CATTCTAAGGTTAAATGTAAATTTGCTAAAGTTTGGTTTTCTGGCCAGTCGAAAACAGTTGCGAAAAAATCAATTGTACCATTTCCATACTCTTGAGCTGAATAATATACTTCTGGAATTTTATTATCATCAATCCTATAAGAATTGTTTATTGTTGAAAATACTCGAAAGTTTCTTGCAAGATCAGAAACATTTATCCAATAGGAAACGTTATCCAGATAATTGAATTGATATTCCGTGTAAAATAACCCTTCTATAATTTCACTCATTAAGATTGTTTGATTAGGAGAATTATTGATACTTAATAGTAATTGAATACTATTAGTATCAATCCCGCTTTGAAACTCAGTTGTTTCTTCTACTTCAACAGAGAATTCTACTAAACCTTCATCATGACTTAAGAAAAGAGCTTCAACCCTCGTTATGTCTGGTGCGATTAAATCTGATGTCAAAATAGAAATGGGCACTATTTTTGATGGATATATCTTTGTTCCGTTTTCTTGTCCGAGTGTGTCGTTTGCAGAATAAATTGTATATTCAAGATTAAGATTATAGTGAAATTCAGTTCGATAAACCCACAATCCAGAACCATTTGGATGCATGTCTCTAAAAGTATCATTGATTTTCAAAAGAACAGGTTCAGCTACTTCACTATATTCGTCAGTTATATTAGCCCAAAATTCAATAGTACCATTTCCATAATCAATAGCGTTGAATTCATGGATCTCAGGAGGACTTGGGTCTTCAAGAATAAAACTTTGAATAGGAGTTTTACGGAAATTAGTTGCAGAATCGTAAGCAATTATATTATAGAATATTTCAATTGCTGTGTGGTTTATAACGTCATTTAATGTATCATTATAATAAATATTACTTGAAATACTTACCATTGTGTAGTTGCGAGGGTTAAAATACACTCCACCACTGATATTCAAAGCAGTTACATTTAGGAAAACGTCTGTAATAAGACTTTGATCAGTAATTTCAGCTGAAAAGTTATATGTATCTTTATTAAAATTGATATTCTCTATTAGAGGAGGTGTATCATCCAGATAATCATTTATTTGAATAGTATACTCCAAAAAGGCCTGTAAATGATAAGTACGTTCTCCAGCTATGCCAACTAGTGTAAAAGAATCGTTAACCTTATCTCTAAATTCAACTGTTATATTATAACAACCATAAGGAATATTATAAAACGTTGTAGAACCTAATATAGTTGTATTCTGAGGAGGAATATTCGATTGAGTGTAAGAGCTATTAATAGTGACTCTTGCACCTTCAATATTCTCATTAGCTTTATCTATCACATTAATCTGGATTGTACTATATCCAATAGAATAATCATATAAAATCCAACTGAGAGTGCGATTCCATCTAAACCATCCATCAGTATTGAGAAATGCGCCATCTGCAGCTCCCCAAAATGCTCTCCTTTCAGCTGTAGGAAATCCATCCCAGTCTCTTTCTCCTTTTTCTAAAGCCACAATTGTTCTTTCATTTGTCTTACTACCCCATTGAGCTAAACTTATGATGTCGGAGACATTGGGGTCAAAACCATTATATCCTTTTAGATAAAGATCAGATCTGGACTGATTGTATACCTGCAAGAAGGAATTATTCGTCAGGCCTTCTGTGATCTCATGGTTTGAATTTAGGATGAAAAGTTCATCCGAATTTTCAGGAGCAACACTTGTAGCAAGGTGGAATTCATCGTAAGTTCCTGCTTCCATGGTTAATATCGGGATGGGAGCATTATATAGAGAATCAACCGTTCCTGATTCATCTATTGACCGTGAAATAACAATCGCATCAAAATTCGTGTAATTATACGAGTCATTAGCATCGTGAAGTATAACTGTGTAGTTAAGACTTGGACTCTGCATAAACTCTATAAATGGGAGATCCTGAATTTCACTCAAAGAAGATGAGTTATGTACAATAAAAAGAATTTTAGGTGACTGAAAAGGTTGAATAGAGTTTCTTATGCCAAAAGATCTATTTACCACATTATTATTTTCATAATCTTCTTCTAATGTATTAATTAAGTTATTTTTCACGTTTTCTGGTTCTAAAATACGATTACCACTTAAATATAGAGTAGAGTACAGAATAATGACTATAAAAATAACTCGATAACCACTAAGCTTATTTTTCTGACGTTGATAAGCTTTTAGCACCGAACGCATTTTAAAACCAGATCTATATTTATTTTAACCGATCAGTAAAATATTCCTGTAACGTACTTTATAATGATTACTAGTAAATTTCTCAGTAATTTATTGAAATTCCCTATTCCTTTGAGATAAATTCTGGACATGCTCGTTCATCTTTTAATATTAAAGCAAAATTGTTATGTAAAATATAATAACGGCATAAACCAGCTTCCTTCTCAGTTAAATCGCGATATTTGATATAAGCTTTCTCTGTTAAATATGCACATTCACCACAGGTTTTCTTCTTAAATCCAAATTCTGATTGAAATTTGTCTGACATAATATTTATCACTAGTTAAATTAATTTTACTACTTCTTTTAGAGGTCGAATATACTCTTTTAATGTATAATGATAGTTCCGACTTAAAGAATAATCTATGAAGTGATAAGGAGAAATACTCTTAAAAAAAAGGCGGATATCATCGGAAATGCCAACAACATCTTCTTGAGCTTTAATTCGTTTAATCCATTTTTTATCTTGATTATGAGTTGGTATTAAGATTCCAATCCTAGGTTTATCTACTGGAACATCAGTCATTGAATTTTGGATTATTTTAAGAATGGATTTTATTATATAAACAGTGTGGGCTCGTGTATATCCTTCAAACGCTAGTAAACTCATTCCTTCAATATAGGAGTATATATCATCAAATTCCCGTCCGTGACGAGATATGAATAGCTGTGTTATTCCGTATTTTCTCAGATAATCGAAAAATATAACATGGACAGAGATTTCATATTCAGGAATGATAGAAGGATCAACTAAATCTGTAGTCCAACCAAAATGCTGAAGTACACGACTTGTGATTTGCTTGTCAAATTTGTAACCTATAAATGTCGAAAAAGGGTCGAGTACTAGCTTTTGATGCTCTCGTTGAAAATCGATGAAGACTAGTTTAACTTTTTGCATAAGGTCCCCATTTGAGAAGTAGTTACCTAGTTTGGGAAGTGATATTAATAACCCTTACTGTTTTTCATTAGATAGATTCTTATTTATTTTTTTCCTGTTTAGATAATAAAAAAGGCTTGAAATACTAAATATACCTGCTATACTAATAATTACTGGTATCATTAATAATGTATCCATTAAATAATACTTATCAGCATCACTAATAACATTTATATGGAACGTTCTATAAATTGT
>JBHLKP010000355.1:0-3368 GCA_048886525.1 Candidatus Hodarchaeota archaeon | reverse complement strand
GATACCATAAGAAATCCAGTAAACAATCCAGCAATTATTCCCACTATTGTTCCTAAAAATGCCACGACTAATGTTTCCCCAGAAATTGTTCTTACTACTCCTTTCTTATTTAATCCAATTGATCTAAGCATTCCAATTTCTCTTCGACGAGCCATTGTCGTAAGAAGGCAATGAAGGGCTAGTCCAATCATAGCAATTATAATCGCAAAGACTAATATTCCGTTCATAATCAAACTAATCAGATCTACCATGCTTTCGAAAATTTGTGTGATATAGGAACTTGTGAAAGCAAACAATACGATATAGCCATTATCTTCCATATATTCAGTTATCTCATCTAAAATATCTTCATCATTCCTACCTTCTTCAACCCAGATGTACCAATCAAAGACATTTAATCTAAATGCTAATGAATCAATAGGAATCGAAGGTGATCCTGTTTTAAGATCAAGGACAGTCCAGTTTGATCCTAAAGCCCCTAAATTATTCCGCAATAGAGATGTAGTTTTCGCAATATCATCAACAGATTTACAATGTATGAATACATGAGTAATTTTATCATATGTTCCATTACTTCGAGATCCGTTATAGTCAATATAAACTTGATTTCTCGCTTTTTCATAATTAATATAAACAGCATTTTGAGTTTCCGCTATATCAGCACCTACTTCATAACCCGCCATCCAATTCAATCGTTCTGTACGGTACAATAAGGGATCTTCAATTATCCCTATAACTGTATAATTAGGCCATGTTGTAGGATCTATCTCATACATGGATGATAAAACCTGAAGTTTTAACGTATCAATATCCAAACTGAAATTATTGCTAAAAGTCGAATTATATCCCACAATCCTTAATTTTAAATCGAATGTTGATTGATCCATGTAAGAAAAAGGTGGATAATATGGGTTATAAGAAAAAGTGTGATTAGTTTCAGTTAAATTATTAATATCTCCAAGATTATCAAATTTATTGGTCAAATAATTAAAGGCTTCTATCTCGAGTTTGTCAATTGTCGAATTTGTTCTTGATTCAATTATAACTTTGTAAGGATTTATGAAATGTTTACTAATATTAACATAATATCCCAAATTTATTGATATATTGAATTCTAAAGAATTTTTATTACTTATAAATGTCATATTCTGATTGTTTGAAATTTGAAATTCCGATTTATCGCCTTGATCAATTGTTCCATCTTTTATTGACACATCCGTATAGGCAGGAGGATAACCAAGTGGATTATTGCCCCCTGTTAATACAATATCAGGATTTGTGAAAAACTGTTGTGGGAATATCGAAATTGTTGAATTTATTCCAAATGATGGATTATTTTTTCTCATATTCTCTCTAAATGTTTTATCAACTACACATACATCATCTAAATTATTAAGTAATTGTTCCATTGTTTTGCCTGGATATGCTCTTGATTGATTTATTAGTATGTGTTCGCCAAAATAGGAATCATCTTTTAAAATTCCACTAGAATTTGTTCTAATACCAACCACAGAAGAATTTAAATTGATATTTCCTAAATCTTCTAATATTTTTGAAATGTGGTATGAGAAACCTAAAGTAGGATCATATGTAGGGCTGATAAAATCCATGCGTGTCGTATAATAATCAATTTCATTAATTCCATCTAAGATCGGATAAACATCTGAAAAATTGAACCAATTAGGTAAATATAAATCTACCATATCGCTTCCTGATTCTGGTCTTTGTCTAAATATAATATCTGTATTTCCTCCAGGTAGATTATGACGTGCAATCTGTTCATATGTGTTCCATGAGATATATATATTATATGCGCCTTCTTCCTGACCTATAATTTCTCCTGTAGCAAAACCTTGAAATTTTTCGACAATTGCTATTACTTTCAATTCTTCATCATATGAGATCTCTTTAGCAGTATCTATATCATATGCTTGCATAGCATAAAAAGATGGAAAAATTATTCCAAGTGAAAATCTTACTAATATCTCGTCATCTACATCTAAATCAAAGTAATCTGCTTCATTCTCAGTAATAATCATGGTATTTTCATCTTCTATCTCATCCATCATCTCTTTAAGCGTCATATCACTTGGCTCAAGTACTTCTGTTTCAGTCATATGCCTTTCAACCTTATCAGGATCTAATATGTGTACTGTAACAGATTTATCCCAATCCTTTTCTAATTGCCGATGTCCAATCCATTTATTACTATCTTCATCAAATATAAGTGCATTTCTATGAGTCACTCCCATTACATCAGCAACTCCATCAATATCTTCAAGTTCATCTTCAAACGAACGAGGTGTATTTTGGGCAAATACTCGAATATTACACCCCATTACGTTTTTGACTGTAGTTTGTACTCCTTCTCTAATAGAACCCATTATTACGCTAATACTAACAAGATAACTTACTGTTATAGCAATCATTGTATATGTAAGCACTGTTCTTTTACGATGTCTCAAAACGTTTTTTCTTGTGAGTAATTTCGTCTGTTTTAAATATGGACCAAATATTTTAATAAATCCTTTTGTAATAGGACCAACAAAAATAGCCGAGAGACCAATTACACCAAATAAAATAAGTGTAGGAGCAATAATCGCTGCTGTTGATTCAGACAATCCTTCATTGCCATTAACATGTCGTCCAGGACCAAATCCAACTGCTGTGTATAAAAGCCAAGACCCATAAACAATTAACAAAATGGATAGAGTAATATATAAAATCTTTCGTTTATGATGCTTTTTCTCTCTTTCAGTTTTATGTGCAAGAGGATTTAGGCACTCTATAAGAGGTTTTCGACTTGCTTTCCAGCTAGGATAAATAGCAGCCAATATGCATGAAAGTACACCAACACCTAGAATTATTGCTAAGGTTTGGGGGTATAAAATAATCTCAAACTCTGTTTGAGCAAACATTTCACCAAATTCACCCGGCAAATTCTTAAGAGATTCTACTGTCATATAAAAAATAAAATATGACATAAAAAATGAGCAAATTGTTCCTATTATTGCTCCTACAACACCCATTATAACTCCTTGCGTTAAAAACAACTTGAAAGTTTCAGATTTTGACGCTCCGACTGCTTGGAGCATTCCAGTCTCATATTCTTGCTCTTCTTTTATTATATTAAAAATGTTTAAGATAAGAATAATCGAGAGAATAAGAGCAATAACACCAAACATTAGTAATATCGTCATCATCATATCAACAGTATCGTTAATCTGTTCAACTATATCAGTTTTTAAGTCTGCTACGCTCCATTTATCTTTGCCAAGTTCATCTTTAATATCATCAGCAACTTCTTCAGCGTTATTAACATCATCTACGCCCACAGCTACTAGATTATATTCACCGGTATGGCTAAC
>JBHLKP010000354.1:0-3422 GCA_048886525.1 Candidatus Hodarchaeota archaeon | reverse complement strand
AAGGTGGAACATGTATTTGGAACTGATGTTTTAGATTTTGTTACAGCCGACCCAGAAACATTTGCCAGATTAAGAGGGGCAGTTCCAGATCAATCGGGTGATGTAGTATTACCTGAGGATGCTACTTACAAATTATACAGAATGAAAAAAGTAGTCGAAGAGACAGAACCAAAAGAAATAAAAGTGGAGATTGATCCATGGAACGATCCGGCATGCTATTTAATGACAGGAGGTACCACAGGATTACCAAAAGCAGCTGTTCTAACTCATGCAAATTTAATCACCGATTTGCATATGATCAAACCTTGGGTAAATCTAGAACCTGGAATTGTTTCGATTGGAAGTATCCCATTTTTCCATAGTTTTGGAATGACTTGCGTAATGAATGGTGGATTATCGTTGGGTATGCCAATGCTATTATTTCCTAGACCTCCTACAGACGAAGATTTATGTGACACAATTAATAAAATAGATGCTCCAAAAGGAATTATTTACGTCGGAGTTGAAATGTTGTTTAAAAGATTAACTGATTTTGTCGAAAATATGGGAGTTGAAGAGTTTAAGAAAAAATACGACTTTTGGCAAAAATTAAAATATGCAAATCAAGGAGCAGGACCTCTTCACGACTATGTAAGAGTTCCATTTGAAAAAATCTTTTGTCCAATAAGATCTGGGTATGGGCTAACTGAAACTTCTCCAGTTGTAAGTATCGCGCCTTTTTGGGGTCCATATAAGCCAGAAAAATTAGGGCTACCGCTACCTGGCACAGATTGGGCTATATTTGATCCTGAAAATTTTGAAGCAGGACCAATTTGCGATGGTACTCGCGAAAGAGGTGGATTTGGAAGCGATAATACGGGTGAAATTTGTATTGCCGGGCCACAAGTGATGAAAGAATACATAGGTGGAACTGAAGAAAATATTAAAATGTGGGGCGGAAAAAGATGGTTATTGACAGGGGATATCGGATTTATGGATGAACAAGGATATTGTGAAATAAGAGATAGGAAAAAATCTCTGATAAAAGTATCTGGTCATTCTGTCTATCCAATAGAAGTCGAAGAACTCATGGGAAAACATGAAATGATCGATGAGGTCGCTGTGGCTAGTCTACCAGATGAAATGACTGGAGAAGCTGTTAAAGCATGGGTGACGCTTAAAAAAGAGTACAAAGCTGATAAGGACATTGATGCTGAAACGTTGAAGAAATGGTGCCAAGACAATATGGCTAAATGGAAAAGTCCTAAGTACATCGAGTTTGTGAAAAGGTTACCTGTTAATATGGTAGGCAAAGTGTTACGTAGAGTTTTACAAGAGAAGGATGTAGAAAAATTGGAAAAGGGTAAAAAAATTAAAGGCTAAATAAGGTTTAGCTTAATTCCCTTAAGATTACAGAAAACTGGTAAAGTTATTTGATAGAAACCTAAATTCAAGATTCTATATAAATTCTTATTTTTATTTTTTCTATTTTGTTTTTTATTTATTGATATTTATATTATTTTCAATATTTTGTTCAATTTTTTGAGAATATGAATATTTTTAAAAAGTTATATAAATAAAAGAATAATAAATTGAATCAATTAATTAACTTGTTTAAATGATTAAAAATGGAGCAAATTTTTAATTTAGGGAATTTAAAAATAGAACAATTAAGTTATGTTTACAAGGACATTAGAAAACAAGCGAAAATTATGGAAGAAATATACGGGATCCCTACCTTCGCGCAAATGGAAAACATACCTCATCAAGACGCTACATTTCGAGGCAAGGAAGTAACAATCATATTGGATTTTGCGTTTAGTCGCTTGCTTAACGTACAAATTGAGCTACAACAATGGAAAAGTGGTGATAGTCTTTATAAAGAATTCATTGATCAAGGAAAAGAAGGACTTCATAGCATAGGCATATATGTCGAAGACTTACAAGCTTTTATTGACGAGTTTAAGAAAAGAGGTATCGAAGTATTACAGACTGGTAAAGTTGGTAAACAATGGTTTGCTTATTTTGATACAGAAAAGACATTTGGAGTATTACTTGAAGCTCAGCAAACAGTAAAAAGGAGAAGGAAAAAATAAGCAGTCTTACAAATCTTTCTAAATTATTTTTTAAATTTTTTTAATTCAAATTAAAAAAAAAAAAAAATTAAATTTTTCTTTTAGTTTTACGTCTAGCGCGTTTATAAAGACTATCAAGAACCCCCCGAACCTGATCTGGATTTTCTCTCATCTCTTTCATTTGGATAGCAGCTTCACCTGGTAGAATTTCAAAATGCTCATTTAAAATGCCATCAATAAATTCCTCAGCAACTTGTTCCGCTGTCATAACTGTACCTACTGCAGACATTATTTTGCATTCTTCTGGTTTAAGAATGTTTTCCTCAGCTAATCCCGGAGTATCCGTATCTGTTGGAAAAAGTATTGAAACCTTGGTATTATAAGGTAATAATTCATGCCGTAGAGCTTCTGCTAAGCCAAAAAGAGCGAATTTTGATGGGCAATATGTTGTATAACCCATTACTGCCATAAATCCCATTACTGAAGATGTAAAAGTAATGTATCCTTTTCTAGCTTCCATAAAATAAGGCATAACTATTAGTGTAGGGACCAACTGGCCATAATAATTTACATTCATATTCTTTTTAAAATCTTGAAGGGTTAATTTTTCAAGATATTGGACAAAAGCATAGCCGACAAAATTAAATAAATAATCTGGTATTCTGTGTTTATCTATAAAATCTATTAAAAGTGGCTTTAACTTATCCATATCTGTAGTATCGCAAGAAATAATTTCAACAAATTGAGAATTATCAGATTTTAATTTATTGCATTCTTCCTCGGTTTCTTTTAAGGCTTCCATGCCCCTTGCTATAATGCATACACTACCCCCCAACTGGACAAAGTTTTTCGCTGTAGCCTTCCCCATTCCTTTAGAGCCACCAGGAATAATGGCTATTTTTCCCTTAAAGGGTTGTTCCTCAATTAATTCTTGTTTTGCCATTTTCTTCAATTTTTTTTTTAATTATTTCAATCTTTATTTAAGCGTTTATAAGTTTTTCTCATAATTTTGTAAATATTTAGATACTCATTAAAGAGTTTATCATAGATCTCTCGATTTTCGGGATTTGGTTTGAACGTATTAGAGAATTCAATATGTTTTGGTATATGGTCCCATTCGATATATCCAAGTCCAACCGAAGCAATAAATGCGGCTCCCCGAGCATTTGCCTGTATAGGATCCTTTACTTGATTTATTTTCCGATTAAGAACATCGGCAAATATCTGACACCATACATTGCTACTTCCACCCCCTCCTATAATATTGAGTTCAGGCATGATAAAATCTCCTTTTTTCATTCCAGGTCTTTCCTTTTTAACCCTTTTCTCAACAAATTTCTCTACGTATATAAAGAGCCATTTTATGTT
>JBHLKP010000353.1:0-3464 GCA_048886525.1 Candidatus Hodarchaeota archaeon | reverse complement strand
TAATTCAGATTTATATTTAACTTCTGAGAATTTAGCGGAATGAAGTCTTCATATAAGCGTAGATCAATTTATTTAAAAGAGTAAATTGCATTAAATTCTAAATTGAGTTATAATGTTTAGATACTCTACGATCATTCAATCTTTTTTAACTGAAAGAAAGAATTCGTATAAGAGAAAAACACAAAAAAATAAGACAATTGTTGCGATTTGATGATTATTTGGAGAATATGAACCGTGAATGGTCGAAGAGATCGTGTGATCGATGGAGCTAAGTCAATTCTCACAACAAGAGGATATAAAGTTACTTCTGAGGGTGAAAAAGAAGAATATTACGATATTTATGGCGAAGATTCTAATAAAAAAACCATTATTGTAAGAATTCCATTAAAAGAAGTTGTCGGGGTGCGTGAGCTAAGGGATTACAAAGAAGAAATAGAAGAAAAGGGATATGATCATGCGATTCTTCTCGCTTTGAATAAATATACTCATTATGCAAAACGTGAGGCAAAAGCTGCAGGGATTGAAACGTTCTCAATTAAATTTCCGTTCTTTAATTTATTCAAGCATTTTCAAGTCCCAATACATCAATTTGCTACAGAAGAAGAAATTGCTGAACTGGAAAGCAAATATTCAATATTCAAATATCAATTACCAAAAATATCAGCCGATGATCCAGCGGTTCAGCTATTAGGGGCAAAAGCTGGAGATGTTTTAAAAATTATTCGTAATTCTCCTACTGCTGGTGAATTTATAGTCTATCGCGCCGTTGTACCGTAGTCACGAGAAAATATCAAATGTTTTTTTTAATTAGCGTTCAAGCAAGAACATAAATAATATTCAAAAAGCAGTCTAATCCGACTTTAAATAACTCCGAAACGCTTCTAGCAACACTCACTAATATATTGATACTATAAAGGAGCTAATACCAAGAAAGAGGAATTTTAATTGAATAAATCGCGGAACTCTTGGATATTAATAATCACTATATTTTTTGTAAGTATTTTCAACATTAATATGAATACTATGAGCCCAATAGTTGTTCAAGGTGCAATTGAACCTACAATTGAATCTGAAATCGTGATTGGGATTGATTTAGGTCATGATAACGCTATCAACTCTAGTCATTTAACCAATCTTACCAGCATTCTAAACACTACCTTTAGTTCTCAAGAAGTTGTGTTTATAGAAGATGACCTTAGTGATACCTCTTTAACAGGTATTGATGTTCTTATGACTGTAGCACCGACTGTTGGGTACTCAGATACAGAAGTAGAAGTTGTAGAAGAGTTTATCAAATTAGGAAACTCCGTTCTTATTGCTACTGGATTTAGAAATCAGTCTGAAGAACCATGTAATGCTCTTATGAAACCTTATGGCCTCAGTTTTAACTTAACAAGCTCTATTATACCTGAAAATGCACGTGGTAACCAATCAGCGCAATATTTAATTACATCTCGAAATTTTACAACCCCAAAGACTCCTCTAACAGAAAATGTTTCTCAAATCGTACTCCCCAATGCGATGGGAATTTCTTTCAATGATTCAAAATTAATTAGTTATCAATCTCCCTCTATTTTATATTATAATCCAATCTTATTATTGAATCTAGATGAAAAGCCCTCTAAAAACAATACATTAATATCTACATTGGAATTTATGAACGGAGCACGCATCCTTGCCATTAGTTCAGCCGATATGTTAAATAATAGTTATATTGAACCTTTAGTGAATACTTCTAGTATGTTCCTAGATAATACGAAATTTTTATTAAATGCAATAAGGTGGTTAGGAAGAAATACAGGAATCATGAATTTTTATAATCCTTCCATCGATAAAGTAGTAGATCAATCAATCAAGATTGGTGAAACTATACATGGGAATGTTACATTAGTCGATTCAGAAAACAATAGCATTTCACAGGGACAAGTTACTATTACTCTTGAAAGAACTGGATCAATATTGACTCGTAGAGCAATGCATTTGGATCCTAATAATTCTACAAATTACATTGGTTGGGTTTCTACAGAGGGTTTATCATTTGGTTGGTGTGATGTTGTATTTTTTGGTAATCGAAGAGGTTATTTACCTATTGAGTTAAGCGCCGGTAGTATTTATCTAGAAAGCTTATTTCCGTCACCAATTTTGCCAAATTTAGCCTTCTGGAGCCTTTTTCTAGCCTCCATCCTCATATTTTTGTCAACAGCACTATTTGTCAGAACATCACTGAAGAAATATGAGTGATAAATATGAAATAACCGTTAGTGCTCACTAAAGCGATTTATAGTTCCCTTCTTTTATACCACAAAATAGAGAACCATAGTGATCCAAATTATACTATAGAATTATTAACAGATAATAACCCTATTTTCTATTTTAATAAATCGAGGTCTCAGTTGAAAGCTCATATTCTTTAGGAAGGAGTAAGAGATAATCTAGTTTTCCTAAATTTAAGAGAGTAAATTCATATTGTCGGATAAATGCATTAAGATATTGTAGTACACGTTTAGCTTCAATTGATTTTTTAATCCGAAATTCTTTAAAAAAAATAACTATCATTTTCTGATTTTGCATCTCCATTTCAATTTCATCGATATCTCTAAAGTTTTGAACCGAAATACAGCGAACCTTATGGTTTTTGGCCTTGAAAGACCGGTTTATACTTCCACATATTCCAGTTATTGATGGACACATCTTAATTTCCTAAAAAAATTAATTTATACCAAAAAATGCGAAGCGATGAAATTCTTGGATATCGCCATATGCTAGCTTATTTCACTTCTGTTATAACAAATCATGTTATTGTAATAATAGCAGATTAAGTCGATTTTATTCATAAAAAGGCATTAATTAGCTTATTCCTGGCGTTACCCTTCATTAGATTAGGTTTCACTTAATTAATTCTATATTATTAATCGCCGAGATTCATCTACAATACTAAAAGTTGTTGATAGATCAGTTAAGGAGAGATTATGACAGTTCAGGACGGATACTTAAATAAATTTCTTTATAATAAGCAAAGAAAAAAAATTTTTATTTGTAATAGCATGAGATGTCGTATAAATTCAATTCCAAGTTTCTAGCCTTTTTTCCAAAAAATTAAAAAATATTAAAAACGCAAAAGATAAAATAAAGAGATTTAACGGGCTCGATGAGATTTGAACTCATGACCCCTGCGTGTCTCCTAATCAACAACTTTTATGATCATCCGCAGCGCAGTACTCTTTCTGGACCGAATTAGAAGAGAGTTAATAAAAACTCATCTTTCTATAATTTTATCCAGGCTAAGCTACGAGCCCTCTAACTATTTCAGAGCATTATCTGTTTCATTGTTGCTTTTATCTTGATATAGAATTATGGTTTTTTTATTTTATAATTGCATGTGGTCATCATTACCCACTATCATTGCAGGAGGAAACCAGCCTACTAAAGCGCTGGGCAGTTCGCTGAATCGTTAAATGGATTGT
>JBHLKP010000352.1:1606-3469 GCA_048886525.1 Candidatus Hodarchaeota archaeon | reverse complement strand
CCCTTCCAAGTTTTTAAACTATCGAGGGCGTTTTTTGTTTTTTCAAAAATCTCAGTAGCGGTATGAATACCAGCTTGTTGTAATTCTATATCGCTTAACTCATCCATATCTTTTGGAACTAGCTTAAGCTTGATTTTATCCCATTCTTCTGGTGGCACCCATAATGTAGTCGTTCCTTCAATCTCCTCTTTTGTTGTTTGCTGGCCTTCAGTCTCTGTTTCCATTTCCGATTTTCCCATCAATACTAGCGCTGTACCCTTATTCGTAACTGTTGGAACAGCCAATGAACCTTTTGATGCACTTATTTTTGTTTTACCCTTACTAATAAGTTTCATACCATCCGTAGGAATAGAATAGACACGTTCAGGTTTTTCAAATTGAGTTTCTTGAATTGTTTGCGCAAAATTCTGTACTCGACTTCCAATCACACTTGTAGGATCAATTGTTTGCCCAGTGATCGAGTTGATGACAGAAGAAAATCCTCTTCCCTTTTCTTCTGAGGAGGCGAATAACAAAATAAACCAGATAAAAAGCCCAATAATAGCAATAAATTGAAAAATTTCTTTGTAATTCTCAATCCAATTCAACCACATGAATATAAATAAGCAAATACTACCAAAAAACAAAGCATCACGTATTCTTTCATTTCTTGACTTCATCGCTTGATATTGATCGAATAGAGAGTTCATACTCATTTTCATATCTTTAGAGATTTTTATTGGTTTAGAACCCCCAGGAAGAACATTACCAAGTAAGAATAGACCATAAGTTACTAGAAGCATTTGATCAAAATCGATAAAGAGACCTGATGGAAGAATAAACAGAGAAATACCTTTAAAAATAAATAATATTAATAATGCTGACCAACAAACCTTAATAATGTTCTGAATGTAAAAAGAATATCCGTATTCAAGATTAGAAGGTAAGAAACTAGAAACAAGCATTATCACGGGGATTAACAAGCAGACGATTAATCTTTCAAGATCTTGATAAGAGATAGGAAAGAATAAAGGATCCCATAATGCTGGAATGGAACTATTAGGGGTTGAAAGTTGGATGAGAACGTAGAATATTAGAATTTTCAATGCTCTATTCTTTGCAGAGGCTGCTGATTTGTTTTCCTCCGAAAATAATACGTAAATAGGTGTAAAAATAAATAGAATAATCAAGATTCCGAACATTGTTGCACGAAAGACCACTTCATTAGTGAACACAAAAGCTGATACCCACCAAAAAATTAGAAAGAAAAGGTAAACCATATCAAGGAATGTTCGTGGTTTTAGAAATTGTTCAGTTTGCTCTAATGCTAATCCTTCTAGAGTTCTCGATGGAAATTTAATGCTATCTATCAAAGTAATTGCTTCCTTCTGATTTTACTGGTTCTTCTAAGTGTTAAATTAAGTATTCTTCTATTGGACTTCAATGAAAATGTAATTAAATTACATGAAGGATTTGGATCACTACAATAAAAAACTTACAGTTGCGGTATATGCACGAATCACAATTGAAAAATTCTTAAAAAGTACGAATTTAGATAATAATGATATTTCCTCCGCAAAATCTACACCCCTCATCTGTTATTTCATCTGGATCTACTAATGCACCGCATTCAGAACATACTACTCTTCCCTCATCCTCAGTATCCAAATCTATTGCAAAATCTTCATTTCTCTTTCCAGATCCATTTGAAAAGATATCTTGTTTTTCTAATTCAATTAGTTCATCAGAGGAAACAGGTGATTTTTCTCCAGCTTCTTCGTCAGTTTCATCGATTTTTATTTCAGAGAGGTGAAGTGAGGAAGTAGCTTTCCTTTTTCCAGTCTTTTTTTTCTTTTTTGGACTTTCAAACTTCTCATATTCTCT
>JBHLKP010000352.1:0-1506 GCA_048886525.1 Candidatus Hodarchaeota archaeon | reverse complement strand
GATAATTCGCTGATTTTCTTCTATCACTGATATATTTTTATTAATCTTGCTAGTTATTTCTCCAATATCTAATTCTTGTTGTGATTGTGTTGTAATTTGTTGAACGTCCATTGGGTAACGGATCATACGATCATAAATGCGTCCTGGCCCAAAAATTTCAGATTCGTATTGTCGAACATCAATCAGCTTTTTTAGATCATCTTTTGAGGTCAGATCTCCAACCATGAATTCTAGAGGGCATATAGCATGTTTTACCAATACTTCCTTTATTTTCTTGAAACTGAAGTCAAAAATTTGATTTGGTATAACATGATTTCCCTTTATATTTAACATCTGAATTCGTGTACCTGGATCAACCGAAAAACCAAGATCTTTCAGGATGTAAGCAGCAGATACTTGTGGAAGCTTAGATTTATAAGCTCTTAGAGGTTTATTAATAGCTTTAGGCTTAACAAAATAACTTGGATCTAAATTACCTTCAAGCATCTCACTACGTATGATCTCTGATGTTATAATTGCATTTTGATATAGCTGACCTAATTCTAACGGTTTATCTGGATTAAATTGTCCCAAATAGGTTTTGATTATTCGCTCCTGGAAATATTTCTGAAGTTTAGAGAAATCAGCCCTTTTAGACTCTAAACCAGTTAATTCTTTTTCTATCCATTCTTTTTTATTATCATCGAAATTGTAGACTATATATTTCTTTTTTCCCATCACAAATTGGAAATCATAAGGACCATCTTGCTCGAATTTTATAAGGCTCTTGCTGCCTCGAACAATTTTTTTGCCATCATTATTCCAATAATTATCGTTCCGAGTAATTTTATCTACTTTTTCATTGAGAATTTTATCAATAAGGCTAACGTTAACAACATTCGATTTAGCTTTTTGATAAGGATTTATGATAGTAACAGGAAATGTTAGAGGGAATAACTTCGGAACCCAAAGCCACACTCCGTCAGTGTCTAGTTCTGTTACCATACCGATTTTCTCTAGTTCATTAGCAGCCCAATGAATCAAATCAGCCGATAGCTTTGTAGTAATACCAGCACAAGGCGTACTAGCGTTTCGAACACCCGCTTTCATTCCTAGAAGACCATAGATGCTATTCAATGGAACTTTCATACCTAATTGTGTACTGTCATGAAATTTTTGTTGACGCAGCAATTCTGCTGATACAGTTTGCTTATATGATTTCTTCTGAGAAATTAGTTTCTTTAATCGTTGAGCTTCGAATTTATGACGTACCCGTGTATTGAAAAAGTCATCCATAATTCGTGCAACAAAATTATAGGATTTTTGACATACTCTAGACGTTACAGAAAGTAAAACAGTGATTTTTTTGGTCCGAACCTCTATACTCATGAATGTATTCGGTGGTAATCTAAAATCTTCAGGTTGATCCTCGAATATATCAAAATGATTCTGATCTAATTTTGTTGAAAGTTGGGTAGCATCAACAGAATTTCGCAACCAACGTTGTAGTGAAATAAACGGGTCTTG
>JBHLKP010000351.1:0-3496 GCA_048886525.1 Candidatus Hodarchaeota archaeon | reverse complement strand
CAGGATTTTGAAACCCTTTCTATTATTAGCAACTTCATTCAAATTAATAAATATAACTCGAATAAAGAAAGGATAATAAAATTATATGTCATTTGGCAAAGAGATAATTCAATGCAAAAGAATACCGTGCAAAAAACAACAGAATATAAAGATTTTAATGCTAAAATATTCATCAGAGCAGATATTAAGAATAATCCCAACAGTAACAACGAACTTCAAAAGGTTCTATTCCAATCCGAACTTGAATACCTTGCCATGAACATTTACAATATCTACGGGGGCAAATTCCCCTACTCAAAAGCAGCCTTGGATACATGGAGACGCATCCTAGAAGGAAATGTGTTTAGCAATAATTTGGTATTTATTAATCCAAAAAATTTTGACTTTAATTTCCCTCCCAATTCAGGATTACCGAAACCATTTATTCTTGAAAATGAACATATCATCGATTTACCTATCGATGAGCATGATAAAAATCATGTGTGTTTTGGGAAAATTGTCAGGCAGGGAGTTCTTACTGAAGATAATGCTTTTGCTCATATCAATGATTTTACTCAAAGCTGTATCATTGCAGGAGCTACTGGTACCGGAAAAACGTATGTCTCAAGCCTAATTATAAATGAGATTTCCAAGAAAGCCCCCCAAGTTGGTATTTTAGGCATTGGTCTATCCAAAAAGGATCAAGCTCACTATTTCAACCCTGATAAAATTTTAAAATACGGAGATAAAGAGCTTCAAATACCCTATTTTGTGAAACCCTCCCATCAGTGTAAAACCTTGGAAAAATATGCACTCGAAACTGCAATGTTTTTAACTGCCTCAATAGGCCTAAAAAATACCGCTACCACAGTTACCTATACCACAATGATGTCGTTTGATAAGGCACATTCATTACCAGCATACCCTCTTGAATTGTTTGAAAGAACTTTGGATTATTTAGATGATCCCGAACATAAATATCATGAAAAATTCCAAACTAACATCAAAAGTGAAATCAATAATACTGTCTCCCAACGATTGAGCGATAGTATTATTAGCGAGACTCTTAAATTACGCCCCTCTATTCCTCAATGGTTTACAGAATGGCGCCAAGGTAAAAACATCTATATTGACTTAACAGAATGTAATTCCTGGACTAAAATCATACTCGTAAACGCCCTCTTTCAAATGGTCAAGACTCTCACTTCCCATCTGGAGGCTGATGTACTCCACAACCTCATAGTCATCGATGAGCCAGACGCAATTCTCGCCAAAGCTCTCTCAACTAGCCCATATGATGACATGGTAATTGCTAAAGAACGCCTTGAAATCGTGTTCAAAGAGTTGTTAGAAGAATTCCGAAGCAGAGGAATTGCGTTCATACTTATTGACCAGGAACCATCAAGCCTTTTTAAATGCGTGTCCAAATCTCCCGCCCTAAAGATTGTGTTCCGACTTGACTTGGAGAATGGACGCTGTCTCATCCTTGATGAGAAGGAATTGAATTACTTAAAGAACCAGCGGAAGCGATATGCTTTGTTTTTCAACGGAGCCACAGGAGAGGAATACATACTTAAAACTTTAGATTATGAATATTGAAAGATTGTCTTATAGATTTAAGAGATCATTATCCTTTTTTAGGAGGGGGCACCACGGGGGAGGAATATTAAATTTTTAGGAGATAATAGAGAAAAAGATATATTTCTGTAGCATTTTTTATAGATTAAGACAAGAATAAAACGGTAATTTTAAAAAAAATTTGTGAATTAAATTGATAACCTTTAAAAAAGGGAAATATATCGCTTATTATCTTGGCACCCATCAAATTCTTATATTATTAATGATATATTAATTAAAAAGACAAGATTTATAAGAAGTCTGATTTGAAGTGGCACAAACTATTTATGCATTTTCAAAGAGGGTTACATCCGACAAAATTAAACCTATGAAAATTATTGATGATTTAGATATAAAAAAGATTAAATCGATTATCAATAAATTACCACAACCTAAAGAAAAAGATCTCAAGAAAATAAATTTGAGAACTAACCCAAGAAATTGGATAAAATCCCTACTCGAAAATTTTCCAAATATAAACGAAAGTGAAATGAATCAACTCCTTTACGATTTTACAGATAGTATGAGATATCGTATGAGAGAAGCAACCAAATACATAATTGGTATTTTACTTCAAGATCAATTATTATTATCTCATAGTATATTTGGCGAAGAAACCATTACTCCAGAATGGAAAACAATTCCCAGAATGTTAGATTCCGATAATATCTTGCGATATGCACAATTTATACAAGAACAGCAGTCAATCAAAGTACGGTATTATGAAAAATATGCAACAGAATCGTTTGTGGAATGGTTAAGATTACCGCTTAAAGATGCATTTTACCATTTTGGAGGTTATTACAGATTATATTCTGAAGTGGAAAAAAAAATTAATGTTTTTGAGCTAAACGAAAAACAGATTGAAGAGTGGATAAAGAAACATCCTGAAATGAAAGAAGGTAGAATTAAATTTGCAAATCCCTTAGAATACTTAACAATTAAACAAGTCTACGTAGGGGCAAGAAAATATGAAAATATTAGGGATTTTTTACAAGATTTTCACGCTGAGAAGTATGACATAAACTATTATCATGATAGATACAATAAAATAATTGGATCATTGGAGCCCTATTCTAATAAATATCTAGATGAAAAAAATCGGTTAGTAAAAATTGTGGGAGACAAACAAGAAATTGTATTGGAAAAACAAAATCCCAACTTCGATATTCTGTTTATCAATGATAATATTGAATTAAGAGATAGTTATCTTGAAGATCTTTATACAAGATTTGTTAATAAAGAAGAAATAAATTTATTTCACGCAGGTGGGGTTTTCATGCATCCGCCTCTTTCTTTCGCTAATCTAAAAATATGGAATAAAGTAAATCAAGGTGAATTGAATAGGATCATTATAGATTATTATATAACTATAAATCTCCAAGATAGGAATTTGAAACGATTAATAGAAATATTATTTTTTAAAATTATAACCGAAAACAATAAAAAAATGCCAATAAGTAGGTTCTTTAGACTTTTTTATAGAAGGCTTGAGCAAGATATCCAATTTAATAAGCGATTTACAAAGTTAGAGAATGATGAATTAAATGTACAATTAGAATTTAAAGCACGTGATTTTTTTACTGGTAAGGATAAAGAAATAATTGATAGAATTTCAGGATATTTAGATGGAAAATTAGGTTCAGGTGAATCTATAATCCTACTAATAGGAGTTGAAGATGATGGCACTCTCGATCCGATTCCAATCAATAGATTAAAAAGCGATAGAGTCTCTAGTTTAATGAAAAAAGTTCAAAATTCTATACCTAGCCCGATTTATTTTTTATCGCTTACACAAGAATCTGATGGTATATTATTGATATATACTGGAAATACAAATGTGTTTAGTTCATGATATCAATAGAGAAAATATTTTATAAAGTTACTTTTTCTCTATAAT
>JBHLKP010000350.1:0-3525 GCA_048886525.1 Candidatus Hodarchaeota archaeon | reverse complement strand
CTATTATTGTTCACTTGGAGACGATTCGACTCTGAAGACATTAAAGCATGGTTTATGGAAACTTGGATCTTTGTTAAATCAATTTTTCCTTTAATAATTACTGGTGTTGCAATAGCAGGTTTTGTAAGATTTTTTCTTCCCCCGAATTTAGTTGCTAATTTAGTTGGACAGAATACAGTGTTAGCTAATCTCATTGGAGTATTATTTGGTGTCTTTATGTATTTTCCAACATTAATGGAAGTACCAATTGCTCGAATTTTCTTAGATCTAGGAATGGCACGAGGGCCACTGTTAGCTTATCTCTTGGCTGATCCTGAGTTATCTTTGCAAAGTATACTTGTGACACGCAAATTCTTGGGAGATAAACGAAATACGGTTTATGTAGGTCTAGTATCGGTTTTCACTACTTTAGCAGGATTATTATTTGGTTTATTACTCGGCCAAGGTATTAAGTTATGGTAAATTGAATAGATAATAATATGAGGATTCCTAATGAGTGAAATAAAAGGATTAACTGAAGAAATGTCGTTTTTAGATAAATTTCTTCCTGTATTTATAATAATAGCAATGCTTATTGGACTATTCATGAATAGAGTCGTTCCTGATATACAGAAGCTATTCAATTTAGTACAAATAGGTACAGTAAGTTTACCGATTGCTATTGGACTATTATGGATGATGTATCCTGTACTAGCGAAGGTAAAATATGAGAAAATTCCAGACGTTTTAAAGGAATACAAGCTTTTCGGAACATCATTATTTCAAAACTGGATTTTTGGGCCTGTATTTATGTTTATTTTAGCATGGATTTTCTTGGTTGATCTCCCAGGGTATCGGGAAGGTGTTATCCTTGTGGGACTAGCCCGATGTATCGCTATGGTGCTTATATGGAATATGCTTGCTGGAGGAGATGCAGAAAAATGCGCCCTCCTAGTAGCCCTTAACAGTGTATTTCAGATTTTTTTCTATGCAATCTACGCTTGGATTTTCATTGGTATTACCAATATTAACATTCTCGATATTGCTCAGAGCGTCTTCATCTTTCTTGGTATTCCAGTAATTGCTGGGGTACTAACTAGAGAGATTTTAAGGCGGAATAAAGGGGATCAGTGGTATGAGGCCGTTTTCATGCCCAAATTAGGGCCAACTGCCATTATTGGACTTCTTTTCACGGTTATTGCAATGTTTTCAATGCAAGGAGAAAAAATCTTATCTAATCCATTGGATATTTTGAGAATTGCAGTTCCGCTTTTGGTTTATTTCTTTGGAATGTTTTTAATTAGTTTCCTCATATCAAACCTCTTGAAGTTTAAATATGCAGAAACAGTGACTCTATCTTTTACAGCTGCATCGAATAATTTTGAACTTGCGATCGCGGTAGCAATAGCCACTTTTGGCATTAATTCAGATCAGGCATTAGCTACTGTTGTTGGACCTCTCATAGAGGTTCCTGTACTTATCTTCTTAGTCTATCTTGCACTATGGTTGAAGAAATACTTGTACAAAAGAGAGATGTAAAAAAGATATAAAATGGAGATTTAAGAATGAAAAAAATTATTGAAGTATTTGGTCCTGGATGCGCTAAATGTAAAGCATTGAAAAAAAGTGCTGAAGAAGCGATCGAAAAATTAGCATGGACTGATGTTGAACTTCGTTATATCACAAACATGGAAGAATATATTGAACGAGGAATAATGTCTACTCCCGCACTGGCAATTAATGGCAAAATAATAATTTCAGGCAAATATCTAGCATCAGATAAATTAGTTGAACTTTTACAAAAATACTAATATTCAGAGGATTGAAGATCTAGTGAATAGCTTACCCAAACACAAAGTTGAGATCTTTTCCCCTGCAGAAGCTTGTAGTTGTTCATTTTCAGTTTGGATAAACAATGTCTGGAACATATTGGAGGACTATCGAGATAAATTAGAAATTATCAGTTTAACCTCGGATACAGATCGTGCGAAAAAACTTGGAGTAAGTGGTCGAACTGTTGTCGTGAATGGAGAAATTGTTCCGATTTTCCTATTAGAGCAAAAACTCGATGAATTGTTTGCTTAAGATTCCATTGCTACTTATTATCCTTCGAAAACATTCCTCTTATTCTTGCCTGAAAGAGGATGTCCAAGATCGTACGATTCTCTAAGATGTTCAAGAGACACATGAGTATAAAGCTGAGTCGTTGAGAGAGAGGCATGACCTAGTAATTCTTGAATAACGCGGATATCCACAGAGTTTGATAATAGGTGAGTTGCGAATGCATGCCTCAAAGTGTGGGGGGTGACTACTTTGTCGTCTAATCCTGCTTCTTTTTTATATTTCTTGACAATTCTTTGAATTGAACGAGGTGTTAACCGATTTCCTGAACGATTTAGTATCAAAGCGGAATCTTTAAAGTTACTATTACGTTCAGTGATGTAATTTTCAAGAATTGGAATGATTAAATCAGGTAATGGTATAATTCTATCCTTATTACCTTTTCCAGCAACCACATGAATTATCCGATTTTCTAAATCTAGTTGATCAACATCCAAATTACTAAGCTCCGAAACTCGTAATCCAGTTCCATATAATAAAAATAAGATTGTCTTATCTCGAACATTCTTTGGTGTTGCTAGTAAAGCTAGTGTTTCCTCAATACTTATAGTTGTAGGCAAAGATTTTGGAATTTTTGGAGATTCAATATTTTCTGCTGGATTTATGGAGACAAATCCTTCCTTCTTCAAGAATTTATAAAAAGACTTTATTGAACATATTTTACGATGTAATGATCTAGGTGAATACGATTTATCTCGTTTTAAATGAAGAAAAAATCGTCTTAAGTCTGCCGTCGTTGCATTTTCAATCGTTTTTGTGATTCCGTTCAATTTTAGATTTTTATCAAACATTTTCAAGTCATATGAATATTCTCGAATCGTTTTTGGGGAGTACCCTTTTTCTATCTCAAGGAAAATTAGAAAATCATCAACTATCATTGTGATTTTAATTTGACGACATTTAATTTAGAAAAAGACATAATATGTGAAATATATATGGGTATCATGCTCTTTTTCTAATTCATACTTACAAAAATCCTAGTAAGAAGTTATAAAAACCGTATCCAAATCGACAGAATTATGAATTCTTCTAATAACTGGATAAATCTTCTTCTATTAATTCAGTAGTTTTATAGATGTCTTTATAGGACAAGACAATATATGAAACTCTTTTCCTAAGATTAATAACAGATTTTAGAATAGCATCCTTAGCTTCAGGTTCATTGGTCATTACCATATGAATTTCATGAACTGATACCTGAAGTTCTTCTTTAAATTGATTGAGTAATGGAGCCATTTCTGGAATAATAAGGATATTCACAGTATAATTATCGCTTCCTCCTCTTGCTTCTGGATTTTCTATTGCATAGCCATATGACATTGAATTTAAACGTATAAGGCTTTCTAAAGAGTAGTCGAAACTTGAAAAAGTTTTCGAGGTAAAATCTTCTACAAATCCACAGCTGTTGAAAGAACGATCTGAAAG
>JBHLKP010000349.1:0-3591 GCA_048886525.1 Candidatus Hodarchaeota archaeon | reverse complement strand
TAGACTGAAAATGAGAATTATCGGCCGTTTCATGACGGATTTTGCACTTCTCATCAATAATCTGATATGCAAACTTCTCTAATAGGAACAAAAATACTGTCATGCTGATTACAGAGAGTAAATCAATAAGAATTGGAAGTAATTGTTGGTATAAAAGCCAATTTAAAAAATTGTTCCATAAATGGATCAAATAACCTGGGAAAATCCCATAAATGAGCAGAAACAGTTTCGTTTTCTTGGTTTGATTGTCAAATAGCGTAATTCTAGATCTGTGGACACATAATAAAGAGAAAAAAATACCTGCGACGAAAACAGGGATGAACCTGAGGTGTTCGTGAACGAAAGCAAACGTAAAGCTTGAAACAAAAATGATGATTTCTATTTGGTAGTCTTTTGCTATTAGTAAGATTCCAAGAATTAAAAAAGTACAAACTAATGAAATGCTAAAAAGTTCCAATGATGAAGCATTCAATACAATTAAAAAGCCTTTTGCGATTTCAATATATGCCGAAAATACAAATATCATCCCCCAGTCTATTTTAATTCTAATTGAATCACTGATAACAATTTTTTTAAGACTATAAAACGCAATCATGATTCCCAAGAATCGATAAACAAACTCTTCATATAAAGGGGCATAAATCACCGATCTGAAAAAATCAGGAATTGGTTGGCTTTGAAAATAAGGAGTAAGGTAATGCAGGGCTAATGATAGGCTGAATAATCCTAAATAGACCCATAAATTATCCAATTTTTGGAGAATTGTCTTTTTTCTTTTCATTATTTTTACCATCTATATCCTCCCTACAGGCATTATAAGACAATTTGGGCCTCCTGATCCCTTTGCAAATTCCGAAAAATCAATGGAATGGACCTTTACTCCGTACTCTTGAGTCAGATTAATAACTTCAGTATTAGCTGCAGGAGCTATGATTTCTTCCTTTCCCAAACAGATCAAATTAACATTAAATCCTTTACAAGAAGATTTTACTGTCTCAAAACCCTCAAAAAAACTTGGGGTGAAAAGCCTCTGGCAATATATTAGGTAATTTGGTCCAAGTACGCCAATGAGTTGATCAAGATGGAGATATATATCCGGTAGTTTTATAGTACGAACATTATAATCCATTTTTTGCAGAATCCTCGTGAGCTGACTGATTCCTTCACTATTTGTCCTCTGTGTTTGGCCTATAAAAGCTACAGATCCGCAAAGTATCACATCACCACCTTCAACTGTTCCAGGTTCGGTTATTTCTCCTACACAAGGTTCACTTAAAGAATCCAATATTCCTGCCATCCATTTTTCTTCACCTTTCCGCGTTTCTATACCCATATTGAGCTTAACATAGCCTCGTGGGGTAACTAAAGCCGTATCTCGAGTGAAAATGGAATTAGGATGGCCAACATATTCATCCACATCGACAACCTCACTTCCAAATTCTTCTAAGGTTGTTCTTAATTCAGAATGTTGTCTCATTGCCTTTATAGGACTTGAAACTTCAATGATATTGTGAGCTATTAGATCATCGATGTGAAAGTATTCATGTTTAGGAGAACAGGTAATAACCTTTGTTAATCGATTTCCTTCATCCATCAGCGTGTTTATCACGTCCAAAAAATTCTATTTTTGAGGGAATCGAGTAATACAGCAATATATAATCTATTTATGGTATTTCTGAATGATAACTCGTTATTATTGCTTATCTTGATCCTCTTATGGCATTAAGGAATGATCTTCTATACGAGAAATTTCCCATAAGCCATAGCTGTATAATCGTCAAACTGAATTTTTTAATTTTTTCTGATAGTTTATCACCATCAACTTAGGTCCAAGTCCAAGCAAACCAAACAGTAAGGACATTAAAACCAAAACCGGTAATTAGCAAGAATTTCTGGAGAATCTGAAACATAGTGTACAAAAGAAAATTTAAAATAATTAAAATCCTTAATGGTTGAATAGAAAGCCATAGAATAATTGGTAATAATTTATTCTAGGAGGTGACAAAATTATGATTGAGGAGAAACAAAAGAATAAATCCGAGTTAGATGAAATTTTTGATTTGGAATTTCCATTATTCGAGATGCAGGCCTCTTTTGATATTTCCAAACACTTAGGGGGTATAACAGCCACCGATAAACTACTTGAATTATGTAATATAAATGAAAATTCAAGGATTCTGGATGTAGGTTGTGGTGTTGGTGCAACAGTTAGTTATATTGCAAAAAAGTATGATGTACAAATCACAGGTGTTGATAAATCAGAAAGAATGATACAAAAAGCAACAAAACGGGTGAAGAAAAGAAAAGTCACGGATTTAGTTGAATTAAGAATTGCTGATGCAACAAACTTACCCTTTGATGATAACTTGTTTGATATTGTCATGACTGAGTCCGTTCTTTCATTTGTTGAGGATAAACCGACCGCTATAACCGAATTTGTTCGAGTTACTAAACCAGGTGGTTATATTGGATTAAATGAATCAATTTTATTAGACAAATCACCCCCCAAGGAAATTTCAGATATTCTGATGAAAAGTCAATGGTTCAAAGGCGACGTAATGACAGAGGATAAGTGGCTTCTACTTCTGAATGAAGCTAAACTTGATAATTTGAGTGTGCAAACACAGTCCATCAAAACAAGAAGTGAGTTTCGTGAACATATTAAACGGTATGGTTGGCGACATTTCTTTGCAAGTTTATTCAAATCTCTAAGTTCTGCTCTTAAGTCTCGGAAATATAGGGAGTTTTTAAGTGAAACTAAATCTACTCCAAGAGAACTTCCTAACTATATTGGTTATGGACTTTTTGTGGGTAAAAAACCTTAATTCATTAAGAAAATACAATTATAGGGAACCAAATGGATGATTTGTTAGGAGCTCCCTTTACAACTGCTGTTGTAAAGGATTGGAAGAAAGCTCTTGAAGGTTTAATGGAGAATTAGAGTCAAAACTGAACTCATTCGTTCATCCAGTTTTGCTTTTAATAAATTAAGTAGATCAGATGAAATTACATTATCAGGTAATATTATTTACGACAATTTACTCGGAGGAATTATCATTTTGAACTCTGATCTAAACACAATATCCAGAAATATTGTTTTAAATAATGGTTTTTTCTATGGGATAAAACTCGTGTTTCGCATACGTAAAAATTGCTCATTCAAAATTAATTATCATCTCAAAGCTCTTATTTTTAAGATGCATTAAATTTAGCATCTGCAATCCTTCAGGGATGTGAAGGAATCTTAGTTGATCACTATCATTTTAACCGTTTAAGTGAAAAGATTGAAATAAGAGAAGGAATTATGATTTGCGCAACAACCCTATCACTTTCTGGCCTGAAAAAAAAATTAAATATCTAATCTATAAGCACAAGCTTATTTAGGCGTTAAAACAGGACATTAATCATATCAGGTAAATGAAAAAGAAGAAATTGAAACAAGAATCTAAAAAAAATAAGTTAATTTCAGCAGCTATAGATAGACGATTGTTCATTAATAACATAATCTCTATTTGTATTGATTTGAGTAACCTACCAATGAAAGACAACGTGGGAGTGGAATATCCGATGCAAATCCTTTCATTTCAAATA
>JBHLKP010000348.1:0-3607 GCA_048886525.1 Candidatus Hodarchaeota archaeon | reverse complement strand
TTACGCATGATTTCCCATTCTTCCTCGCCTCTGTTATTATCCTTTGGATGATTACCGGATTTTTCATTGCTTTTTTCTTTGTTATCGAAAATTCGTCGGTTAGCCTATTCAGAATGGATTTATGTAAGTCTTTACCTATTTCATACCGAAATGTTTGAGTTAAACTACGTTTAAAACATGCAAACTTTCCAGTGATATTTTCAGGCCAATCCTCCTCTGGTTGGTCAAACAATCTTAAGAGTCTCTTATTTTCCTCTGGATTTCCTTTTTTAGGTTTAAAATCACTATCCCATATAACATATATAGGAATACCTAACTTTTGGAATATTACTGCTGCCTTGTGAAGATTTCCTTTTCCAGAACACGGAATAACTGAAATTCCCCAACTCTCCAAGTCATATTTTAGTTCATTTGCTGTACCTATAACCGCTGCCCGGTCTTCTTCTCCTTCTACCAAAATAGCAATATCTGCAAAAAAACCTTCATTTATCCAAGGTGTCATCAAAGTTTGGAGTTTTGCGGTTAAGGATAATGAAGTGTAAAATCCATCTGGTTTAGCCTCTATTTTTTCGAGTGATCTCGCTATTTCATCAAGGGTTGTATAAATTACATTTGTTTGTTTTGGCTGTGTCTCAATTAATAAAGTCTTGTTTAATAACCTAATATTATTAAATCTTTTAATATCTACAAATAGAGGAGAATGTGTTGAATACATAATTTGAGTTCTTCCTCCACCTTTGTTATTTTTTTCCTTAACGAGTTGAAGAAAAATCGTTGATAACAATCGTTGTCTATTAGGATGTTGATATAGCTCTGGTTCCTCTACTCCAATTATAATATCAGGCTTAAAGAGTAGGTCTCTTTCTTCTGTATCTCCTAATGGTTGAAGTGTAGCTAAATATTGCAATAATGTTAGTATGAAAGCTCTTTGTACACCATGTCCAGTTCTTTCTACTGATGAAGGAAACCCATCTTCAATGATTTTAACTTGAGATCTAGGAGGAGAAATATTGACTAGATTTGTACTCTCCCAAGATAGCTCGACTCCAGCGTTCGGTGCAAATGTTCTTAATAATGCATTTAATTCATCCTCTAGTTGCCCTAATTCCTCTAGTTTTTCTGGATTTACAATTTCCTCAAGTTTTTGGGCCATTTCACTTTCTAAATTAACCCACTCTGCTTTTTGAGAAAGTACTCTTCGCACAGTTAGTTCCATGATCTCAGACATTGGACTTCCTTTTCCTTCTGCGACGTTTTCAGAAGCATCACAAACTGCTGGGATTAATATGAACTTGGTAAATTTTTCAAGTCGCGCAGAACCAACTTCATTAAAACCAAAGAATTGTCCGTCATCACGATGTCTTTGACATTCATTGGGATGAGACTCTTCCCATTCTCTTAGAGCAATTTCAGCATTCTCTTTATTTGTATATGAAGGCAACTCAGAATAGGTACTTTTTCTTAAATCATTATAAGAAGAGCGTAAATCTGTTCCAGAAGTAGTTCTAAAATTATTGAAATCAGGATTTTTTAGTCTCGATCCATGATATTTTTGCCTACCTCGTCCACTAGGCCATATAATTACTTTTTCTACAACAAGGTTTTCACCATCAATATAAGCCCTAAAGAGATTCTTTTCAACCTCGGTTAGATTACTGAAATGAACACGTATGATTATTTCTTCCTCTAGATTCCTGTTGTAAAAGTCATCTTCATTCACGTGAACACGAGAATCGTAGAAAAGATTTAAAGCTTGCAAAAATGATGATTTCCCACTTCCATTTGGGCCTAGTAAAACAGTTAAGTCATCACAAGGAAGTGTACTTTCTTTAATGCATCTGAAGTTCTTTACTTCCAGCTGTTTAATTTTCATTTCATCCCCTCGGTTTTAACTTTATATCCGTGACTTTTAATTCAATCTATTACCTTTTCAGAAGGCCATGGTTTATTATTAAGATTTAAGCTTTCATACAAGGGAATTAACTCTCTCCATCTCCTGACTGATGAAAAAGAAGAAAAATCAAATTTCCTTTTTGATACATTCCATTCCATTATGTTCTCTGGTTTAAAACACCTCGGACTATCTCTTCTTAAATAATCATAAGCCGCCCAATAGCCATAATTTTTCCCATCTCTTGAATAACCAATAAAATCCGGTTCTATCTCTCGTTGTGTAATTTCTCCTTTTTTTCTACTCAAATATTTTATTCTGAGGATCCAATGTTCTACAGAGGCTTTTATCCAAGCTTCTCTTACTTCCATTAGAGTTACTCCTATATCAGGGTAAATTGGAAAAGAAGTTCTGAATTATGATACTTTTCAAAAGGTTACAATATTCAATTAAAAGGGAGATAGAAGAAAAAAAATACACTTTTTACCACACATCTTGCATTTCTCACCACCTCCCATAGCGTTTTTTATCCCGTTTGTGCACTTGCTGATGTTGATCTTGACTTTTAAAAACCCAGAGGTTACGGTGACGGTTGTCACTCTTGTTCCTTTTGATGTGATAGACTCTCTTCAGATTTCCGTAACTTTCTGCCTAGCTTTCGTTCTGCAACATGCCTATAAACAGATTTGCCTGAATCAGAGAAGCGCTTGTAGCCCTTCATATCCAAAAACCATCTAGCCTTATGAATGACTTCCTTAACTATATTAAGTCCTTTATTTGATACGGTGGTTCTTCACGAGGGGAACAAAGGCAAATGTGAAAGTTACTAGAATTTTCTTTTTCCTAACTGAATTAATCATTGAAACTGTTGAAGGGGATTTAATGCTACCTTTGTACAAAAGATCACCGAATAATACAAATCATGGAGATATGTGTTTCTAGCTTCTTCCATTAAAGGACTGGACATTCGAGAGTTTAGAAAAATTCAGAATTAAATTTTACTTGTCTATCTACAATCCATTTTAGGAAACAAGAGGTTTCACTCTATCTAAGTAATTATTTAGCTTTTAATAGGGCTAAGAGTTCATCCCGCATAGGTTCAGGTTGTCTTTGAACTTTATCGTTAAATGATTGAAGAATAAAGGCCCAAAGTTCTTGAATTTGCTTGAATAAGAGTTGAAAGATACCTTCTAAATTTTTTGCTTGGAAAACCATTATTTGAGATATATTTTTAAGAATAACAGTCCAACCAGCAAGATCGAAAGCTAACAAGAAGTAATTTTCGGCATTGAGCTCTTTCATTGTTTCATAATACGGACTCTCAAAAATGTCTGTTTCTTCCTCAGGGTTAATACCAAGCTCAAAAAATACAATTGGCATATTTTCTTTTGAATAAGCAGGTATTTTTGGAAATTCAGGGAGTTCTAATAAATTTTTTACCCTATCTAGTGCTTCTACTATTACATTAAGAAAATCAAAAGCGGTAGAAAATATTTCATTCCTTCTTTCAATACTATTCTCATGAAACATCAGTAATAAATCTCTCTTACTGGGAAATCCTTTCTCGAGTTTTAGCATAATATTCAAGCGATTGAGATTACACATTTCTTTAGGGGTGATATGATCCTCAATAAGTAAATAATGAATCTTAAAAATAGCTTTCTGGTCATTATCCAGAGGAATTTTCTGTTTAACTAAGAAATCATTAATATATTC
>JBHLKP010000347.1:0-3628 GCA_048886525.1 Candidatus Hodarchaeota archaeon | reverse complement strand
AATAATACAGTTGATCCTATCAGTGATGCAAGAGTTTTACTAATAGAGGATTCTCGTGATCATCAATTTCTATTGATAAAAATTTTAAATAAAATAGGTATAGGAAAAATATTCATTTGCGAAACTGGAGAACAAGGAATCAGAAAATTCAAAACTGATCCATCCCGATCCTTCGACTTATTAATTATTGATTTTAGATTACCAGGCATATCAGGTCTTGAGGTTATTAAACAAATAAGAAAATTGAATCAGGAGATTCCAATCATAATGATTACTGGATTGGGGTCAGAAAAAGTTGCAGTACAAGCTATGAAATTAGATATCCAAGATTATTTGACTAAAGAAGAATTTCTATCAATGAGTACTGACTCTTTACAAGAGATATTTTTTAAAATCTTATTAGAACATCAAGCTCATCAAGAAGGAGCATTAACAAGACGTTTAGCTGCAGATCCTACTCAATTATCAGTTTCTGTATTTAAATTCAGTAAAATTGGCCCTGAACCATTTTTAAGCTCACGATTACCATTTGAGCTATCGCCAAGAGAGGAGGAAACATTCTTGTTAAAGATAGGAGCACACTATATGACTGTAACAGGAGCAGGACATGCTTATTCGAAAGGTTTATTTGAATTACCCGTACCTAACTATGATAAGTATCATGGATTAGTTTTTGGATTCCGATTAAATGAAATGAATAATATTGATAGCCGATTTAAAGAAAGCGCTGCAAAGAATTATGGATTGGTTGTTATTATTTTTCCAGTTCTATTTAGGACGATTCTCCCTAGAAGATCGATAATCGAAAAAAAAATGGAAGAACTAATAGAAAATTATTCCGATATGGAAGAATTAGATGAAGATTTTCTCTCGAAAGTAAAGGAAATTTTCTTTGAAGACTGATAGATCCCCTTGTTTAGTAGATTTCATTTTAATCATAGTAATTAACATAAGTTTTAGTAACTCAGAAGAATTGGTTTTGAATTTCTTTGATTGAAGCAGCAATATTCAATATAACGTTCAATATTGCCGAGATAGATTCAATAAAGTCTTTATTTTCTGTTTGAACTGCAGTATTATGTGGTTCACCTAATTTTGATTTAATTATCAAAAATGAACAAGGATTTTCTGTCCCTTGATCAATTAAGAACAGTATAGGACGATTTTTCAAGAAATCTCCGAAATTTTCTACAGTTTTTTTTAGATTGTTTTGTACTAATGGGGAAATCTCTTTTGGGATAAAGTCAATCATCATTTTTAATTTATCAAGATTGATACCAATGGCAGCAGAAAAAGTTTTTTCAATATTTATAGTTTTAGAAAGTATTTCAGCTTCTTCTTCAAGCATTATTACCTCGATATCGACTCCTCGTTCCTTTGCGTTTTCAAAATTTTTTTCAATTGGTTCTACAAATTCTGGAGTTATATTAGTTAATATTGACTTTTTTGCTGAATCGATTCTCCTTTTAATCGTACGCTCAATATAGTTTTGACCTTGAATTAAGCTAACTTCATGAATACCTTCTTCCTCGTCTCGCATTGAATTAGAAATTTCTTTCATACTCCTAATTGATCGTGTTGCAGCTTTTTCAATTGGTTTTAGGAGTTTATTCTGTAAATGTGTAATTATTTCTGTTGAATTGAACAAAAGACGGTAAATATTTGCTTTACCTTGTACTTCACCTTTTTCGATTATTGATTTTTCTATAAGTCCTTCTAGTACCTGATAAGTTTTAGATCTGGGGACTCCTGATATACTAGAAATTTTAGGAGCTTCTAATGGAATACCGACCTTAACCATTGAAATCAAAACTTTCCCTTCATTTTTAGTTAGACCTAATGATTGAAGATCATCTTCTAATAATTCTTCATTACTCTTCATAAATTTCACAGGAATATTAAGCATGTTACCCCTCAAGTAGGTAACTAATCAAAAAATATAAAAGTGTTACTACCATTGGTGGTAACTGGAATTACTTGAAGGTACAAAAAGATGGAAACTCTAAGTCAGGGCAAAAAAATACTTGTCTTTGGTGGAACTGGATACTATGGTAGAAATATTGTCTATAATCTTATTGAAATGGGAAGAAATGTCAGGGTACTATCTAGAGATATTAAAAATGCTAGATTGATTCTTGGGGAAAATACTGAAATAATTGAAGGAGATATCACGATAAAAGAAGATATTCTTAAGTGCTTAGAGGGTGTAAATGCCATTATAATTAGTATCTCTGCATTTCATAGGAAAACCATAAGAAAATTAAAAGAGATTGAACGTGATTCAGTATTGATGGTTCTTAAAGAAGCGAGTAAGGCTAAAATATCCCGAGTAGTCTATATTTCAGCTTATGACAATGATCCAAAGTTGATCAATTTCTTAAACATGCTAATTGGTAATATTAAACTTGAAATCGAAGAATGGTTGGCAAATTCTGATTTGAATTGGACTGTAATTGGAGCTTCTCCTTCTATTGAAATATTCTTTAGAATGATTCGTGGAAAAACAATGAATGTACCAGGTGGAGGTTTCAATCAGATTCCTAGTATTTCCCCTAATGACTTAGGAAAAATTGTAGCAGAAGCTGTTGTCAGGGATGATCTTTCAAATAAACGTTTTCGTGCTACAGGCCCTAAAGCTTTTTCATTCCCTGAAGCTGCTGAACAAATTTCATTAATCACTGGACAGAAAATAGAGCATCGTAAGATTCCCTTATTTCCTTTAAGAATGGCAGCACTTATTACTAAACCATTTAATTCCTATCTTTGGCACTTTGTAAAATTTATACGATTACTTAACAATTTTCCACAAAATATTATTAATGAAGTGCCTAAAGATCATAGTTTACTACAAGAAACCTTTAATTATAAGCCTACAACCATAGAAATGTATGCAGAATTGTGGAAAGATAAGGTTTCAAAAAGTACAAACAAAGAATGAAAAATTGGTGTATTGGTTGACTTTTGATATAGAAATTAATAAAGTTTCAAAGAAATTCAAGGAGGTTGTTGCAGTTGATAATCTGGATCTCCAAATAAATAAAGGCGAAATATTTTGTTTAGTGGGCCCTAATGCAGCAGGAAAAACGACAACAATTAGATTATTACTCGGGATTTTAAATTCAGAGGGTGGAGAAATTAATGTCAAGGGTTTTTCAATACCAAAAGAAAAGAAAAAACTCCGACGAATTATGGGTTATCTTCCTCAACAACGAGCTCTCTATGATCTCCTTACAGCTCGTGAAAATATTGAATTTTTTGCTAGAGCTAAAGGTCTTCCTAGATTAAAAGCAAGAGAAAACACATCAAAGATGATAGAGAAATTATCTCTTAGTGAACATGAAAAAAAGCTAGCTTTGCACCTTTCTGGGGGAACCCAACAAAGAACGGCCTTAGCTGCAGCAATGGTTAATGATCCCAAGATCGCATTTTTAGATGAACCAACAGTCGGACTTGATCCCGTATTAAGGAGAGAATTCTGGGAATATTTTCGTGAGATTTCTAAACAAAATGGTACTACAATTCTAGTTACTACTCATTATTTAAATGAAGCTGAATGGGCCGACAGAGTTGGTGTTATGCGAAAAGGAAAAATATTAGCTGTAGCAACCCCACAAGAGTTGTTAAAAAG
>JBHLKP010000346.1:0-3645 GCA_048886525.1 Candidatus Hodarchaeota archaeon | reverse complement strand
CCTGGATTCGAGTTTCTTGGAGCTCTTGCTCTCTTGGGATGTGCTGCTATCCTTATTAGAAGAAGAACTAAAAAATAAACAAAAAGAAATGCAAATTTCTTTTTTCTTTTTTTTAACATAGCTAGAATTCTTTAAAGGAGAATTTTAAATTGGTACTAAGTTCAACACACACATCTACAAATTCTAATGATTATGTTATTCAAATGTTTGATATTGTAAAAAAATTTCCAGGAGTAATCGCAAATGATCATATTAATCTGGAAATAAAAAGAGGAGAGATTCATGCTCTTTTAGGTGAGAACGGGGCGGGGAAAACAACTTTAATGAACATATTATACGGACTTTATGGACCAGATGATGAAGAGGGAAGAATTCTAATTGATGGTTTGGAAATTCAGATTAAAGAACCCATAGACGCAATGAACATTGGAATAGGAATGGTTCATCAACATTTTATGCTAATTCCAATCATGACAGTGGCGGAAAATATTGTTCTAGGAGCTGAACCAAACATCAGTGGGATTAGGCTTGATATCAAACAAATGCGAGAAAGTGTGCTGAATTTATCAGTAGAAAATAACTTAGAAGTCGACCCTGACGCATTTATAGAAAACCTACCAGTTGGAATTCAACAACGAGTTGAAATTTTAAAAATCCTATATAGAGGAGCAAGAATTCTAATTCTTGACGAACCAACAGCAGTCTTGACTCCCCAAGAGTCATCTATGCTCTTTGAAACGTTACAAAAATTACGCAAACAAGGTAAAACTATCATTATAATCACACATAAGTTGAAAGAACCTATGGCAATTGCTGACAGAATTACTGTTTTAAGAAAAGGAAAAGTTATTGGGACGGTAAATAGAGATGAAACATCTCCAGAAATACTTGCTGAGATGATGATTGGCCGTAAGCTTAAGAAAATGAAGAAGAGTGAAATTACACCTGGAGAAGATTTGTTAGAGATCCAAGATCTAGTTGTAGAAGATGATAGAGGTCAAATCGCGGTAGATAAGATCTCCTTTGATGTTAAAGCAGGTGAAATCTTAGGATTAGCAGGAGTGGTTGGTAACGGACAAGGAGAACTGGCAGAAGCTATATCTGGTTTACGACCAGTTAAAAGTGGTTCTATAAGACTATCAGGAAAAGAAATTACAGGTTTAAATCCTATTGATATTTATGACCAAGGATTAGCTTATATTCCTGAAGATCGTCAAAAAACTGGATCCATCAGGGATTTCATTATATCTGAAAACTTAATTCTTGGAGTACAACACCATAAACAATGGTATAGAAAAGGTTTATTTTCGTTTTTTATGGATTTCAAAAAAATTAATTCTTCCGCAAATTCTACAGTGAAAAACTTTGACATCAGAACTCCTTCAATTTATACAAAAATAGGTTCATTAAGCGGAGGGAATCAACAAAAAGTTATCGTTGCTAGGGAACTTTCAAAGAATCCAGTAGTCGTCTTAGCATCTCAACCTACTCGGGGATTAGATGTAGGAGTTATAGAATATGTTCATTCAAGACTTCTAGACTTGAGAAGAGAAGGAAAAGGGATTTTATTAATTTCAAGTGATTTAGACGAAATTTTAGCGATATCGGATAAAATTGCTGTAATATTTGAAGGGAAAATTGTTTCATTAGAAGATCCGCATACAACGGATGAAAAGCGTCTTGGATTATTAATGGCTGGGCATACGGATATTAAAAATGCTGAGGGATCATAGAATGTTAGGTAATCAAAATCTTGAAGAGGAAATCGAAACTATTCGAACTTCATCGATTAGTGAAATTGCTAGACAGGTATCATTTCCAGCAATTTCATTCATACTCGCTTTAATTTTTGGAGCATTTATATTGATATTCCTAGAGCTGGATCCAATAAAAGCGTTCGAAAAAATGACAACAGGAACTCTCACAGACAAAAAAATTGCAAATACTCTGTTTTATGCAACTCCTTTAATTCTTACTGGCCTTTCAGTTGCTATAGCCTTCAGAGCTGGAATGTTTAATATTGGTACGGAAGGACAAATGGTTATGGGGGCATTTCTTTCAGCACTTGTTGGTTTTAGCTTAAATAATTATTATCATGTTAAACTGCCCACATTAATATTCATCCCTCTACTAATGCTAGCAGGAATGTTAGGAGGAGCTCTTTGGGCGCTAGTACCTGCATTATTAAAAGCAAGAGGTGTACATGAAGTTATCTCAACTATAATGATGAATTATATTGCTAGTACACTACTGATATTTTTGATGGGTAGTTCGGACTCACCCTTTATTGACCCGTCACTTGGAGGTAATTTTTCTCCTCAAACACCACCTATTCCAAGATCAGCTTGGCTACCCCTTGTTTTTGAGAGACTATTCTCCAGGCTTCATTGGGGATTTTTCATTGGAATATTCGTTTGTATTATCATATATATTGTACTATGGAAAACAAGACTAGGTTATGAGACAAGAGCAGTTGGTTTAAACCCCAACGCAGCAAAATACGGGGGAATTAGCGTAAATAGAAGATTGATAATGATTATGCTTATTTCGGGAGGTTTAGGAGGATTAGCTGGATCATTAGAGGTAATGGGCCAATTTCATATGTATCTTGATAAATCTCTTGCAGGATACGGATTTGATGGGATTGCTGTTGCGATTATTGGGGGTAATCATCCATTTGGAGTCATTTTTGGAGCATTATTATTTGGCTGGTTACAAAATGTAAGTTTAGTATTTCAACTACCACCTTACCCAATTCCAAAAGATGTTGCCAATACCGTTAAAGGGTTTATCATCTTATTAGTAGCCGTACCAATGATTTCAAAACTTATTGTTAACAACTTTGAAGAGACTTACAAAGAATCATGGCTGAATATTGAAGTTAATAGATTATGGAAAAGATATCATTTGCAGAAAGGAAAAATGAACCAATATTTCAAGATGGAAAATAGAAGTAGGTTAATTAGAGCCGTTATCTCAGTTATTATCCTATTTCTAATATTTATTTGGGGAATTTTTTTAATTTTCAGTGTTTTGGCTTTTAGTTACGTTGTTTATTGGTTTCTAGATCTCGGTAACTACATAATGAGTAAATTTTGGGAACCGGTTTTAGGTTCCGAAATTGGTCCCATTCTTACTGAAATTGATGTTTATATAATGATTTCAGTAATATTAATTTTTATTTTCTATTTAATTATAAGAGATAGAAATAGGATTTTTTATTTTTTTAGGTACTCCTTCACTTTTTTTATTGAAGTTTGTTTCTTTTCCCTTAGATTAATACCTATAGGTTTAATCCATTATTTCGATTCATTTGTGAGATGGATTGTGAATTATATTGGTGATTTTGAAAATTGGTTTATTTGGAAAGTATTCCTTTTCATCAAAACGCATCTAATTGAGATTGTAATACTAATTTTCTTTTCTTTATGTGCAGTATTTTATTCAATTTTAGCTCCTGATTTAGATGCGCTTATTCGATCTCTTCTAATTTTATTTTTGTTAATCTTTATACTTTTCTTATACATATTGTCGAGAAGAAAATTAGAAAAACGGAATATTCCTTCTATCTTATTTTTCTTTGGTATAGGGTTTGGTTTTATTGAATATCTAAATATTACTGATTTATTTAGACAAGATATTGCT
>JBHLKP010000345.1:0-3648 GCA_048886525.1 Candidatus Hodarchaeota archaeon | reverse complement strand
AAATTGGGCCGAATTAGTCAAAATTTCTAAAATATTATCCGTAAAACCATCAACAGTCGAAATAGGAGGTGCTTTATCAGCAGGAATACCTAATAATCCTCCACAATGGAAAACAGGACCTGTTTTACCAATAGAAAACTTTGATTGTAGCAGTTCAACAGCAATGGGGACATTATCAACCCCAATCACATGAAAATCAGGATGAAGACCAAGAGCTGTAGCAAATTGTTGAATAGCAGCCATCCCCCTTTCCATACTTTTCGTTTTATGAAACCACCCACAAGGAACAGCATGCATCCGAATAAGAACAGTTTGTGGATCAAAAATCGCATACTCTAAAGAAAAGGTTCCATTAGTATTCAAAAAGGTCTTAATGCTCGATTTGTCAATATTATGAGGAATATGTTGGAATATGAATGCAGTAGAGGCTTCTGTCATACTTAACAACTCAAAGAGGTAAATCATGCCCATTATGGACAGAAATACTAATCCTCATAATTATTCCAAAAGGGCTTATTTAGTCGTTAAAACAGGACATCAATCATATTAGGTAAATGAAAAAGAAGAAATTGAAACAAGAATCTAAAAAAAATAAGTTAATTTCAGCAGCTATAGATAGACGATTGTTCATTTATAACATAATCTCTATTTGTATTGATTTGAGGAACCTACCAATGAAAGACAACGTGGGAGTGGAATATCCGATGCAAATCCTTTCATTTCAAATATGTTAAATAAATAATTAATCCTCCAATAGAGTGGTAATGAATGTGATAGGAGTCAGTCAGTTCCATGAACTAAAATTTTTAAAGCAGGATCTTCTTTATTATTACGAGGGAATTGTGTGGGTCGAAAACGGGATTTTTATTTTACGATGATATTTACTGTTATTATTTTGATGAATCTCCTTCCTATCTTAGCTACTGACCAAGATTCTGGTTATGTGTTAATTTCGTACTATGTAGGGGATGATCCTAGTCCAGGGGAAAACGTTATTATTAATGCTGAAGTGTATAAACAAGAAAAACGCCTAGCTGATCGCGAAAACACTATTATCTACCTATTTCCTCTTATAGATGACATAATTGATAGGCTAGGAGTTTCTATGGCTTATCAAGTAAATGGAATATTTGAATATAATTTAACGATCCCTTCCACTTTTAATCACTCTATTACCCAAATCTTGGGTCGCGCTTTCTATAAAGACCAAGAAATAGCTACGGTAGATGTAATCATTCGAATTAATTTGGGGGAGGCGGCAGAGAAGGATATTAAACCCCCAATCCATTCGATATCGCACAAAATTGTATCTCCCAATGAAACGATAACGATTACAAGCTTTGTTCCTTATGTGGCTGAACAAATCATTAATCCCATTGATGTGAATATTACAATCCAAACTACTATTCGACATGGATATGTGGAACTTCCCGGGACTTTTAACCAGTTTTCCCCTCAATACATTGAAGCAGGATATTTTGAAGCGGAATATATAGTCCCAATCATCACATCGAATGTTTCTCTAAGAACTACTAATGAATTAAACGTTCATATAGAAGTATTTACGGTTTATCTTGATGAAGAGTTCCAAACTTTTTTTATGGTTAATATCAATGATTTTTTCCTTATCCCTTCAATGTTAATTGATGAATCTACAGTTTATTTGAAGATCTTAGCTCTTGACAATCATTATATCCCATTAGAGAATGTAACCTGCGAATTGGTTGATTTACAAACTAATCCTCAACAAATGATAAGCATACCTACTGATTTACCTCCCACGAATGACGAAGGGATCACAAAACTAAATTTATCTATTTCACTCCCTTTTGAATATTTAATGGTTGGAATTATTGGATTTAAAGGGAAGGATTTATCATTTAAGGATTATCACATCACTGGTCTTGAATTTTGGCCATACTTTCGAATCATTCCGAGTACTTCAAATTATGAATATTCTATACATTATGACAAAGAAGGAATAAGAAGAAGCTTCGTAGCAATGGATGGGAACAAACTTCTTAAACATACAGATTTATACTTGTACCTTTATTGGGCCAAAGGAATTGTAAAAATAGCTAAAGAAACGACTGATGAAAATGGAATGTTCCATATCAAAGTTCCTTGGCCTCAAAATTTTGAGAGGTCTTCTCGTGGTTACATATTGGCCTTATATTATAATGGCTCTTCGTGGAAAAGAGAATATTTTACATTTTCACAATTATACTATAAGTATACTATAAACCAAGACGAATCTCCTTCAATCGAACTGAAAGAATTTGAGGAGTATAAAATAATCAATATTACATGGCAATATCCTTCTTATGCATTATTCCCTAGATTAAGTTGTATTGTCCAATACAAATATCATCACTCTGTAATGAATAGTGTTTCAGGTCAACATCCTTTTTTTGCGTCTTATTCAACCACAAAATACGAAACAAGCCAGATTAATTGTATTGGGTTTATTGATCGAGATATACCTTTGGATTACTTGATTGTTATAGGATGGGCTCAGAACTCTTCTTCTGAAATGAACTTCTACTATTGGTTCTATAATCCTGATGGAAGTCTAAGATCAAAGCCAGAGGATTTTCCTAATGAGCCTTTTTTTACTCTTGATATAGACTTTCTCTTGAGAATTTCTCTTTTTATCATTATTATAGGTCTAATTTTGCTTATCATTATTAAATCAAAGAAAAAAGTGTATTAGCTTTAGGGACTTTCTTCTCAATCCCGAGTTTCTTCGACAACGTTGGCTGTTGCTAAATATCTGGAGTGCAAGGGCATTTTGAGCTTTGCTAAAGAATTTGATGGTCTAAAAAATCGAATTTTCTAATTTATCTTTTCATGTCAATGTATATTCTTTTAAATTTAACATTCCCAGGTAAAGATATCTAAATGAAAAAAAGGGGACAACTCCTGTGAGAAGAAGTCAAATTATTGGTTTGGCTTTAATTGGAACATTGATTATTTTAGCTCTTTTCTTTGAATCCGAAAGGATAAAATTAAGCAAAATAACAGAATGGAATCAAACTTACGGAGGAAATGGTTATGATAATGCTCGCGCTCTTATCCAAACACCAGATGGAGGGTTTGCCCTTGCAGGAACAACCGATTCATTTGGTGCTGGTGAATCTGACATGTGGTTACTGAAAACCGATGCGAACGGAGTGGCCCAGTGGAGTCAGAATTATGGAGGAAATGAATATGATGATGCTTGCGTTCTTATCCAAACAACAGATGGGGAGTTTGCTCTTGCGGGAGCTACCACTTCATTTGGAGATCTTATATATGGTGACATGTGGCTGGTGAAAACCAAAGCAACGGCAATACAAGACATTCCACTTATTATAATTTTCGGTTCTTTTTTAATACTAGAGATCGCCACTCTACTTGGAATTACATTGTATAAGTCGTCACACTATCGATCGTAATATTCTAGAACAACACTGATGAAATATGGTCTCCAACAAATTGTTTTAATAGATTAGTACTGATGAATATGGCAATGTAAATCTGTAAAACGAAAGAAGTCAAAAAATTGTATCAGAAAGCTTAAAATTATATGAAAAAGAAATAACTTAACCTTTTAATGCTTCTATGATTAATAGCTAGCCTGAATCAAATCAAGAGAAAAAGCTGGGA
>JBHLKP010000344.1:0-3657 GCA_048886525.1 Candidatus Hodarchaeota archaeon | reverse complement strand
CGTAAAGAGCTTAAAATACGATTGAAGGAGTTAAAAGAAACAAATAAAATAGTAGAAGGACATCGACTTCAACAAAGAACATTATATGACCTTGAATTAATGCAAGAAATTGGCCATTGTCCAGGAATGGAAAATTATTCTAGATATCTAGATGGAAGAAAAGAAGGAGAACCTCCTTCAACTTTATTTGAATTTTTCCCAGATAATTATCTTCTGATCATAGATGAATCTCATATGACTATTCCCCAAATTCATGGAATGAGGGATGGTGATTTTTCACGAAAGAAAAACCTAATTGATTATGGTTTTCGACTTCCCTCTGCATATGACCATCGTCCATTAACATTCAAAGAATTTGAAGAACGAATAGGTCAAACAATATTCGTAAGTGCAACACCAGGGCCTTATGCAAGTAAAAAAAGTGGGAAAGAATCTATTGTAGAGCAAATCATTAGACCTACAGGATTGGTCGACCCAGAAGTAGTTGTTAAATTAGGTTTATCAAATCAAATTGATGATTTGGTTTCGGAAGTCCAAAAAACATCATTACATAATGAACGAACATTAGTAACTACCTTAACAAAACGAATGGCAGAAAATCTTGCAGATTACTTTGATGATATCGGTATTCGCTCACGTTATCTGCATTCTGAAATCAAAACCCTAGAACGCACTGATATTTTACGTTCACTTAGACTAGGCGAATTTGATGTATTGGTGGGGATAAATTTGTTGAGAGAAGGATTAGATCTTCCAGAAGTTTCTTTAGTTGCTATTTTAGACGCTGATAAACAAGGATTTTTACGAAATGAAATATCACTAATCCAAACAATAGGTCGTGCAGCGAGAAATGTCAACGGGAAAGTTATCTTATACGCGGATAGAGTTTCAGAGGCAATGGAAAACGCTGTTGCTGAAACGAAAAGAAGAAGACGTAAACAAATGAAATTTAACCAAGAAATGAAAATAATACCACAAACAATACGTAAAGAAATTAGATCACCTTTAATAGAACTGGATACTTCTTTTACAAAACTCCAAAAAGAAAAAATTCCAACAAAAGATCTTCCAGAATACTTAGGGGCCTTAAGAGAAGAAATGCAACTTGCAGCGAAAAGTCTTGAGTTTGAAAAAGCTGCTGAAATAAGAGACATGATCATTGAATTGGAAAATCCAAAATTAAACAACAAGAGTGTTCCAAAAGTAGTCACAAGAAAGAAAAAAAAGAAATAATCAAAAATGTGATTCTTTATGAGTGAGAGATTAATAAAAAACGCGATTTTAAGGCATTTTCAGGAAACAGAATTAATAATTAACCAATTAACTGATGAAGTAATTAAAAAAGAACCCGTTCCAGGTGGTCGTTCTCTAGGAGAAATAATTCTCCATATTATTCGTTCTTTTGAATTTTATTCCCAGGGTTTAGCAAAAAATGTATGGAACCCGCTCCCCTATAGCCTAGAAACTTACTCTTCCGAAAACAAGATAAAAAGTTTGTTTAAAGATGTGGTACAAAGATCGAAAAGCTATTTAGATATGATTCACCCAGATTCATTGAATGAGATCATAAAAGGTTTTAATAGAGAAGCAACGAAAATAGACATTCTATTAGAGATGCTTGAACATAGTATTCAGCATAGGGGACAAATTCTTGTCTATTATCGATTGTTAGGAATTTTACCAGAGAAAATTGCTTACATAGTCTAGTACAAAAGATGAAAGGATGAGATCAGTGCATTAAGTCTTATTTATGTATCGCTTTTCCTTGGGCGTCTAAAACTGCTTCCTTAATGGCTTCATAAAGTACAGGATGACTATGCTCAACCTTTGTAACATTATCAGCTTTCATATTATTAACGACCGCCAAAGCTCCTTCGCTAATCAATTCTGTGGCATGATACCCAATAATATGTACACCAATAATCTCTTTAGTTTCAGATTTTAATATGACTTTAATAAAACCACGATTTTCTCCTGCAATTACAGCACGGGCATTACCTTGAAATGGAAATTTACCTACCAGAATATTTCCAAATTTTTCTCTAGCTTCTTTCTCCGATAATCCTACAGAAGCAACTTCAGGATTAGTAAATATAGTACTTGGAATTCCCTCATACTTCATTTCAGCTTCATAGCCTAGAGCATTTTCAACAGCAACCTCTCCTTCATGCGATGCTGTATAGGCAAGCATGGGTGAAGGTACACCTTGGATTACATCACCCACAGCGTAGATATCAGGAACATTTGTCTCCATTTTATTGTTGACGATGATTCCTCTATCATATTTTACGCCGATTGCATCTAAATTCAAACCCTCAATATTTGAACCACGACCAATTGATATTAGAACATATTCAGCTTCAACATTCCGTTCTTTTCCTTCAGAATCTGTGAAACTAACTCTTTTATTCCCTGTAGGTGTATCCGAGATTCTAGTTACTCGTGAACTTGTATAAACCTTTATTCCATTACGATTAAAGGCATTTTCAAGTTCTATTCCTAAATCAGTATCTTCCATTGGAATTAAATGAGAAAGCATTTCAATTACTGTTACCTCTGTGCCGAAACATCGAAAAGCGCATGCAAATTCACCTCCAATGGCTCCTCCACCTATTACTATCAAACTCTTTGGAAGGTATTCAAGATTCAGGATGTCGTCACTAGTTAAAACTTTAACTCCATCAATTCCTGGAATAGGAATAAATGAGGGTTTACTCCCAGTTGCTATAATGATTTTTTTTGCTGAAATTTGATATTCTTCCTCCCAGCCTTTAACTGAAATTGTGTGTTGATCGAGAAAACTTCCCTGTCCAGAAATCACCTGAACATTTTTATTCTTTAATAGGTACTCAATACCTTTTACAAGACGTTTAACAATCCGGACTTTTCTCTTTTGGATAGCTGGATAATCTACTCCGATATACTCAGATTTTAAACCGAATTTTGACATTGATCTCAATGCATTGCATCTTTTTGCCGATTCTACGATAACCTTTGTAGGAACACACCCACGATTAAGACATGTACCCCCTAATTGTCCTCTTTCTATTAGAACAACTTTAGCGTTTAGTTGACTAGCTCGGATTGCTGCAACATATCCAGCAGGTCCTCCTCCTATTATCGCTATATCTGTATTAATTGTGGAAACCATTTGGAAACATCTCAGATCATATAATACTTTTATTTGGTGTAATAATGTATTAAATGCATAGTCCTTAAATGAATTCTTTAATTACAATGTATTCTAGGTAAGCCTCTTACATTATAATGCTGCCAAAAAGAAAGTCTATATATATATACAATGTAATTTTTTTACATAAGAATGTAAATTGGTAAAAAACTGACAGAGGCAGTGTTTTTGATGGAAGACAATTCTAATAATATAAAAGAGGATAATAAATCTCTAGATGAAGATGATTCCACTCTTAACATAAAAAATATAATACGTGAGATGAAACGCGAATTTAATGAACAAATGCGGGGATTAAAAGAGGATATTGAAGATATTAAGGAAGATATTCATTTAGATCGCGATATTAGAAAACAAAAACCCCCTAAGCGCCTCAGAGAGCGTAGAAAGGATTTTCGTTTTCATATAGATGAAGACTGGGGTGAACGTTTTGGGGCTTCTATTGAAAACTACGTTGGTGGACTTTT
>JBHLKP010000343.1:0-3669 GCA_048886525.1 Candidatus Hodarchaeota archaeon | reverse complement strand
AAAAAATAGTACCTTTAGATGGCGGCCAAATGATTGTCGGTGGAGGTAGATTTTGTTATTGGTCTATAAATCCGAATTATACCCAGGAAATTTGTCATTATTTAATTATAAATGGTTCAGAGGATTTTATGGAAGGATTGAAAACTATTTTCACTTAACAGTAGTCAGATTATTTATAATCCTTTTAGATTAGATTATTCTCCCTTTAATATCCGTCGATATACGTGGAGTGAGATCTAATCGTTCCCAAAGTGCTATAGCTGATTCTACGGATTGTTGGCTAACCTGGATTGCGTCCAGTGAAGTATGTATTCCATTTTTAACAATAGTTCTACCATTTACAATGACAAATTTGATATCTCGTCGTGAAAATGAGCCATATACTAGATGACCATATACATTTCCTTCATGAATAGGTGTTGGTAAAGCCGAAGAGTCTAGAATTGTGAAATCAGCATTCTTTCCAACTTCAATTGATCCAATTTCATCCTTTAACCCAATTGCCTGCGCAGCATTAGTTGTAATCATTTGTACAGCTTGTAATGCAGTAGGGATCTGACTAGGATTACGATGATTCAATTTATGCATTAGAAAAGCAGTTCGCATATTCTCAATTGCATCATATATGAAGCCATCATTTCCTACGCCAATATTTATTCCTTTTTGCAGCATCTCAGGAAGCCTTGCTATTCCTACTGCATTCAATTCATTACTCTTAGGATTGTGAGCGATATTTGTATTAGTTTGTGCAATAAGGTCGATTTCATGATCATTAATGTGAACAGCATGGGCAAGAGCTGTTCTTGGACCAAGAAAATCTTCATCAAAAAGTCGCTCGACGGTTCGTTTTCCATATCTCTCTAAATTATGATGGAGGTCACCCAATCCTTCTGATGTGTGAATGGTTTTGAATGAATTGGTTTTAGTGGCATATTCATTAGTTCTATGAATCAATTCATCTGAAACTGTAAAAGAAGCATGTAAACAATATATTCCATGAATATGTGTTTTTTCAGGATCATTTTGTGAAATGAAACGACGATTCTCCTCTAGACCACGAATTCCTTCCTCGGGACTACGACGTTCGGTTGCTTCAAAACAAATTACACCTCTTGTTCCAACATCCTGAGTTGCTTTTGATATTCTATCAAGGGAACCTTCAATTGAATTTGGCCCTGAATATGTATCTAAGTAAGCTGTGACACCATTTAATGCCAATTCATAAACCGCGTATAATGTGGACGTATAAGCATCCTCTAAATTAAGTGCTTCATCCATTGTCCACCAAATCCTCTGTAAATTTTGTGTAAAATCGGTAGGAGGATCAATTATAAGAGGAGCACCTCTCAATAATGCTGAATAAAGATGAGTATGAGCACAAACGAATCCAGGAAACACAACCAGCTTATTACAATCGATTACTTGATCTGCTGATTCTGAAATATCTTTTCCGACTTTAAGGATTTTTCCTTCCTCTACAAGAATGTTTCCATTAGAAATGATTTCATTATTAGAATTCATTGTGACTATTAATCCATTTTTAAGTAGAATTGTCTCCATATGAATTTCTCCTTTTTAGTTCTGATTATATTCTATTAAAATGAAATTGCTATATCTGATTTTGGTTCAATGAAGTTTAAAAATAAAATTCAATATTAAAGAGAATCGATGCGAAATTTATAATCTCTAAGAGAATTATAGTTTTCTGATTGATCTAATTTAACATGCTTAATTCAAATGAGGATTCCTTTATGAAAAAGATTCGATACGAAATTTTGACGATAATTGCTTTTGTTACGTTCTTACTTTGTACTATTAACGTGAATGCCAATGTTGATGGAAAAATATTTCTTTCTCAAGGTGTGAAATCAATCCAAACGTACACTCCCGAATTTAATGAAACAAATATTAAAGAACAGATGACTTTAAGCCCAATGTTCACACCAGATAACGCCTTGGATATACATATAGCATGGATTAATCGTGCAAATTCAAGTATTGACATTCAAATTCCATATATTACCGCATTCGATGCAGGGGATAATGGGGAGGATTGGGACAGTGATTCTTCTCCTATCGTTAGATCGTTAATCGTAGCAAACAACACTCGAGGAGTTAATATACGAGTTCAACTTAATGAGGATAGTGATTCTGATAATATTACAAGTTATTTCCAAAGTAAAGGAATTGACGTTCGATGGATGGGTACATTTGACAGCAAGTCAGGTGAAAGCTATATTTCAACAACTCACACGAAATTGTTGATCATTGACGGTAAAGTTACTCTTTTATCTTCGATAAACTTTAGCTTTAAAGGCTTAACAGATAATCGCGAAGCTGGGATGGTTATTCGAAGCGAAACAGTTGCAGATTATTATACTCAAGTTTTTGAATCCGATTGGGCTGACGGTGAAAAACCACCTTCTTCATCAAGAATATATTCAACAAGCAGCCTATCACATATCAATGTATCAAAGTATAAAATTCTAAATGGTTACCCAAGTCATACAAACATAGAGAAGGCTAATTTTACAGGAAATTACAATGTAACACTTTTTACTAATCCTGATAGTGCTGATAAAGTGATATTTCGTTATCTCAAATCGGCTAAGACATCTATATACGTATCTATGTACACAATAAGCAGGCCAGATTTCAATAATACACTCATAGATCTGAAGAATTCCAATCCAGCAATGGACATTCAAGTTCTAATATCTAATGATAGAGTTGGACCACAAGAAGACATAGATACAATTGCTGCTGCAAAATCTTTAGTCGAAAATCTAATTCCAGTATACAACTCAACAACAGATAATGATTGGTTGTACCATAACAAGTACTGGATCATTGATGGTGTTCATGTATTTGTTTATTCGGGAAATTGGAGTCCAAGAAGTGTTACACCTCAACTAGAACCAGGAGATCCATACTATAGTTCAACTGAGATGAATCGTGATATGGGAATTGCTGTTCATGATGCTTCAGATATTGCTTCTTTTTTCAAAACCGTTTGGGATGCAGATGTTGCTATTGCAGATGCGTGGGATTTACCTATTGGAATTAAACAAACAAGTTTTTCTGATACCGATGTGGTTTCTGGTACCATAATGTTGACTGGCCAATTATCTGGCCTCGATGATGCAACAGTTTCCTACCGATGGGGTAGCAACGGCGAATATACCGAAGTTAATGTGATAAATAGCGGATTTTCAGTTGAATTCGACACATTAACATTATCAAATGGGATAACTGATTTTGAAGTTAAAGCAGAAACTAGCTCGCAAACATTTTCAGATAAAGTGAAAGTGAATATTGTAAATTATGCCTCAAATGAAAACTGGCGTCTTTTAATAACAGAATTATTACCTAATCCAGCTGTTGTTTCTGATACAGAGGGGGAATATATTGAACTGACTAATAGCTTTCCCTTTGCTTTATTTATTGAGAATTGGCAAATAGGTGATGATAACGAGTTGTATACTTTTCCTTCTGGTTATACTATAGACGCTTATACTTCAATCATCATTGCTAGAGATTTAACTGGTTTTACAACTGGGTATAGTAAAATTGCAGACATCGAATTGGAGATTGCTTTGAGAAATGATGGTGACTATGCTCAACTTCTTGACCATAAGGGAAGTTATATGGATGTTGTAGCCTATGGGG
>JBHLKP010000342.1:0-3674 GCA_048886525.1 Candidatus Hodarchaeota archaeon | reverse complement strand
CGCTTTCTCAGAGAATTCTATTAGATCTAATACCTTCAAAAAACAGAAATGCAGTGTATTCTTTATTGCCATCTATTGTTTCATTACTAGGAATTCCTATTCTTCCATTAGCAGGGGCAGCAGTTGAAGCATATGGATTATCCGTTGGAATTGCCTTAACATTGATAGTTTGTACATTTGGATTCATATTCATTAAATTAGGAATGACAAGACAAAAGTAATTAATCCTAATTTTATAAAACTCCAATACGATAGGTGATTAAAACGGAGACTATCTTTTGTCAGAAAATAAAATTTTCAAGAATTGAACAAAGCAGCATACTATAGATTTATAAAGGATTAAATGAAATTAAAAACCTATTATGAGCATTATTCGTGTAAAAAGAAAACAATCGTTAATCTTAGCTATAATTATTCCTATAGCATTCAGCAATTATTTGATTAACATTATTGCTGTCGATATCAACGATGAAATACCAATAACTCCTAATGATGAATTTTTCACGGTAGCTGTGGATTATTTTGATATCGATCCTGAAGATTATCGTCTAGTTGTTACAGGAGAAGTACACAATCCTTTAAATCTGTCGCTCGATGATATAAAAGCAATGCCAGTTACAAAAGAAATTGTAAGGCTTACGTGTGTTGGTTACATATATTCACAACAACTAACTGGTGTTGCAAACTGGACTGGTGTTAAATTATCGCATATTTTGGAATTAGCTGAAATTAATTTAGATACAGCAATAGATATTTCTTTTCATACACCAGATTTATCATCTGATGGATATTCTACGAGTTTAAACCCCGAAGAAGCCTTTTGGGACGATGTGATTCTAGCTTATGAAATGAATGAGGTTCCACTGCCAAAAGAACATGGATACCCCATTCGCCTCGTCTGTCCACGTTTTTATGGTTATAAATGGATTAAGTGGTTAGCTTATATTAATGTGAGAGATTCAGAATATATTGGGTTTTATCCAAAGGTAGGATATTCTGATTCTCCATATGTAGAAGTAGATCTTCCGATCTATTATCCTGTCACTGATATTTCTCAAATCTCTTCTTCATCAACTATTTCTTCATCTACGACCCAAACAGTTTCGTTGTTTGGACTCGAACTATTTTTAACAACGCTAATCGTGCTAATCGTATTACGTTTACCCAAGGAAAAGGTTTAGGAATATTGGAGCGTATAAAAATATAATTGTATAATAATAACCAAATTTCAATGGTCTTTAATGAGGCACCTTCAATTATACTATCTGAGAGGGACTTTTTCGTTCCTTTGTCACAAGATTTTTAATCATTAGCTCAAAACCCAAGAAACTATGAAGCTTTTATTGGTAGAACCACCTAAAAAATTCTGGTTTATAATGGGTGAATATCTACCTCCACCTTTCAGTCTTTTACTTCTTGCAGCGGTTGTCGAAAAGGAAACACCAGATATAGAAGTAAGGGTGGTTGATTGTCAAGCGGAAGATTTAGATTGGACTAATTTAGAAGCACTTATACGAAGGGAAAAACCTGATCTTGTAGGCGCAGGAAGTCATGCAACATGTAATTTCTATATTATTATCCGTACTCTTGATTTAGTAAAACGTATTAACCCCGAAATAATCACAATCACTGGGGGGTCCCATTTTACTGCTTTAGATGAAGAAATACTTCGTGAATACCCTATTATTGATATTATTACTCGATATGAGGCGGAAAAGTCTCTAGTCAGTTTATTAAAACATTTTCTGTTAAATGGTATCACTAAAAAAGGACTAGAACTTGTTAATGGTATCTCTTTCATACAAGATAATCTATTTAAGCGAACTTCAGACCTTCCCCCTCTTACTAGTGCAGAACTTGATCAATTGCCTTTTCCAGCTTATCATAAGGTTCCATTGAACAAATACCATTTTGCAATGATGTCAGATAATCCATACATTATATTAGAGGGTTCTAGAGGATGTACTCATAATTGTACCTTTTGTAGTCAGCAGGTTTTTTATCGACGTCATTGGGCCACTAAATCAGTTGATCGTATTGTTGATGAAATGGAGTGGATGTATGATACATTTAAAAGTCGATTTTTTTGGTTTACAGACGATAATTTCTGTGCAGGATCTCCTAAAATTATTGAAGCACTTTGTCAAGAAATGATGACAAGAGGAATGAATGGTAACAATATCGAGTGGTTTGCTCAGATGCGTGTAGATAGTATTTTACAAGTAGGTGACGCTGGATTGGCAACTATGAATCGTGCTGGAAATTATTGGCAACTAGTGGGTGGAGAGTCTCCTTTTGATGAGGTATTAGACTTCTATCAGAAAAAAATACAGGGAGATCAAACTGTAGAAGCCATTCGGTTGTTGAGGAAGAATAGTATCTTGGCTCAATTAATGCTCGTGCTAGGGCACGAAAAGGAAACAAATGATTCAGTAAAAAAAACAATGGAATGGACAACTGATGTCGTGAAACCTGACCTAGTAATCGCAATGCTATTAACTCCTTATCCTGGAACTCCGATGTACGATGATCTTTCTGCTAAAGGTCGAATTATTGATTATAATTGGACTCATTATGATATGATTCATGGTGTTTGTGATATGGAGTTTTTATCTGCAGCAGAATTACAAGAGCAACTTTATTTTGCTTACCGACATTTTTATGATAGTTGGGGACGCCGATTCAGTGGTATATTCGCGAAAAATAAATACAAGCGGAGAATCTATTGGTATTACCTAAAAGCTGGCGTTATAGGGCAATTAAAAAAGCTGATTCCGTAATAGAATTACTCTTTACTTAAGAAAAATGATGTAGATCAGATATTTTTCTCTGTTTAGCAGAGTTTCATTATAATTATTATAATATCTTTGATAGTGGTTTTTAATCATAATACTTGGAGAGATTCAGCATTTGCTATCCATTGAGGATTTCAGTAAGGCATTTGAACTAGTAGAGAGATATGAAAAGTACAAACTGATTAAAGCCTGGGGAATAATAATTATTATAACAGGGATAGGACGCTTTTTCTTAAGTTGGATCATTGATCAGACTTTCCTATTCTCATTAAATATGGATTATGAAATAACATTTAGATTAGCTCTTATATTTCGAACTGTTGTACAATTTCTCCTGATTTTCTCCCTAGCGTTAGTTCTAATTCTCACATACCTTTCATTAAAGAAGACAGTATTACGAAGAGGTGGTGAAATTGTATCAACCAGAGACGTCCATTTTGGACTAGCGTTAATAATACTATTCTATTTAACATTTATTGCTAGATTTATAGGAAGTATTTACTGGGAGGAGGTAATAAGTATTTTCCTCTGTTATTTCATCTTAAAACGAGGTATAAAGATTGAATTCAAGGAAATGTTATATTTAGGGATTATTTTACTAATTATTTCGATAATAGAATTCATAGGTCGGGTTTTTATGGTAATAAATTTATACGGCCAACCATCTTTTAGCCCTATATGGATTTTATTTTATTTGAGTATTAGTGTTCTCTTCATGCTCCCTTACATTGTAAGTGGTCGTCGTATTATTGAAACAGCCTCACATATTCTTGAGGAAAGATGATGGTGAAATTATGGATAGAACGAAATTAATTCTTCCTAATGATACGCTTTTCACCACATCAGTTCGATTGACGATCATGATACTTCTTCTCAACC
>JBHLKP010000341.1:0-3677 GCA_048886525.1 Candidatus Hodarchaeota archaeon | reverse complement strand
GATGGAATTTATGTTATGAAAGTAATAAAAGCTTCTGAAGTTTCATCACGAACGAAATCATGGCAAAAAATAGTATAGGGATCATTATGAGAGATTTATTTAATTTAGACTATAAAGTGGCTGTGGTAATCGGAGGAAACGGTTACTTAGGAAAAGAATTTTGTAAAGTGCTATTAGAATATGAAGCAACAGTATACTGTTGTGATAATAATATTAAAGAAACAGCAGATATAAGTGATCTCAAAAAAAAATTTCCTGACAAGTTTAAGCTTCTAGAAGTAGATGCAACGAATAAAAAGAGCCTTGAAAATTTGAGAGAGATGATCTTAAAAAGGGAAAAAACTATTGATATACTTATTAACACAGCCACAATGAAAGGGAATGATTTTTACTTACCTTTTGAGGAAGTTTCACTTGAAGGATGGAATATTGGCATTCAAGGTAACTTAACTATCCCATTTCTAACAGTACAAACATTCATCCCTATAATGAAAAAGCAGAAAAGAGGATCGATAATTAATATATCGTCTCATTATGGAGTAGTGGGAAATGATCAACGAATCTACATCGGAAGTAATTTACATGAACTCTATGTTAAAGATTCACCTCATATCACCCGAGTTTTCTCCCATGGAGTATATAATGCTTCTAAAGGGGGTCTCATTAATTTTACTAGATATTTAGCCGCTTATTATGGAGAATATAATATTCGGGTAAACTGTATTTCTCCTGGGGGAATTTTCTATGAAGGTGAGAATGAAGTTTTTGTAAAAAAATATTCTGAGAAGGTTCCATTAGCTCGGAAAGCAAAGAAAGATGAAATTAACGGAGCGATTATTTTTCTAGCGTCAGATGCGTCCAGTTACGTCACGGGACATAACCTCATTATCGACGGGGGATATACGATCTGGTGAGATTAATTCTTATGAATAATGCAGTCAAGTTAAATAGAAAAAATTGCTCTTCTTCCCCCTAGTATTCTCCTATTATTAAGATTATTTCAGTTTTAGTGGAATTTGATGTCCTTGATATCTTACCAGTTTATTTATTCAAATTCTAATTGACTATCTATTAAATTTTGAACTACTTCGTGAATTAAAGGTTTTATTTGATCTTTGGTTAGAATAGAAGCTTTAGCTGAAGAAAACAAACCTACATTATTCTCTGGCTGCAGTTTTTCTCCAAATTCATTGTAAAATTTAGCTAAATTTTTCACTAAAACGGGGTGATAATATGGATTATTTGGAACCAAAATGAAAATCTTGTCTTTTTTGTATATATCAGAAGTTTGTGTTTCGTAATCACTTAGTAATTCTTCATATCTTTTTTCACCAATGCGACTTCCTATCGTTTTGATTTTTATGCTATTTGGATCATGATTAAAGAGTGGTGCAACTTCTTCAATCATAGCTTCAACAAAATCACCTAAATATATAGCAGGCATCTCTAGGATAAAAATTTCTCCACCTTTTGCAAATGTAGCTGTGTTTAGAACTAATTTGACAGCTTCTTCTATTTTCATTACGAAGCGGGTCATTTTGGGATCAGTAACGGTGACTGGTTCTCCTTTTCTTATTTGGTTAAAGAAAAGGGGTATTACAGAACCACGAGATCCTAATACGTTTCCAAAACGAACTGTGGAGAATGAAATTTCTTTAAATCCTACATAAAGATTTGCTGCAATTGTAAGTCTCTCAGCAAGAAGTTTAGTAGCTCCCATGACATTTGTAGGATTTATAGCTTTATCTGTACTAATATTGATAAATTTCTTAACATTATTGGTAAGGGCAGCTTGTATTAGATTTTGTGTTCCTAAAATGTTGGTATTTATTGCCTCAAATGGGTTATATTCACATAATGGAACGTGTTTTAACGCACCAGCATGAAATACTATATCGACATTTTCTAAAGCCAATTTCAATCTTTTATAATCTCTAACATCTCCAATAAAAACTCTTAAGCGATCAGTATTGACAATTTGATCAAGATAAAATAATCCTGTTTCATTAATATCTAATGCTCGTACAACTTTTACATCTAATCTAATAAGTTGTCGAACAATTTCTTTTCCTATTGATCCAGCCGCCCCTGTGACTAATACGGTTTTGTTTTTATAAAAATCTGTTTCCATTTTTATCCACCTTAAATTTTAATTTCATAAAATTCTATAATTTTTTCAATGACATAGTTTTGTTCGTCTTCAGTCATTGTCGGATAAATTGGTAAACTCAGAATTTCTTGGGAAACCAACTCGGTTACTGGTAAATTTATGTTATATTTTAGTTTTTCTTTGTAAAACGGCGTAGAATGAACGGGATAAAAATAAACTTTTGATGAAATTCCATTTAACTTTAGGAAATCAATTAATTCATTTCTAAAACCGTTTTTCACACGAATCGAAAACAATTGAAAAACATGTCTTCCATTTGGAGGTGTAGAGGGTAGGATAATCCTATTCTGGTTTTTTAATTTATCTATATAATGATTTGCAACTCTTAAACGCTTTGATATAATTAATTCAACTTTTTCTAGCTGCGTTAGCCCTAAAGCTGCATTAATATTAGATAAACGGAAATTATATCCGAGATTTACGTAATTGCTAGAAAAGGGATCGCTAAAATAGCTCTTATCATCTTTTCTTCCATGAGAGCGAACAAGTAATAGTTTATCGTAAACATCTTTTGAATTCGTGACAATAGCACCCCCTTCCCCTGTTGTGATAATTTTATTCTGACAAAAACTAAGCATTGCGCTCTGCCCAAAAGTTCCAATCATTTGACCATTCAACTTTGATCCAAATGATTCTGCAGCATCCTCAATAAGCAGGAGATCATGATCCTCAGCAATATCTTTTAAGGCATGAATTTGAGCAGGACACCCTCCATAATGAACTGGAATGATAGCTTTAGTTTTTGATGTGATTTTTTCTTTAACGTCCTCAGGATCTAATCCCAGAGTTGAAGGTTCGATATCAGCAAACACTGGTTTTCCTTGTACAAATAAAGGAGCATTAGCGGTAGCAATAAAAGTTAACGAAGGTACTATTACCTCATCATCCTTTTGGATGTCATGAGCAATCATAATAGCATGTAGCGCGGACGTACCAGAATTAAAAACAGTACAATGGCGAGTTCCGATATACTCTGCAATCTTTTGTTCAAAAATGCTTATTTCAGATCCGATTGCCCAATACATACCAGATTTAATAATTCTATTTATCGCTTCAACATCATTCTCATCAGAATATATCTTGAAAAGAGGAATCTGAGGTGTCATTAGTGTTATCCCTTCATTAGAACAGCAATTTGAAAAAGATTATCTAGTTTTGTATTTATGTTGTATATAGGATTAAAATCCTTCTATTTCTAAGTTCATTTTATCAATTTCTTCTTGAGATAATTTCCTCTTAATTTTAATTGGTATTCCATACGCTATTACATTATCTGGTATATCTTTGTTTATAAGACTAAAAGCACCAATGATTGCATTCTCTCCAACAGCTACACCTGGCATTATAAGAGAATGACTACCAATTCTCGCATTTTTTCTGATAACCACTTTTCCAGTTTTTCCATCAATCGTAGATTCTGAATAAATTGCACAATGAGAACCGATTTGGACAAAATCTTCGATTTCAACTCCGAATTTTGCATTGACATATGTAAAAGCTCCTAGAT
>JBHLKP010000340.1:0-3757 GCA_048886525.1 Candidatus Hodarchaeota archaeon | reverse complement strand
TACTAACTGAAAGTCGCATTAGAATTAAAATTGGAGAATTAGATAAAGCACAATTAATCATTGAGGAAATTTTATCATTAAACCGAGAAAAAGTAAGCTTATTACATTTGTTAGACGCTATTATACTCAAAGCTGATATTTCCTGGCGTCTAGGAAATTTGGATGAAGGACTTCAGTTAATACAAGAAGCTGAAAAACTAATTGTCGGATTAGGGGAAGAAAATGAAATTAAGGAACGAAAAAAGGATTTATTAAATGAAGGGGGGATAATTCATTGGTACAGAGGAGACCTAGACAAAGCAGCAGAATATCACGAGAAAAGCTTAGCAATTTCAAAAGAAATAAATGATGAAAAAGGTATTGCTGATTCATTCAATAATTTAGGTCTTGTTCATCAATCAAAAGGGAATTTTCTTCTTGCGTTAGAAAACTACGAAAAAGGGTTAGTAGTATTTGAAGAACTAGGAGGGAAGGAGAGTATTTCCAAAATTGTAAATAACATTGGAATAGTATATTCTTTAATGGGGGATCAGGAACAAGCATTGAAATATTTTCAAAGAACACATAAAATTAGACTGGAATTAGATAACAAGCGCGAAATAGCATTGGCTTTAATAAATATTGGCGTCATTTATAGGATGAAAGGAGATCTTTCCAATGCGTTGGAACATTATCAAAAAGGTCAGAGAATTTATGAGGATATTAAAGATAAAAAGGGTATCGCACTTGCGCTCAACAACCTAGGTGACGTTTATCAGTTAAAAGGTGACCTTAACCTGGCACTGGAATATTATCAAGAGAGTCTCACGATATATGAGAATATAGGTATCAAGCAAGATATCGCAATGTCGCTCGGAAACATTGGTGAAATGTATAGAAAGAAAAAAAACCCTGAGTGGGCCTTAAAGTACTATAATCGAAGTTTAGCAATTTATGAAGAAATGAAAAATAATTCCTCGGCAGCCAAAGTCCTTTATGAGCTTGTGTGGCTAGCTTTAGATAATAACAATTCTGAGTTAGCGCAGGCACATCTAGAAAAACTCTACCAAATCAATGAGAGAACTGACAACAAAATTGTCAACCAGAGGTACCTAATAGCCAATGCTCTCCTACTCAAATCATACAAACGTACCCGTCATAAAATGAAAGCACAAGAGATCCTCTCAACGGTAGTTGAAGAAGAAGTTGTGAATCATTCACTTACTGTTACTGCAATGATTCATCTTTGTGACTTGTTGTTGTTCGAGTTGAAGATGACAGGAGAAGACGAAATTTTAGATGAAGTTAAAAATTTAACTAAGAGATTGCTTGATATCGCAAAAGAACAATCATCTTATTCACTTCTTACAGAAATATATGTTCTTCAATCCAAACTTGCTCTTCTAGAAATGAATATTGAAAAAGCACAGAATTTACTAGAGCAAGCATTATTAACAGCAGAGGATAAAGGTCTAAGGAATCAAGCAATAAAAATCTATTGTGAGAAAACCTCACTAGAAGCACAGATAGAAAAATGGAGGCATATAGTTACACAAAAAGCTCCATTAAGCGAACGGCTTGAATTAACCCGATTAGAGGATATAATAACACGTGTCACGAGCGAACAGCTTGATATCACCGAGGATGAGGTTAAACAGTACAGAGTAAGAGCTAAAGATATTGAAAAGAAATTCGAAGAAGTCCCGATAAGAAAGTATAAGCTAAAACATCTAAATTTACTTGAGGAGACTTCAAAAGTTGAAAAACCTAGATGTCGGGTAGCCATCGCTCAAATAGGAGTATCAAAATCTGGTGATATATTAAATGAGTTTTATACTGAGAAGGTCCAAGGCCTTTTCTTTCTTAAGAATGAAAAAGTTGAAGAGGTTCAAAATAAAGTAAAGAAGTATATAGAAAGAGCTCATTCTGATGGAGCAAATATTATAATTTTCCCAGAGCTGTCTATCGACTTAAATTATAATCAATTGGTTGAAGAAATAACTAAACTAGCCAAAATCTACAATATGTATATTATTCCAGGATCTTTTCACGATCAAGGAACGAGGAGAAATATAAGTATAGTTATAGGACCCACTGGCACTCTTTGGCAACAAGAAAAACATATTCCCGCGATAATTCATTACCAAGGGAGAAGATTCAAAGAAGGGATAGAAATTGATTTAGCCCAAAGAGAAACAATAGTGTGTAAAACAGAGTATGGATCAATAGCCATAGCTATTTGTCGGGATTTCTTGGATATGGATCTACGTGTGGAACTGAAAAATTCCGAGCCTCCTGTAGATTTAATATTTAATCCAGCTTTTACACCGGTTACTGAGGATTTTAAGGCAGCTCATTTTGATGCCCGTAGATCTATTTTTGCTTACTGTTTCTTTACTAATATTGCGGAAGTTGGTAATTCATTTATATTCACACCAGAAAGGGAGCGAGGTGAAAGAAAAATTGCTCCAAAGGAGGAAGGATTGATTTACAAAGATGTCGACCTTTTCAGATTACGCTCTGAACGAAAAAGGTGGGAAAAAGATCAAGCCAAACAAAGACCGTTTATTCAAAGTACACGGGATTGATGCTCATTCCAACACCATTGGAATGTTCCATTCACAAGAAAAATGAGAAAATAAGAAAATGAGAAAAACTTCCTCCAACCATAAAATAATTGGTGAACACTGATTCAACCGGTAACCATGTAAGGAATAAAACATATGGTGGTTCCGTTTTTGATATAGTTTGACTAAACTTCTATCCCAGCGCTTGACCACTAGCAACACAGTTGATTTGAGCTAGAAACGATCAGTACATATGAGATTAACGTCTATTTTTGATAAGATAGAGAAAGAAGAAGTAGCACAAACCAAGAAATAAACAAACATTCCAAGTTAAGGAATTAGTAAAAATGCCGTCACAACACATTCCAAGAACAACATGATAGAAGAATAAAATTGAAGCTCCAAAATAAAAGAAATATAATATGAACTTTTCTCGGTTAGAAATTAGATTACCAATAACAGTAGGGCCCCAAGAAGCGTTGATTTCTTTATTCCTGAAATGCATGAAAATAAAAAGGCTACTGAAAATGAAAAAGACTGGAAAAAAGAATAGATAAAGGCGAGTAGGCGAGTATTTTTTGATGACGAAACTGCCAATAGCAAGGTATAGTGCTAAGAGGATCACTAAATTAGAGTTTTTTATCGGGTCAAGAAGCTTGATGATGTGAGACTGATGAGAACTACGATCCCTATCTTCCTGCGTATTAAATAGGAGAGAGATATCTTCCTGCAACAACATCACTACCAAAAAAAAACAAAGCGGTATTATAAAAAGCTATTCATTGTCCATAAATAGAAAATAGCATACAGACATTAGACCAGAGATACTCTTTTTTTTAACGATTAATTGAAGAATGAAAAAAGTAACTATTTGATACATTTTTATTAAAAATCACTCTCACACGATTATTGATAGTCAGCCTAAGTCACTATTTGCTGTAATTACATAAAAAAAGTGTAACAAAAGTTGAAAAATTGACTTTTTAAAATTTACACCTATCACAAGCCTTTTAAAATCGCTACATCTATCATAAGCCTTTTAAAATCGCTACATCTATCTTAAGACTTTTAAAATCGATGAGCCATCAACAATCCCGTTCAAGAGCAAACTCTTGAATCCTAACAAAAAAGGTGCGAAATAGAAAAATGAGAAAACTAAGAACATACTTACTAATAGTTGCATTAGTATTTGGAACTGTTAGTTTGTTTGT
>JBHLKP010000339.1:0-3825 GCA_048886525.1 Candidatus Hodarchaeota archaeon | reverse complement strand
GTAATGCCTTTTTGATTCGAAAGTAACTCCTTCGCGAAAAACACTTATCATTGATCGTTTCTGGTTAAGATGATTCGTAATTAAAGGAAATAGAAAAATATCTAGAGCATCTCCAACTGGAGTTGCCACCTCGAATAAATTCCATGATCCTTTCAAAAAACCATTGCCTATTAGCTCATCGAAATCGCTCGATCCAGTCGAAATATGACGTTCATCAGGGTCTCCAATTGTATTTGATTTTAACATTATAGCAGGAAAACGATATTTAAAAGGATAGAATGCTCTTAATTGACCTTTTGCTAATGTCGCAAGATAAGTTTCATTCTGTATTTCTCTACCTCGCATTTTAACAAAATTTATCTCTCTTATCCTTCGCGCAATACCATAGGGAGAGGTGATTGTTCGTTTACTTAATACTGTTATACCGTCTACAATCCAATCTAAGCTTACAGGAGTTGTACCTTCAACAACAAATATAATTTTTGAGTCTTCAGATTTAAAATGTTGAATTATCGCTGATTCCCAGTGGCTAACTTGGCTTTCAGTAAGATTAGATGTTAAAGCATTCCAACTATCGATTGCAATGATCTTTTTTGAAATATCACGACCTAGGGAGAAAAGTAATTGTACGAATTCTGGTATAGTTTCAAAATTCATGGGTTTAATATATTTACTTGTTATTGGAATATCAGAGCGTGTTGCGTCAAAGAAGAATGGACTTTTTCGATTTGTATTAATTTCTTGCTTCAACCAGGAAAAATCCTTCATAATGACTTCGGGATTAATCCTTGTGCTTATAAAGAAGGAATTCGGAACTGAAGCTGTGAGCTGTAGGGCAAGACTAGATTTTCCAGTTCCAGGTAAACCTTTTATCAATAGAGAATACCCTTTATCTAATTTACTTAAATCAGGGAGTTCTGGGGGTAGGTTCCCTCTAGTTTTTGACATTCAAGAACACTGATCCCAAACTAGCTTTTGCTAAGATTATAATCTTTAATTTTAATTATTATTGGTTCAAGAATTCTTGTAACTGATCGAGATCGTGGAGTAGTGCAATATTTTGGAACGTTGCTAATTCCAAATGGTTTACTGGATCCAATATTATAATATCACGCTTGAACTGTCTAGATAATTCCCTTTCAGCCGCTAACAAACCAGTTAAGCTCTTTGATATAGCAACATGATAATTTTTCTTTCTAAATCGGCTTTTCGACTTTAATTCCAATGTAATATATGTTGATTGTGGTTTAACTGTTTCCACCATAAATCCGCTAAAAGCAACGACATTGCGTAACTGTTTTAATAGTTCCTTCAATTCAGTCACTTCTTTCTAAAAATTTAGGAAAATTCTAAGTTGTAATTGCAGTAGACATTTTCTAATTTATGTGCTTTCATCAAATCCATTATATCAAATTTCACTCAAACATTTAAAATTGTCTGAATAAATAACCAAGAGCTTTGAATTGGAAGCTCTTACGCCAGCATTTCTACAAGCTGTGCAGCCGAATAAATTCCATATGGTGTGATATAACCTGTGATTAGGTGAGCTGGTGTTACATCAAATGCTGGATTTTTAAATTTTGTATTATCGAGATAGAGAGAAAGCTCATCGTTTATATTGAATTTCTCTAAATATCCTGATATTTTTCTAATCTCAACACTATTTCTTTCCTCAATCTGTATTTCTTTACCCGATAGGGTTGAAGGATCAAATGTGGAATTTGGAAAAGCTGTATAAAATGGGATATCATGGTATTGTGCTAATACTGCAAGATTATAGGTACCAATTTTATTGGCTATATCTCCATTTCTCGTAACACGATCAGCGCCAAGAATTATTAAATCAATTTCCCCCCGAGCCATTAGAAAACCACTGGTAGAATCACATATTACTGTATGCTTTATTGCATTTTGATTTAATTCCCATGATGTGATTCGGCCTTGTAAGCGAGGACGTGTCTCATCGACATAAACATGAAAACGGACTCCTGCTTCCCATGCCTGAATTAGAGGAGAGAGCGCACTACCATGATCAACTAAGGCTAACGCTCCTGTATGACAATGGGTAAGAATATTCATACCTTCTTTTATTAATTCTTTGCCAACAAGCCCTATTTTCAGTCCCTCATCAGCAATTTTATTAGCGAAATAATTTGCTCGCTCTAAGGCAAACTTAGGATTCAGATTTGGAGAATTTCTTACAAAATCTAAACCATTCTTTAGATCAACAGCAGTTGGACGACTAGATAGTAAAGAAAAATAAGCTTCATCTAATAGTTCTACAAAGTTTTTCTCTTGCCAAAATTCATGAACAGCCTGTGTGATGCCATAAGCACCAGCAGCTCCAATTGAAGGTGCTCCACGAATAATCATTTCCTTTATAGCATCTATTGTTTCACGATAATTTGATGATCTGTATATTTCCACTTTAAAGGGTATTTTCGTTTGATCAATCATCATAACTGAGTTATTTTCCCACCATATAGCTGGCCTATCTATTGTTTCCCCATTTATGTTTAATTTCATTATTTATTCACCCAAATATGCAAATTAATAAAATTCTCAAAAAAATATAATAATAATTACATAGTTTTTCTATTATCTGTCGGAAACCTAACAATAATGTTTCGTATTGATCCAGAAACGTCTGAAGAACTTCGTGCATCTCAAATAGCTTTTTATGCATATGTTTGCAATTATGGGAATGCGATTTTTTAAATCTCAAGATTCTATGATAAAAGTAAATTTGATATTGGCATCTCGTAGATAAATCTTTTGCCGAGTTTAGTCAATATTTCAGCAATGCTTTTCTCCCATAATTCAGCACGAATAATGAGATGTGATCCTAAAAAGAAATCTAAAGGTAGACGGGAATATAACTGAGATATGTCATATGTGCTCTTATATGATGTTAAAATCAAGGGTACCCAAGATCTTGTAATCGTATTGATCAACATAGAATCGTCAATTCCAAATCCAAGATTCTTTGCTACTTCTTCTTGCGCCATATGACTTAAAATGTATCCAATGTCATCCATTCGATCAAGTTTTGGAAGCATTATCGCATCAATCCAAGCTATTCTCATCGGAGAGACTAGAATGTTGCTTAAATGACTATCGCCATGAATGAAATCTACTCCTCCGTTTGATTGTTCTAATATTTGATACCAGTAATCAAGAAATTTTCCATCAATAGATGAGCTTAGCAATTTGAATAAAGGATTGTAAAGTTTTAAATTAGTAGGTTGCCTTTTTGAACCATGTAATCTAGCTAATGCATAACCAGCATATCCCCATTTTTGCTTTGATGAAACTGAATAGTGAAAAAGTGTAGTAAATCCACTTAAAAACTCGAGTATTATTGCTTTGACTTCAGGGATAACATGTATTACTTCAGGAGCGAAAACAACATCTGGATAATTGCTTATCCGTTTAGATAATTCATGATTGCTTTTCCATTGTTCCCAATCATTTTGACGGCGAGTTAGTATTTCTGCTAGATTTTTTGCATTCTCAACTTCAATATCCAAATTATTTGCAAATTTTAAAACAATTCCGCCGTCAACCTCCCCAGCAAGAGCAGTGCTTAGTCTCGCTTCGATGACATATGTCGTTCCTCCGGCTCCATTATAGGTTTCGATTTTTTGAATACGGGTGTCAGAAATTCTTCCAGTATTTAATTGCACATGTTTTGTGATTTTATCACTAGATTGAAGAATCAAAGAACGGACTCGCTCGTGAATTTTTCTTTTTTTTTCATCTTCACCTTCAAAAGTGTACATGATACATCATTCTATCTAATGTATTGTTCTAATATACTTCCCC
>JBHLKP010000338.1:0-3861 GCA_048886525.1 Candidatus Hodarchaeota archaeon | reverse complement strand
TTATTTTGCCTTCCGTGGGGTCGTAAAGCCTAAGTAGGAGTTTAAGGAAGGTAGATTTTCCTGAACCAGGGCCTCCTATTATAGCTACTCGTGATCCATTAGGAATAGAGATATTAATGTCTTTCAAGGCATACTTCGAATTTAATCCATATTGGAAACTTACATTTTTAAAAGTGACATCGCTCTTCCAATTGGGCTTTTTACCTTCTTCAGCTGTATCAGGCACAGGATCTTGCCAAGTCATTTTTTCCCAAATTCGATTGGCATTAGTTTTTCCCGCTCGGATGTTTAATATGTTCATTGGTAACATAAAATTGAGAAATTGTAAAGACAGTAACATCGATACCGAAGATATAAACGTATCGAAAGTAGAGGGATCATTTGCCAAATTATTTAGGCCTATACCGAATATAACAGCTGTTATTGCTATTAATATTAAAGCAGGCCAGAAAAAAGCTGATAATCTTCCTTCTTTTGTTACAATATCTGCATAGCGACTGCTACCGTCTAAGAAACGTTCATTTTCCTTGTCTTCCTGATGAAAGCTTCTAACAACCTCAATACCTCGGAATATTTCTTGAGAATTTCGGGTGACAACAGCTAATCTGGTAGCTAATTCTTGCCGGATAGGTTCAATAACAGAAGCATATCTAATTATCATAATCAAATATATCGGAAAACCTATCAACACTACTAGAAAATAGATGGTGTTAAACATATAAAAATAAACTACTGTGAATAGCATTGAGAGGAGAGAAGATGATAGCATTCTCATACTTGGGTTAACACCCATTCTCATCTGACTAATTTCATTCATTGCCATAGAAAGCATGGCACTACTATCGATTTCATCATGAAAAGTCATCGAATGATCTTGTATTGTGTCAAAGAATTCTTGTCGTGCGTCTCTTTCGAACCTAAATGCTGCTACTGTCCATGAATAGTTTGTAGTAAACGTAAAGATGAAGTTAAGTATTGCAACTACGAAAATCCCTATGCAAAGAATGATAAAGAGTTGTGAGAAACCCTCTTCCTGGAGAACACCTAAAGCACTACCAAGAAACAAGCTTGGAGCTATTGTTAGAAAAGCCGAAATTAACGACATTGATAAGCTTAGAATTACCAGCCCTGGACTTCGCCATAAAAAACTAAAATACCAATGGGTGGCTGATCTATATCGATCTGTTGGTAGTATATCACTTTGATATCGTCGTGAAGTCATTTCGGTCGCTTGTACAGATTGCATTCTTGCATTCAACTCTTTTTTTCTTGAATATTGGTATATCGGAAACCTATATATATAGGTTTTCTATATATTCTAACTAGTTCACAGGCAGATATTACTCTTTGGACTGCCTTTTTTAGCTCAAATAATGGAGTTCTCTCATGTTGGTTCCTGACGGGGATTTAGATATTAAAGCGAAGAACTTAGTTGATAAATGGATCCAAGGATATCGGCGAGGCAGTCTTCGTTTCTTCATTTTACATTTACTACTTTATGAACACCATCATAAAGATTCAGATGAAACCGAATTAAATTCATTTCATGGATATGAAATATCAAAAAAAATTGATGAAGTGACAAAAGGTAAATGGAGACCAACGACTTCCTCAATATATCCAATATTGAAAGAATTAAGTAAAGTTGATGTCGTAGAAAAGATCCCAGGAGTGGAACAAAAAGAAACAGGGAGAACTACTATAGAATACAGATTAACGCCATTTGGTTTGCAAATAGCCAAAAAACTTGAAGAGGCAAGAAAAGAATTTGCGAAAGCGTTCATCGCAGGAAACAAAGGAGAGATGCCTCCTCCTTTGTTTCCTTTCGGTCGACATCTCCCTCGTGAAGAAGCAAAAGAAATACTTCGTCAAGCTTCAGATGAATCTCTGTATTCACATAGAAACCAAATCAAGGAAAGAATGAAACACACTCAGAAACATTTGAAATATATTGAAAGCGAATTAAACCGCCGAAAAAAAAGGGAGAAGGAAGAAGAAGATTGAGGCGATTAGACTTGCATTCCTAGTTTTCAAGAATTTTCTCGTTTTTTCATATATATGAAGATAGGTATGGCAATATATTGCGCAATAAATCCAAGAGGTATTGATTTAGCTTTGATTTGTTCTTCTTGGATCACGATCGTTTTGTAACCTGCATAAGGGTTACCAATTTTTAGCGTAATACTTGAATTTTTGGTTATTTCCTCTTCAAGTGTAAAATAAAAAGATGATTTTGCTGTGATACCAGCAGCGACCTCGGGAATCGTACACGCTTTCCCATCGTAAAGTACAGAAGTATTATCTGCATAAATTACTAGTAGATCTTCTATAGTTCCAATTCTTGGACTAAGGTTCTTGATTGAGAGCTTAACATTGAGATTCTCATTTATATTTTTATCTCCAGTTACAGAAGTCACAGTTACATTTAATCTTGGTGTCAATTCTAACCAATAATCAAAAACAGGTTTTATATCCTCCCAAAGATCATCAATTGCTGGTCCTTCTTTTGGTGCAAAGTACCCGTACATCCCATCCCATCGGAGAATTCGATGTGTCTCATTTTCGTCTATAACCGTGTACAGGTCGTCGGAAGAAGCGTTATGGTAGATTTCGAAGGTCAACGGCACTAAACAAGCTTTAGCCGCGTACATCCAATCTCCCCAATCTCCTGCAGTAGTATAAATATTAGTGTTTTCTATTTGAGTTCCATACTCTACACTAAGATAACCAGGGGGCAAAATTTCCTTTAAATCTTCATAGATATTGTAGTATAATTGTTCCTCAGGCCAATAATAAGCCGATGACCAAGGGAAATAAGTTGCATTTATTCCTGAATGAAATGAAATTGCTGCTGCAAAACGTTTGTCTGTAACGAAATCTCTATATGCAGCTGTTTCTGGTTCTGAAAACGGTGAGGTGCCAGGATAGTCTTCCAATGTACGATCATTTCCCCAACCTGAGTCTGTTGTAGAATCATTCCATCGATAAGCATAATTTCGATTTAAATCAATCCCTCCTATCCTGTCTTCATTTATTAATCCATCGTTATCATTATCTATCCCTTCCAAATAATAATACTGAAATATCCAATCATTTTCCATATCATTCCACGAAAAAACATCGAATTCGGAGATGAGTCCATCCCCATTCGTGTCTTCTATTGGGTCTTCATCGAATAATCCATCGTTATCGTCGTCAAATGCACGGAGATTTTTACGTAACCACTCATTTCCTGCTAATGAATCATTACCTACCCCGTACTGAAGACCATCGGGATTTAAAGCTGGAATTATATAGATTTCTTGATTATTGACATATTCTGTAATCTTTTGGTCAATTCCGTAATTATTCACTAGTCGAAGCAAGAATCTTATTGTCATTTCCGTTGTTATTTGCTCTCGTGCATGATGTTCGCCAAGAAATAGTGCTTTAGGTTTAACCTGAGTATTTTGTTCATTTGTTATTCGTACACAATAGATCTCACGACCTTGGATGCTTTTACCTATTGAAAACAAATCAGCTATTTCAGATGCAGTATCATTTACTTGCTTTAATTCATCAAATAATTCATTTGGACAATGATATTGATCGCTGTATAGTAATGAAAGATTTGACCAGTCCCGTATGATACTAGAAGTTTCAAATGAATGTAATGTGTTGAATGGTATAATTATTGCCGCTTGAATTTGTGCATTACCAATTAGAAAAAAGAGAAGGGGAAAATAAGCTACCATTAATGTTTTTTTATGCATTAGTATTCAACCTCAATTTCATTCTTTTCTAGATTTCCTATCTGCATTATATACATAATTTGATTAGTCATATCAAATTTGAAAAGTATTAAAATAGGTGTAATAGAGT
>JBHLKP010000337.1:0-3862 GCA_048886525.1 Candidatus Hodarchaeota archaeon | reverse complement strand
TGATTCCGTAATTTCACCCAGGAACCCACTTCCTTTTTTAAAGTTTCAATATTTGTAAAACGTCTGCCAAGACATTGCTTTGATAAAACACTCAATTCTATTTCTGCAATATTCAATCAACTACCATGCTTTGGTGTATAATGTATTTCAAGGCGTTTAACTAAACGACGTGCTTCCACGGGATCAAATGCTTCGTAAAATGAACCGAACAGCGTTTCTTTTTAAGATATCATAATACTTCGGATAGTTATAGACTGCTGACATGAACATTTCCTTAAGACTAAGATTACTAGTGCCTATAATGGAGTACTATTCGCCACAAATTTTATGAGAGCATAACGCTGAAGCCCACTGGTTTTTACAAAACGTAGTGGTGTAAAAATCCAGTGCAGCGATTTGTTGGATTTTCAAAATTTTCTACTTTGTTCCACCAAATAAAGCAAAAATTCCGTATTTGTAAAAACAATCAACATTTTTGAATCCAATCTTGGCAAGTATGTCAAGCTGTTCAAATAATGTGCTTGGTTTATTTTCTTCTTTAGTCTTGTAAATTATAGGGAGATTATCATATTTTCCAATATCATCCTTAAAGTTATTCTTATACAATGTTTCATTCATCCATTCTGTCCACATTCTAAATTGCCATTGCTCACTCACTTCTGAAGAAGGTTGCACAGGATCAATGTTAAGGAATAGTCCGCCAATACGCATTTCCTGATACAACTTGGTAAACAACATTTTCTTTCCATTCAAATCGAGATGATGGATTGCATTAGCCGAGTAGATAAAATCATATTTTTCTTTTTGAGCTTTAGTATCAATATAATCCTCGAAAGTTAATTGCAGAAATGATATATTATCACCGGATAATTCTTTTTTAGCTGCACTTATCATATCCTTGGCACCATCTATCAGACAAAAAGTATTATCAGGATATCTGTCACAAATGTGTTTTGTAAGAATTCCATTTCCACAACCCAAATCAAGCAGCCTCAAGTTCTTATGCCCCTTAAAATGGTATTGGAAAAGATCTATGAGTATTTTAATTGTTCGATTTCTCTCAATGAGAATAACGTCAGCAGTATTTAAGTATACATCAACCTGTTCAGATTCCTGAATTAGCCAAGTGTTAGATTTGTTATTTTTTGTCATTTGCTAATCTCCTATATAAAATCCAACTCAAAAATAAGCAAAATAAGCTGCATGAACCGTGATGCCGACGCCTGAAAACAAATAGGCTTGAATTCCACACAAAACTACAAACTGAAGCAGATGGCGGTTCACTCTTTATTTATTGTTAGACCTATACATTGAATATTTTTTTATTGGTTGATATAATTTATTTAGCTCAATTAAAGTTTAAGGTATTTTATTTATTTGATATTGTATAAATAACCCTATCACTACCAGACCAGATTATCTGTTTCCAATATTGTAAACCGCATTTCTTTGCTAAATTTATTGACGCTGTATTTGCCGGCCAAATCGTAGCAACATTCTTTGATAGTCCTAATATCTGAAAGCCATAATTCAGAAAGTATTGACAGGCTTCAGTTCCAAAACCTTGGCGCCAGACAGATTTTTCAAGAGCATATCCTACATTTACTTGAGTCATGTCAGGAATATAGTGAAGACCTCCAAAACCTATTATTTGATAGTCATCTTTTCTAACAATTCCCCAATCACCAAATCCATATTGTTCCCAATGGGTTTCGAGTTCTTTTATTCTTTGTCTTGTCTCTTCGATATCTTTATGAGCACCACCTATCCAATATTTTATTACATCAGGATCACCAAATGTACGAAAAAGGTCTGGTGAATCTTCAATAGATAATCGTTTGAATATTAATCGTTTTGTCTGAATACTATTCATAGAATTATTTGACACCAAATTGAGTGGAGGCCTCGCAGGCGCGTAGTGCCGAGAAACTACCCACTCCTATTTTGTATTATATTAAAATTTCTCATTCAGTTGTTAGATCACTTCTTCCTATCGCTTTGTCCATGGTTTGCATAATACAGATTTTGAAAAACCAGCCTTACAGTAGAACGCCTTTCTCCAATCACCTGCGGACCCAACGTAGGCTTTTGGGATATTTCTTTCTCGTAATCTTCTTATCCCTTCATTAACGATAGCCAATCCAAGTCCTTTTCCTTGAAAGTCAGGATGTGTAGCGACCGGTTCGAAATAAGCCAAATTATTCTTACGATCCTCCCAGATGGTGCACAAGGAGATAACATCATCTCCTGCTTTTATGACCAGGTCCAGTGAAGGATCGTATGAAGGGGCTTTTTGCATAAAGTGATAAACCTCTTTGGAGAAACGCTTGGAATTGAATGCTTTTGAGGAGCACTCGATTCTGCTGTCTAGGTTAAAACCATCCTCGAATGATACAATTTCAAAGGTGGTTGGCAAATGCACTCGCGGTTCATGTCTCCCGATATCGCACCAATTTAAATAGTCGTTGACTTCTTCCTCCCGATATCCCCTCGTTCTTAGTACTTCTTGCCGTCTATTGTCGTCATCCAAACACCATATTGTTATTTTTTGAAAGTCGAACTTCTCCTCTACCCAAGCTATCAAGTCATTTTCCAGCGACTTGTATTTCGTGTGAGTGTGAATGTACGCATTATGATCGGGATTTTCCGAGTTGGCAAGACCAACAATAGAATTTCCATCCCGAACTATCCTTATATACTGTTTCCAATCTGGGTATCCTCGTTCTGAGAAGAGAGGATTGCAAAGATAGCTCGCATATTCCCATCGTCCTGGTAACCAATACGGTCGACGGTCGTCTAACTGGTACAATTCTCCCAGGAATTCAATGACCTCGTCATAGTCTTTGTCTGTGTAGTTGTATGATTTCATAGATATCTCCCTTGTTGTTCGTTTCTAATCAGCATCTGCATTGATAAAAAAGGTATTTATTTTTAGGTACTATTTCTGTCGAGAGTCTATCTAATCATCGCCAGAATTTTTCCTTTTGTTTGTTTCTATGACATCAATTGATAATACTTATCGTAAATCCAATGGGATATAACATGCAGTTAAGAGATTTGGCGGGTTTTGATACTATTAATCAGATATATTATGGATTTTCATCTTTACAGGACTTTCACAACGCATGATGTGCTAGCCAAATCCTGCTTTAACTGCCTGGTTAGATATCTCCCTTATCAGTCATTCTAAATAAAGGACTTATGATTCCTGAGGATTTGTCAAGATGAAATAATGAACAACTTTGTGATGAATTTATCCTCAGGTTGGCCCAGCATATACCTCTACCCAGAATAAGGCTGATACGCTATTTTGATCTTTATTCTTCCAAGAGCAGAGGGAAATGGAAGGATTGGGAATATGTCTCAAAGCTTGTTCCTTCAGGCTGGAAAGAACAGAATGAGACAGAAATTCAGGATGAAGAAAAAGAAATTACTAAGCTGATAGGCAATAGCGAAGACATATCTGCAAAGAAAAGGAAATCCACATGGGCAAGACTTATAGCAAAGATTTACAAGATTGCCCCACTCGTCTGTCCTAAGTGTGGATCAGATCCGTTATGACATACAGTCGTACAATAACTGCAACTTGTATATTTATCCGGGTCTATCTAGTATTTCGAATTCTTGAAATGAATTGCTCCAGCAGGACACTCCACCTTACAGTGGTGGCAGCACGAACAATTGGGCTGATCAATAACGTAAGCTATTTCTATCTTCCCCTTTAATTAAGTTTTATTTTGTTTAAATAATCCTCTGCGCTTTTTGCCGCAATCCATCCGCTCGCAAATGCCCATGATAAATCATTGATGATCTGGACTTTATTACCTTTAAGGTTGATATACCGGCCGGAAGAAAAGTCTCC
>JBHLKP010000336.1:0-3862 GCA_048886525.1 Candidatus Hodarchaeota archaeon | reverse complement strand
TCCGATTAACTCAAGTGTGATAACGATTGAAAGTAAACCAATTATTGCAACCCAACCTGTGAATATCGTAACGATTCAAAATGATACTGAGGGACACTATTTCTTCAAAATCAATGCAACTGACGTAAGCAACGGAATCTCAGAAGTACAATACGTCCTCAATGGTACTTTTACTTATTATGCATCTCAGAATTCTTCAAATGAAGACGAATGGATTTTCGAATATCAAATATCGAGCTCTGAATTTCAGGATTATCTCCATTCCACAATAGATGGCCAAGTTAGAGCATATAGTACTGTATCATACAATGGAAAGGAGTTTCTGATCTATAGTGAATTAAACTTTAATTTTACGGTTGAAGACAAAGCTGCTCCACGGGTTGAATATACTGGGTGGAGATTAAACGATCTAAAAAATCCTACAAATATTACTTTTTACGCAAACGTGACTGATTATGGATCAGACATAGCTGAAGTCCTTTTGTATTACTACTTTAGACCATACAGTGAGGAAAACGCTTCTATAGGTATTGGAGCTTCATCCCAAGAAATAGAATGGCGCATCATCGAAATGCTTCTTCACAATACTACTAATAATGTTCCCACTTATTCAGTAACAGTGTTATTTGACCATAATAACACAAATTGGGAAATAATCTATGTAATTTATCCAACCGATAGCTCTGGTAACACTCATAAAGGGTATGATTCTCAAAATGACCCTCCTCTTAAAAATGTGATTATGTTCATTGAACCTACTTTTCCAATTGAGATTTTTATTATGATTTTTATTATTCTTAATCTCTTTGGAGTATTAACCCTGGTAGGAAATCAGCAAAGGAAAAGCTACGTTAAAAGAAACCAAGCAATACAAATTGGGTTTGAGCAGAAATTTAATGACATCAAATCTATTCGTTTACTCTTTGCACGCCATAAATTTGGAATTCAATTTTATTATGAATATACTTTTAGAAATGCTAAAACAGATATTGACATGATTTCGGGATTATCGACAGCTCTTTCTGCTTTTATAGGTGACGTAACAACAAAAATTAATGGATCTAAGGGCCGAAAAACAGAATTTGAAGTTCTGGGAAGGAAAGATTTTCATATGCTTATTTGGAATGGAACTTATTCAAGCTTTGCAATTGTTACAGACAAAGTTCCTTCACAATCATTCAGGAAGATACTTCAGCGGATTGGAAAAGAAGTTGAAAATACATATTCCAAAGAATTAGAGAATTTCGTCTTTCCTAAGCAGATCCCAGACAAACAAGTGAGAGAAATTGTTCATAAGCATCTTCCTCTGTATTATTGCTATCCATTAGCGTTAAATGAGGGGATCTTAAATATTAAGAATATTAAACTTTCGAAGAAAGAAGAAATAATGCTAGATATGATAAAACCTCAATTTCATACTGGTTACAAAAGAGGATTAATCCTTCCTGAAATAATTATTGGAGTTTTGAAATCTCGCTTTAAACGAAGTGAAGCTATTAAATTTATCGATACAGCAATAAAGCACGATCTCCTAATAGAAATAAATCCGATAGATTAAAAAAAGAAAAACAAGTCGGTTGTATAGCTTGCTATCTTTAAGGGGGAAAACTAGCCTATTTATCCAGTGATGAGCGAGTAAGAATTCAATTGCCAATTGGGGAAGGATTATTAGAAACGCTTTAGATAGTCACTTAGATTATTATTTTACTCGGTTACAATAAAATGACTCCCAGAAAAGTAAGCTTCCTAGACGCAGTCTCTTTACTCAACACACGAACCGATGATGAAATAATTGATATAGAATTTGAGTGTCTGGCCTTTGACAAATGTTCAGATAAGAAAAATTTTGGTCCAGCTCCTTATCGAACTCTAAGAATCACAGATTTGAAAAATTCTGATGTTAGATCTTTGTATATTTGGGATGAAAAGGATTATAACTATATCAAGAAGAGAGTTAGGCTTCTAATATCTAATCCTATAAAACCAAATACTGGTAGTTATTCCCGAGATGAATATGGCAATCTTTCATTTTGGATCGACTCAAAAAAAGGTTCTCGGATAACTAATATTACTCATTTAAGAGAAAATTGCAGTATATGCCGTCAGACGATTTTAGAGGAAGAGGAGACAATCTACTGTCCTTCCTGTCAGAATCCATTTCATCTCCAGCATTTTGCGGAAACGCTTAAAGTTACTGGTAAGTGTCCAATTTGTGCTACAAAAAATTCTTTGAAGGAAATTCTTCAAAACATTGCTGAGACGTTTGATTTACCAAAAAATAAAGGTTCAAATCATTTTTCTTTAACAAGAAGAACAGGTGCTTTTTATATAAAGGAAAATCCCGAATTTTCTAATTATAGTATTTTTCCTTTACCAACTACAGATAAAGGATTGTTCGAAAATGTCTGTTCTTATATAAATACACTTACAGGAGCGGAGGCAAAAATTCTTTTGAAATCAGGAAAAAAATTCATTATTATCCCGTACCAAGATGGAATTGGAATAGATATTCTTGAGAAAATCATCTTAAGATTCGAACAATCTCAACTTTAGATTTGCGATGGTTGGAATTATTCTTACAGCTGAGGAGCAACAACTTATCTTCGACATCTTAGGATTAAATGAAAATCAAAGCTTAGTTTATACTTCATTACTCTCCGTTGGGAGCCAGATGTTAACATTGGGCCAGATTAGCCAACTAACAGGCTTAAATTATATGCAAGTTCGAGATAGTATTGAGGTTTTAATAGGAGGAGAGTATGTTGATTGGATCCCTGGAAAAATTGGGAGATATTATGCACGAACACCTTTTTTGAATGCGTTCCTATTGGCATATGACCCCATAACTTTGATTACAATCCAAGAGTCATCAAACAAGAAATTATCAGAAATCGAAAGAAGTTTGCAAAAAGAAATGAGTTCACTTAAAGATTTATTGTCTGATTATGATCACGCAGTAATCCAAGACTTGCATTCTCAGATTAAATATAATATAGGTTTGCTACAAGATTTAATCACAAAAGAGATTTCAGCATTAACATATACAATTCGAGAAATGAAGGAACGACTATCAATTATTCTTCAATTATCTCGAAAGCTCTCCGTGTCAGCTACAAGAGAGACAAGTGGCTTAACAACCGAGTTATTATATGGTGAAACCACTTTTATTCTTCTATTACGAGATATGGTTTCCCGGGCCAAAGCATCAGTAAAAATTTGTATGCCTGAAGCAGAAATACAAACAATAATTACTACTAGTAAATTAGATCCTCAGGTACGTAATAGAGCGCTAATTGTTGGTAATTTCGCTAGAGTGCCCAAGAATATTATGAAAAAAGTTATCGAAGCAGGAGTTCGTCTAAAACAGTCATCAGTTGAATATTGGGCCTGTATTAAGGATAATGAAGAAATGTTAATCTCTCCCATTCCTCAATCTCCTCAAAAAAATGAAGAAGTAATTGGCATATTTTCAACAAATCCAACTATGGTTAAATTCTTTAGTTATCAAATAGGAATAATTATTACACAAGGATCTGAAGTAAGAATCGAATAAAACCAATTGATACATAATAGGAAATTGCTTACCTATTTAGCTAGTAATTCCTTCAATAGGTCAGATGGTTGAATAAATCCACCAAATAGCAAAAAATACATTATAAACCAACAAATAGAGAAAGTAAAAAATATTATGATAAAACAAACGATCTCATATCTATTAGCTATTTTTTTAAAAGCTATAATATTGCTAAAATTCCTTAATTTGTTTGAAAAATACAATATAATAACAATCGCGAAAATTAAACCCCACCAAGCATATTCTCCTTCTACATTAAGAACTACCCAAATAGATGCTGAAATCATT
>JBHLKP010000335.1:0-3875 GCA_048886525.1 Candidatus Hodarchaeota archaeon | reverse complement strand
TCAATCTTTAGAATCACAGGAGGGGGATACTCCCCTGAGGGTGAGATCGTTTTAATGGATGATCCTAAGAATCCTTCCTATGTGAAACATATAGATGAATTTCCTTATCTTAAATTATTATTAACTTCAGGCTTTCTAAACAATAATTCTGCGCTTGTTAAAAATGAACTTCAGATTGCTGGGAAAACACATTATAACTGGGATGTAATTGGTTCTCCTACTGAAGGGGCATTAATGGTTTTGTTTCAGAAGGGAATGGGCGATTATCTTCTTGATGAATATGAATCTATAACCGAATACCCTTTTGATTCCTCTGTAAAAAGAATGTCAAAACTCTATAAGCGAGATCACGTTTATGTTTCCTTTACAAAGGGAGCAAGTGAAGTATTATTACCTCTATGTAAAAAAATCATATATCAAAACAAAGAAATTGAGCTAAATTCTAAAATCAAAGATAAAGTCATGGAGATTGTCAACCTATATGCAAAACAAGGATATAGAATATTAAGTTTATGTTATAAAGAAATGAATGAGATCCCTCCTGAAGGTGAAGAAGGAAGAAAAGTAAGTGAATCAGATTTAACTTTTATTGGTTTTGTGACAATATTGGATCCTCCAAGAGAGGGTGTGAAAGCTTCAGTGGAACAATGTCATGAAGCGGGAGTAGATGTTGTAATGATCACAGGAGATTCACCTGCAACTGCAAGAGCTATTGCCTCCCAAATTTCAATTATAACTGAAGAAAGTGATATTGTAGCAGAAGGGAAAGATGTGAATAATATTAATTCATATGAGGAATTTTCCAAAATCCGTGTTTTTGCTCGAGTGTCACCTGAACATAAAGAAGATATTGTAGAAAATTATCAAGAGCAGAAAAAAGTAGTTGCAATGACTGGAGATGGGGTAAATGATGCTTTAGCGCTAAATATGGCCGATGCTGGGGTGGCAATGGGTATCGCTGGAACTGATGTAGCTAAAGAAGCATCAGATATGGTAATTTCAGATGATTCATTTAATTCAATAGTAACTGGTATTCATCACGGAAGAGGTATATTTGCCAGAATTCGTGCTGTGGTTTTCTTTTATATTTGTATCAATGTTTTTGAAGGGATTGTTCAATTCATTTTAGCAATTATTTTCGATTTACCATATTGGGTCGATCCTGAATCACCCTTCAATTGGCAATGGATATTTTTATCAATTACCCTCCATATGTTCCCAGGATTGGTTCTTACATTTGATTCAACATCTAAAGATGTAATGAAGGAAAAACCACGAGATTCAGAAGAGATTCTTTCTAAAAATACCATCATTTTATTGTTTTTATTTGGGATTCTACTTGCTATTAGCATGATTATTGTATATTTTTTAGCTTATAGTGATATATATCCCGTTTTTTCTGAAAATGTAGAATTTGGTGATTTTAATGATTCATATCTTTATGGAGGACTTCCTCTTACAGATCCTATATTAAAAGAAGCAAAAACTCTAACGATGCTGATGGTTACGTTGTTTTTTTGTGAATCATTCTTAATATTTCAGATAAGACGTCCAAATAAAACATTAATTAGGAGTTTAATAGAAGATAGTAATAAAAGAATGTATCTGATTATCGGATTCTTGTTTGCTCTCTTTATTATGCTCATGTATATTCCTGGTGTTCAAGTAGCACTTGCTGAAGCGGGAATTAACTTTATGTTCATGTTTTTAACAGGTATGGATTGGCTAATATGTTTCTTGATTTCATTAATTTGCATTGTTTCATTTGAGTTTGTAAAATATATAGCCCGTAGTTATGGCATTACCTTCTAAAGGGTCTTTTTTTTCTTACTTTTTTAAATTTCAATATTCTTAGTTAATTTTTTATGCTAAAACAGATTTTTTCATTTATGTTAAAAGGAGAAAGTGTAACTCTTAGACCTGTTAAAAGAGAATATATTGAATCATATCTTAAATGGTTAAATGATCCCGAAATTACACAGTATTTGGCTCTCTATATGCCTCTGACTCGGATGATGGAAGAGGATTGGATTGAAAACCTAAAGAATCGAAATGATACAATTGTCTTTGCTATTACAATTACTGATGAAAATAACCCAGAAAAACTCATTGGAAATTGTGGCCTACATAATATCGATTGGAAAAGCAGATCTGCAGAAGTTGGAATCATGATTGGTGAAAAAGAATTTCAGGGAAAGGGTTATGGAACAGAGGCGATGGAAGTAATAATTAGATATGGTTTCGAAGAAGTGAACTTAAACCGTATTTGTTTACGTGTTATCGATTATAATATAAGAGCAATCAAATCTTATGTAAAGATTGGATTTATTGAAGAAGGAAGAATGAGACAAGGGCATTTTAAAAAAGGAGAATATCACGATATGATTTTAATGAGTATTCTGCGAGGAGAATGGGAAAAAAAATAAAAAACCCCATAAAAAAACCTTAAATTGAATTTTCTTGGTTTATCTTCATAATAAATTAATTTTTAAAATATCTCGTATTCATTTTTATAAAATATATATTGGTGTAAATATATGAGTAAATCAAAAGTTTCTGTTGTAAAATATGAAAAATCCCCTGATTCAGTAAGAAAACTGGTAGAATCGATTAATCTCTTTGATGAAATACCCAAAGATGCAAAAGTATTTATCAAACCTAATATCGTATACTGGAATCGCTTTTCTAATTTCCCAAAATGGGGCGTTATTACCTCTTCTCGGATTATTGAAGATACAGTTGTTTTACTTAAAGAACGAGGAATTGATGATATTACCATAGGGGAAGGGATCGTGACCGGTGATGTAAAAGATACAGAAACCGCAGCAGATGCATTTGAAAAATTAGGCTATAATATTCTCAAAGAAAGATATGGTGTGAAACCTATTAATACATTTGAGCATCCCTTTGAGAAAATCGATTTAGGAACCGGATTTAATGTTAAATTTAGTTCAGTTGCGTTAGCTGCTGATGTTGTAATTTCGCTTCCTGCCCTTAAGACACATAGTCAAGCTGTAGTGACTTTAGGTTTTAAGAATTTGAAGGGATTAATTAACCAAGCTTCTCGTAAAAAATTTCATAGTGCTGATCCTGAAAAAGATTTGCATCACAACGTTGCACAATTACCTAACAAGCTTAAGAAAGTATTAACAATCATAGATGGAATTTATACCCTTGAACGAGGTCCTGCTATGGATGGGAAACCTCATAGAAAAGACATTCTCGTTGCGTCTTCTGATATTTTATCAGCTGATATGGTTGGTTCTAAATTACTTGGAATTGAACCTTCTGATGTGCCCCATTTAGTACAAGCAGCGAAAGATAGAAACAGACCTATGGATCTCTCTGATATTGAAGTTAAAGGTGAAAAAATAGAGGATTTAGCCTCTCATCATGAATGGGATTTCATATATAACGATGCAGGTGACCTTCCACTCCCATTCCAGAGAATTGGAGTACAAGGATTAAAATATCGAAAGTATGACAGTACTTTGTGCACCTATTGCTCTGGAATTAATGGAATGTTATTATTAATCATTAAAAATGCATGGCAGTCAAGAAAAGGAAAACCATTTGATAATGTTGAATTTCTAAATGGAAAACTTCAGGAACCAACTCTAGGGATGAATAAAACTATACTCATTGGTCAATGTCAGGTTAATAAAAACAAAGATCATCCTGATATTAAAGAAGTGATTTCAATTAAAGGATGTCCTCCCTCGATGGAAGATGTGAGACATGCTTTTAGTCAAATTGGAATCGAACTCCCTGGTGGAATGTTGGAAAACACAAACAGAGCAGGTGCAGGATTATTGATGGCAAAGTATAAAGGTAGACCTGAATTTGAAGAGTCTTTCTTTCAAGTAGCATAAAAT
>JBHLKP010000334.1:0-3885 GCA_048886525.1 Candidatus Hodarchaeota archaeon | reverse complement strand
ACAAGAACATTAAGATTAGCTAAAGCAGAGTTACCCATTTTCAATAACGCATTTTGAACTCCTAAAGATTGATCCGCAGGTGTGGAAGGTACTTTCTCCAAAATTACATTTCCTTCATCATCTACTACGATTAGATCTGTAAAAGTACCACCAATATCTATTCCAAGACATCTCATGTTTATTTACCTATATTTGGAGCTAAATTTAGGATTAAGAAAGATTGTTGGTTTGAAAACCAACCCGTTTGATAAAGTTTTTAGCATCTCGGGTGTATTAATGCAAATCTTGTTTTAGATATAGAATTTTTCTGAGCTTTCTGAATAACTAATATAAACTAGAACGCAATTCAATACCTAAGTTACGAAATTTCAAAATAAAAATCCATAAAAAACGAGAAACTATGTTAAAAATAAACTTCTGAAAAGCTTAGAAGATGTTTAGAAGATATCTCTTATGTTAAATCTTCTATAATTAAAATATTAGAACTTATGTCGTTTCGAGGTTAAAAGTATGAATGCAGTCACATTTGATTTAATCGGTGTGTTAACTACAATTCCACGACCTGAAACTGTTCTTTTTGAAAAAGAAAGAAGAGAATACTATATTTTTGAAACCCTTATCAAGCGCTATGACATTTCTAGAGCACAATTCGATCATGCATTGAAAACTACATATTCTACGATCAATTTTGAACGAGAAACACGCCGTTTTGATTATGGTGTTTCAAGATTAACTAATTTGCTTCTAACAAATCTTTCTCTTGTTCCAGAATACTCGGTTCGGGTATCAATTGAACAAGCTTTTGTTAATTCAGTATTTGAATTACAACTTGAACCAAGAAAAGAGGCAATACCAATTTTAAAAGAAATTAAGAGAGACCAATATAATTTAGGGCTAATTGTAAACACTTTATTCTCTTCTGGAGACGCATTTAGAGAGATTGTTGTGAATAATTTAGGAATGGGATTTTTATTTGATTCGATGGTATTTTCCAACGAAGTTGGATTTCTCAAACCTCATGATTTGATATTTGATACTGCTCAGAGAGATTTAGGTATAGAAAACCCAAAAGATGTTATCCATATTGGAGATAATCCCGTAACTGATATTGAAGGCGCAATGAAGGCTAGTTTTCGATCTATTTTTTTTCGAAATGGCCGTTATCCCAAAAATGATTTAATCGAAGCAGATTTCGAAATTTCTAATCTTAATGAACTTCCAGACTTACTTAAACAAATCACGTGGTAGTTCAGTCTTTTCTCGATTTCACGATTTTCATGAAATAACAAAAGCAAGTGCAAGTAAAAGACCGAAACCAAAATGAATAATGATCGTTAAGGCATTTGCAGGTATTAATTCTTTAATTGAAGTGTAATGTCTTTTAGCTACTTGAGTAGCTTTAAATACTAATGGTAGCGTCATGAATGGTAGCAGGAATGTGATAGTAAATCCCTTTAAAATTAAAACAATAAATAAAGATACATAGACGAGAACCATACCATAAATATAAACTTTCAACGAAGTTTTTTTACCTAATGACACAACAAGTGTGTTTTTACCAGCATCTTTATCCGCTTCGAAATCCTGAAACTCATTGATAAAGAGTAACATTGCTATTAATATTGCGATTGGGATTGAAGCTATAAAAGGTATAATTGAATTGAGGTGTCCCATTTGGATATAATATGCACTAAGAACGCCCAAAGGACCAAAACCCACAAAAACTGCAATCTCTCCTAATCCATGATAACTGAGGCGTATTGGAACTGCAGTGTAGAATATACCAAGTAATACGGCAATAAGTAAGAAAATAATAAGTATTATGCCCTGGGTGATTAATACTATAAAGATAGCTGTGAAAATACCTACTATATAACAGAGTAAAGATGCAATCATGATTTGACGAGCTTCTAATATCTCATTTTGGATCATGCGAGATCCACCGCTAAAAGCTGTGAAATCTTCGTTTATATTATCGGTTCCTTGATCAAAATAATCATTACTTAGATTTGTTCCAGCATGAATAGTAATACCAGCTATAAGTGTTAAAAAACCCAAAAATGGGTCGAAAATTCTGTACTCATTCCACGCTATAGCCATACCAAGGACAAGTGGAATGATAGAAGCAGTAAAGAAAGGAGCTCTCATTGCTTGTATCCAAATTAAAATTTTCTGCGAAAAGGAAGGAGTAGATACTACTTTTGTAGACTGGTAACTAGCAGGAAGATCGGTCATGATAACTATCCACCAATTAAAGTTATATAGAGGCTTAATAGTTTCGTTCTTAATTTCTCGCTTTCGAAAAACTACATAGTTTACAACGTCATTAAATTCTATGGTGAGTAGGACTTGCCTAAAACTAGAGTATTATCCATACGGATAAATAGGAAAACTCAAGAAATTCTAGAGAAAAATGCTAAAATATTAAATCTGAAAATTTCCGTACTAGCTGCAAAAGTACTGGAAGAAAAAACTGAGGATTGGTCAAAAGAATATGCGAGTCGGATATATTTTGAATTAGGGCTAGGTGAGGAATAAACTAGGAGGATTTTATGATTGAACTTTATAGAATTAATAATTCTTATTATTCCTTTGCTGTTAACGGCTTTCTTATCGTTTATAAATTCCTACATATTTTTTCGAACTTATTTTCGTGAAGAAGAAGTTACACTTATACATATAGCCTTAGCCTTTTTTTTCAATTCATGTGTGTTTATATTGTTAGCAGTTGCTGTTTTGATTCCAGTTGAACTTCAAATGACTCTTATTATTACTGCGAATATATTTACTTGGATATTATTCCTTGAAATAGGAAATGCCTATTTTAATACCTTTTTAAATCGTTCTAAGGCAAAAGAAAGGTATATTCTGCCAATATTCGGTGCTGTGATTGGATTTTCAATTTTTATGTTTATGAATTTTGAGATCTTTTTATTATTCACCCCATTTGAAATTGAGATGGTGTTTTTCATTGCTGGAGCTTTTTCTCTCTTGTGGATTTTTATAAAAGCATTCAAGAATATTGACATTTTATTAGACCAGTTTGAAGGAGAAGAATTAAAACTCTTATTGCTTGCGAAAAGGATTTTTCTTCTTGGTGCCTGTTGCCTGAGCTTCACTTTCATCTCAGTTTCATGTTGGCTATCAGTTAAAGGGATTTCTAATTTCTCACTAGATGTTTCTAACTGGGAAATCATTGATTGGGTTGTCTATTCAAACGTACTAGTTTATGCAGGAATTATGCTTGGTACACTAATTCAATCATTGAAAATCGACTTTAGACAAATCAATATTCCAACATTACTTAATATATTAGATTCTCCTCTTGATTAAGATTGGTTTTGTGAAAGCAATGAAAATTCTTTGCATTGGTGATTCTCATACCGCAGGTTTTCCTTTGTATGATCCAATATATGGAGGTAATCCTGAGAGCTCTTATGAGTATTGGCTTAGCAATTTATTAATAGAACAGTTTTTTTCCTTTTCCTTCAGTTTAGATAACAAAGGAATTTGTGGTCAAACCACTAAGGAAATAAACCAGCGTCTTAAGCAGTTTTTGAGACAAAAACGCTACAATTTGGTTATCTATTGGGGAGGGGCGAATGACATAGCAATCGGTTATACTTCCAATGTGATATGGAGAAATATAGAGAAAGCTTTTGAATTTACCAGAAAAATATCAGTAAAATGCATAATAGTTACCATTCCTCCGATGAATTTGGCTGGAATTAGTGAAATCGTTATTGATGTAAATTTAAAAATTAAAAGGTCAAATAGGAGTCCAGATGCATATATTATTGCTGATGTTTATGAAGTATTAGAAAAACAAGGAAATTTAAATCCGTTATGTGATGCTGGAGATGGAGTTCATCTATCTATAGAAGG
>JBHLKP010000333.1:0-3895 GCA_048886525.1 Candidatus Hodarchaeota archaeon | reverse complement strand
TCACTTTCTCATACCCAATACGATTGAAAGGACAAACCTTGATACAAACAGAACATCCATGTTGTTTATAGAAGGGTGGAAAACACTTTTCATCTTCGATATATGTCATCGAACCGTTCTCATGAACTTTTGGTTCACCGTAGATAGCTTCACCAGGGCATTCTTTAACACAGATCTGACAAGATTTGCAGTACTCTTCAACCCATTCGTGGTCATTTTTATCAACAAATGGTAAATTTTCGATGCTTGTAAAGATTGCTGAGAGACGATGTCGTGGACCGAACTCAGGACCAATAAGTAAACCATTCATACCTACTGTACCCATACCTGCTAGAATAGCAAGTGGAGGGTACAAGGCAACACCTCCTAGAGGATGACTTGCTTGAGCACTAAATCCTTTGGATCGTAGAAAATCTGTTACCTTATTTGTAATTATGCCTAGAGAATTATATGTTCTTAATACTTCCTTTTGAAAACGAGGGCTTGGTGCTGTTTCTAAATCATCCTTATCCATCTCTTCTGAAAGTACTATTACATTCTCATGTATAACCGCTTTATCCTGAAAAATATACTTTGGATCTAGCTTACAATATCCAATAGCACCAGCACCCATCGATTTAGCATATTCCTCTACCTCTTTAAGGGTAGATTCTTCTACTAACGTTTTAGGATCACTAGGATTCTCGGGTAATGATTTAATAGTGTTAGCTATATTATTACGCATTGGACGCAATAATCTGAACATAGATGGTAGAATTCTCAGGCTCATTGGAGGTGCGTGTCCAATGGATTTCTTTGGATTAAATAAACCACGTTCAGGAGATGATAGATCAGGAAGTATTGCTCCTTTATGATTAGCAACTTCTGCTTCCACACGTGAATCTATCATCATTTTATTTCGGATAGGTACAACTAATATTCCTACTAATCGTTTTACATAAGACATAATCTTTAACATTCCTAATTTGTTCTTTTTAATATAGGGTTCTCTTAGTTTTCAATAATTAGATTAGGCCTATTCTTTTGATAATCCCACCAATAGTGTTCTTTATAATATTCACTTATTTAATTTTCTAAATTAGGTGCCTTAAACTGTAGGGAATTTCGTACTGGAAATTACGAATATCAAGGGTTCGATTATTCTTATTCTGAAGATGTAAATCAAATATAAAAATATTTTCCATGTTCAACTATTCAACCTAGGAAAGTTTTTTAGTAACAATTATAGTATGCAATTCAATGAAAATATCCGAAAAAAGATTCTTAGAACTCGTTACATCCTATTATAAAACAGTAATTACCTTCTTAAGGAATTATACTTTTAAAGGTAAAGAGGTTGGACTCGATATTTTTATCATTGATTTCTTAGAGAATAATTCTTCTTGTACTATGTCAATGATTACTGAATTTTTGGGAGTAAAGTCCCCTGGAACTGCTACTAAACGTATTGATCGGTTAGTCGATTTTGGTTTTGTAATCCGTTATAGTTCTGAAGAAGATAGAAGATTAGTTCAATTACAATTAACTGATTCAGGTAAAGCATTGTATAAGAATTTTCTAAACAATCGGATAACAGCGATGAATATACTTATGGGAGAGTTTAACGAAGAAGAATTAGATACGTTTCTGAGCATAATTGAACGTTTGCTAAAACTTAATAAGGATATGAGTATTGAAAAGAGATTATTAGGAACAAAAGAGGAAATGGATTAAATGAGTGAAGTTGACACTACTCTTTTTATTATCTGATTAGTTGATTTAGCATTCTGAAAACGTCTTCAAACGATGATTTGACGACATTTTAATATTCAAATGAACTTAAAATAATTTGACTTGCTTATACCCTTATTATCAGGTATTTTTGATCCTTTATAATTAGGATATCAAACTATAAAATAGTTAATTTGCATTAAAATCAATGTTTTTATTCATAAATTTATTAATATCTACCCTATTTATTGCTACCACCTAGAATATGGAATACGGTTTTGAAGAAGATGGAAAAGCAGATTCAAAATTTCCGAGACAAGTCTTCAAGTCTTCATAATAATTTTAAGACTTTAAAAAATGGTAGACTAAAATTCGGTTTGTTATTCTTTAGTTTAATTAGTATTTTATGGTTTATATTCCGTACAGGTTCAAAACCTTCAAGAATAACATATCCATGTCAGCGAGCAGCAATGGGTAACCTTTCTTTCTCATTAACAGCATTAGTTCCTCTACCACCGACAATTTCCCTCATTAAAAGAAAAAAGAATTTCTTACTAAAAACTGAGGCCGTAATCTTATTATTTTTCATATTTGGAGTGGTTAGGGGGGAATTAATTATTGGAATATGTGATCCCAATCCCTTTCAGGAAATTCAATTGATGATTAAACCTAAAACTGCGACAAACTTTCCAGCATCGGATATTTTCGTGGTTAATAATCAAAGAACTCCTAAAATTAGTGAGCTAATAGAATTAATGAGTTTACAGAATCTTTATTTTTATAAATCAAGCTTAAATGGGGAAAATCAAGGGCCTGAAGGATTAATTGCCCGTGATGATATTGTTTTGCTTAAAATCAATTCACAATGGCCAGAACGAGGGGGAACCAATACAGATATTCTAAAGGATCTAATACAGATCATTATTGTTCATCCAGACGATTTCATTGGTGAAATAATAGTCGCTGATAATGGACAAGGCTATGGAAGTATGGATCACACAGAAAATAACGCTGAAAATAAATCACAGTCAACACAAGATGTAGTTGATATGTTCTTTTCAATTTGCAATATTTCAACTTATGATTGGGCCGATATAAGGAGTACTAGAGTTGGAGAATTTTCTGAAGGGGATTTAAATGATGGTTACATTCGATATGAAACACCTGATCCAGAAACAGGTATTTTTGTTTCATACCCTAAATTTAAATCAGATTATGGTACTTGTATTAGCTTTAAACATGGTTTATGGAATGGAACTAACTACGAAAATCGAATAAAAGTAATTAATTTACCTGTTCTGAAATCACATTTAATATATGGAACTACTGCTTCTCTGAAGAATTATATGGGTGTACAATCTGAAATTATTAACGGTGGATTAGCTAATGGTCATACTTCCGTTGCAACCGGAGGAATGGGCACGTTGATGGTCGAATGTGGATTACCAACACTTAATATAATTGATGCGGTCTGGATTAATGCTAATCCTTATCCTAACTCGTATTGTGGGCCATCTACAGAATATTATATGGCTACAAGAGTTAATATGCTTATTGCTGGATTAGATCCTGTTGCTTTGGACTATTGGGCTACAAAATATGTACTCGTTCCGACAGCTCGTTCTCTTGGATACGAAGATATTAATACTCTAGACCCAGAGAATGTACAGAAAAGTGGTTTAGAAGAAGCATTTGGTGTATGGTTGGAGTTAACAAAAAATGAACTACTGAGAAATAATTTCAATTTTACAACGGACGAAAATCGCATGAATATTATTACTAATTCCTCCCCATATAGTTCTAGTTCAACTAACGTTCAAGTCTCAAGCTTCGAATTTACATTTCTTACTTTCATAAGCTACATACTAGTGATAACCTTATTCTCGCAAAAAAGAAGAAGAGTTGGTCGGAAATATGAAGAAAATGCTTTTGATTAATAGTTTTAATGTTTTTATCTTCTGATATTTAATAATAATCGTTATAAGGCTCGATTTAAGTATTCTACTTGTTTGTACAAGGAAAATTTTGTTATTACTTAGAAAATCAACGACTATATTCTTTACAGATAATCAATTAAATTCGTTGTTCCGACTACTAATCCTTTATATTCTTTAAGAATCTGATTGGCTATCTCTGCTAACGATTTCTTAACTCCAAAAGTCTTAGGGATTTCAAAATCTGGGTA
>JBHLKP010000332.1:0-3901 GCA_048886525.1 Candidatus Hodarchaeota archaeon | reverse complement strand
ACTGCTTTTTCTCTCATCGCCATTAACCATTCACCAGCGTAATGGTGAATCTCTGGAATTTGACATTGTTGTGTGCAAGCCAGACAAAGAGAACATTTATAAAAAATTTTAGCCAAATTCTTAGTCCATTTAAGCTGATCAGATGTTACTGCCCATGATAGAAGATTTTTTCCTCCGAGATAATAAGCTTCAAATTTTCCAAATTCTCCAGAAGGGCAAACACGTGGCCAGCAGTCTTCTTGATAAGCGGTTCTACATGTACCACATTTACCGCATTGATAAAAAATATCTTTATAATATTCCAAATCTTTATTTCTTTCAAGTTTTTCTTGGTCTGGTACAGATATAAGTTGAGATATTCCCTTCCCTTCAAGATATTTAATTTTTTTGTCTGTGGCCAGATTAATCATCTCCAATACCCTGACCGGGATTCATTATATTGTTGGGATCAAGCAATCTTTTGATTTTCGAGATTAGATTACTCGTTGCTGGGAGAATTTTGTTTTCTCTTGATTCTATAACCCATTTTGGGGCTTTATACATAATTACTCCATCTATTTGTTGAACTTCCTCGTGAATTTCTTTCAAAATATGTCTTGCGGTTTTAACTTCTTCGGGATCATTTTTATTAAAGTTGATGAATGTACGAGCAACACAATAATGACCACCAAACATAATTCTACCATAAAATTGTGCAGGTTTTCCATATTTAAGTAAAATTTTCCTCGAAAGTTTGTAATATTTTACAATATTGCGAGTTGAACAATAACTTCCGATCCATTGTCCTCCGCCTCCCCTTGTAAAATCCCATAAACCCCAGAATTGAATGGGTGTTTGACCTCCAGTTGTAGGAGTTAAATGTTCCATTATACCCCTCATTTCTTCAGGAAAACCATTCGCTAGAGTATCTGCAGTTTGAGCCTCAATATCAAATTCGTTGCAAATAGCCTTTATAGCTTCACAGTGAGCCTCATGCTGTTTTTCAGTATAGGCTTGGGTTGATATAATGCCTATGAAGTCTGGTAAATTAAATTCCAAAGCATCCTTAACTACATTTTTCTGGTTAAATCCCTGAGCTGAATTAGTCAAACCCATATTTACAAGACAAAGATCAAAAATACCTAACCCTGCCTTCGAGAGCTTAAGTAACATAGGAACGCCTTGATCAATAGTAGATGCTAAGGGTGTAAAATCAGTCCGATAGGGTAATTTTGGCCATATTTTAATAGCTGCTTTAGTTACAATCCCTGTTGTTCCTTCCCAACCAATAAATAATCCAGCTAAATCAGGTAAAGGTTGTCTCCCATACCAATAATTAGAGAGACTACAGGACCCAACCTTTACTAATTCTCCCGATCCAAGAACTACTTCTAAACCGTTAATAAACTCTGCACCTGTACCACCAAGATTTCCTAAATCGAACATCCCATAGCATAAGCATGCAGGAATTACTCCTGTAGCCGGAGGTGACCAAGTTACCCCAACTCTAAAATCAGGATGATATTTATTCAGATAACCTTTGAAATCAGCCCATGTAATGCCACCCTCAACTACTGCATACATATCATCTTCATTTACTTCAAGCACGCGATTTAATCGCCTTAAATCAACCACAATTCCACCTTTTCTAGGTGTTGCAATCGACCCAAAATTTATTCCTGAAACCCATGGGACTACTGGAATTTTATATTTATTAGCGATCTTAACAATTTCTTGTACTTCTTCTGTTGTATTTGGCATAATTGCAATATCACATTTACCCTCTGGCTCAGCTGTAATAAAATCATAGTGATATAAAAATGTTATTTCAGGTTCTTCTGAAACATAATCATCTCCAACAATTTTTTCTAATTCACTAACTACTTTGCTATTATTCATTTTTTATTTACCATTATATAACAATTATTTTTTGACATATGAAATAGTGCTCAAGGAGTATTAAAGCATTTTTGTTTATTTTAATTAAATTTATATTTATAATAATAATCTTAATTTGTTTTTTCTCTCTATATTAATAATATGACTAAGATTGAACCTATAGATATTAACTTTTTTTCACCATTTAATAAAGAAGCTTGCACTATATGCGGTGAATGTTTTTTAAATTGCCCAATTCTACATTTATCTAAAGAGGAGGCAGTGTTGGAGATGAAAAAATTGATTTCTGGTGAAAAAACCAAGAAAATTTTAACAGAATGCCAAAGTTGTTTTTCTTGTAATTTTTATTGTCCTACAAATGCTCATCCAGCCAGTTTAATATTACAGCGATGGAATGAGCAATATAGAAAGGAAGGTTTAAGAAAAAGGGGAAAGTTTTATATGACATTATATCCTCATTATCCTAATTTTCGTTCCTATGTGATGGAACATTTACCAAAAGAGACCAAAGAATTGGTAAGTAAATGGGCGTCTTTAGAACCTCTTAAAGGAGATACACTTACATATCCAGGATGCAATGTTATAACTTTTGCTGAACTTACCCAAGCAAGTTTCTTTAAAGATTTAGAGATTAGAGGCCGTCTAGAATATTGTTGTGGTGAAACTCTTTTTCGTACAGGATATAGAGATGAGCTTTTTCAAATAACTAAACGACTAGATAAATGGTTTAATCTTCTAAAGCCAAAGAAACTTCTAATTTTATGTACTGCGGGGACAAATGTGTTTAAAAATATATTACCCCATTATGGTCTTACTTACAAATTTGACGAAATCAAGTCATATATTCAATACTTATGGGAAAAAATCCAGAGTGGGGAATTCAAAATTCAGAAAAAATTGAATATGAGCGTTACTATTCAAGATTCTTGCTATGCTAAGATGTTCGGGGATGATTACATGGATTTACCAAGAAAAATATTAGAAAAAATTGGTGTAAAAGTTTTAGAGATCGAAGCTTGTAGAGAAAATATGCGATGCTGTGGAATAGGAGCGGGATTTTCTGTTGATAATGCCTATCAACCTTTTAAAATAAGATCTTCCACTTTAAGAAATTTTAAAGATTTTAAAAAGAAGAAGGCAGATGCAATTTGTGTGTATTGCGCTGGATGTTTAGCAACCTTTACTGCAAATAAAAAATTATACCTTAAAAAGATTAAAATTTATCATATAATTGAACTTTTACAGATGGCCATAGGGGAGAAACCTTCATTGTCAAAAAAAGCTAAAAAGAAAAGAGCTAGTAATTTTTTCTGGGGGACAATGAAAAAACAAGTACCTAAAATCTTATCTAAGAAAACTTTTAAAATTGAAAAAATTTCCGAAGATCCCCCCGAATATGGAGAGGCATGGTAGAAATGACAGAGAGCAAAAGAAAATCTGCTTTTAGAGAGGATTTATGCAATTTATGTGGTGAATGTCTTCATCAGTGTCCTGTACTTCAATTGTCTCTTGAAGAAGCTAAAAAAGAAATTCAAAGGTTAATTGAAAAAAAAGATTCAAAATATGCTTTAAGGAAATGCAATACATGTTTTTCTTGTAATATTTATTGTCCTCAACAAGCAAATCCGTATCAACTAATTCTTGAGAGCTGGAATGCCCTTTATAAAAAGAGGGGAGCTCCTCCACTATATAAATTTATATGTCCGACAGATACCCCTAATATATGGCAATTACTTAACCTTTTCTTATCAAAACAAGAACAAAAATGGATTTATAAATGGGTAACCTATATTCCTAAACCAGATGAGAAAATACTCCTTATTGGAAATTATACACATTTATTTCCCTTTGTGATTGGCGGTAGTAAGTTATTAGACTATTTTACTCCAATTTCACGGATAGATCAATGGGAAGGAGGAGCATATCTCTATCAAGGTGGGTACATGGATGTTGTTCAGAAAATTGCAGAACGATGTAAATCCGATTTTGATACATGGGGGGTTAAAGATGTGGCTCATACATT
>JBHLKP010000331.1:0-3915 GCA_048886525.1 Candidatus Hodarchaeota archaeon | reverse complement strand
AACAATTTGTTTGAAAAAACCTAAAAACCTAATGATCTCTAACTTGAAATAAGAAGAAGGGTATAAATCATGCAAGGACAACCTCCCAAAAGAGAAGTATCATTTGAAAATGTACCTAGTTTCGCGATATCGGGTTTTTTTGGAGGAGTAAATCCAAATGAAGGAAATATTAGCTTTTTTCAGGACCAATTAAAACCACAAATTGGTCGTCAAGCACCAGGACAAATCATTTTAGATACTGTCGAGCATAAATTTGTTGTAAATGTCAAAATGAGTCCAGCTGTCTTTAAAAGAATGGCCATATGGATGATGGAACATGTAAAAAGATTTGAACAGTATCATGGTGAAATTAAGATCGGTATCCAGCCTCCCGATAAGAAAGACGAACCAGAAACTCCTGCGTACTATGGATAGTTACTCATTAGGATTCTTTTTTCTTTTTTGCGATAAATAGATAATCATTACTCATCATTCCTGTTGCTCTTCCATGATGAGTTGACCTTCCTGAAGCAGCACGATCGTTACTTAAGGATACGTTCAGAATGTTACAAATATGAAATCCAGCTCGCTCTAATTGCGTTTTAAATTTGAATTTGTCTTCTAGTGATTTAAAGCCAACCCAAAAAAACGCAAGTTTGTCATTTTTTAGTATACGATAGCATTCTTTGAGGGATTTCAAACAATTTTCCCAGTAAACTTGTCCAGATCTTCCTGTCCAACAAAGCCTTTTTTTCTGAATAGGCGTCGTTCCTAAAATAGTTGATATAATGTTAGATCGTTTTGAACGTTGAATAGATCGACGTTGGAGTTGAAGCTGTTGGTATTCAACATCTAGACCTTTGTAAGGAGGACTAGTGATAATTAGATTTACTGAATCATTTTCTAAATCGATTTTGTTGCTTGATGCAATTTTAAATTCAGGTCGAAATTGAATATTTCTTGGCAGGGTAGATATTCCTCTTATCATTTTTTTTGATTTTCGTTGGAATATTGGTATAATGGATGCATTTTTCCAGTTATTCCTTAGCTCAAAATCCCTTCTGCCAACAATCTTAGTAGAATGAATCAGAGCTAGTTCAAAAAACCACTGAACGTTTTCAATGCCTGAATTTTGACGAATGGAATTGAATATCATATTTATTTCATGTGAAATTTGTTTTCCAAGACATAACTTGTCATCATCATCTAAAAGATCCTTATAGATTGGAAAATTGATATTCGACTCAAGAATGTTAGCTAGTGTGTCTAAAAGTAAAGATGGTTCTATAAAAGTTGTTTTCACTTTTGACAAGAAAATTGCAAATGGATTTATATCGTATCCTGAGAATCTTCGGTTTAAAAGCATTGATTCTAACCCAGTTGTACCACCACCTACAAATGGATCAAATACAAACTCTTTCTCTGAAGAATACTTTTTTATTATTCCTCTAGGTAATTTTGCTTGGAATTTAGCTGGATAGGAAAAAAAGGTTCTTGTGTAGCCTTTGTCACGTTCAGGTATTGCTAATTTAGCTATCCATTCAATATCTTTGTCACTAAGACTCATAAAACTCTATTCCACATGAATTATCATTTTTAAACAGAAATTCACTATGTCTAATTAGTCCTTTTATTTATTAAAATACATTAATAAGAAAAAGAGAAGTGTTATTTATAAAATAAATCTCTATCTTCAATCGACTATTATAATATGTGCAATTAAGGACGCTATAATAAATATAGAGGTAAAAAAATGAAATATATATCCATTGGTAATACTAAAAGACAAATATCAAAAATTGGTTTAGGATCATGGCAATTTAGTTCTGGATGGGGATATGGGAAGGAATACAATAAAGAAGATGCAATAGGAATCATTCAAAAAGCTCTTGATATGAATATTAATCTTATAGATACAGCTGAAGCTTATGGTTGGGGAGAATCTGAGCGAGTTATCGGAGAAGCTATCAAAGATTATGATCGAGAGGAGATTATAATCACAACAAAGTTTTTACCTATAGCACTACGCTCTTCTGCGGTTATACGCGCCTTAAAAAAGAGTCTTAAGCGATTACAGACATCATATATCGATATTTATCTTATTCACTGGCCAAATCCGCTACGGGAAGGAAATTTTTTAAAAAATATGGAAAAAATGGTTGATGAAGGCTTAATTCGTCATATTGGGGTAAGTAACTATTCTCAGGGTAGGTTACAGAAAGCACAGGGCAGGATGCAATCTCATCGTATACAGGTGAATCAAGTAAATTATTCTATGGTAAGAAATAATGCAGAGATGGAGTTATTGCCATATGCGCAAAAAGAACAGATTACGATAATGGCTTATTCGCCTCTAGCGCAAGGTTGGCTTACAGGAAAATATTCGGTTGAAACAGGGACACCAAAGGGGGTACGACGTCGGAATAGGATATTTAGAAAACGAAATATGGAGCGGGGAAGTAACCTTTTGCATACTCTTAAAGAAATTGCAGAAGAGAATCAGGTTTCTATATCACAGGTAGCTTTGAATTGGATAATTCGAAATCCAGTAGTTGTCGCCATTCCAGGGGCTAAAAATATAGATCAAGTACAGAGTAATGTAGCTGCCATCAATTTTGACCTATCAGATCAAGATGTTGAGCGTATCAAAAACGCGTTAAAAGATTTTAATCCGAGACTAATCTTTTAGCAAAAAATTATTAAATGATAATGCAATATTATAAACTGATTCCTAGTTTCTACTAAAAGTATTCCTTGTCTTTATGATGGATTTTTAGTTTGTTTCTGGAGGTTTCTTGAAATGATTGAAGTAAAGAATTTAGAAACTGGATTAACCTATAAAGATTATGTACAAGGCATTAAACCGAATGTTCCAGTTTGGCTCATCTGTACGAATCCTACACGTGAAGAGCTTCAATCTATCCAAACGACTTTTCATATCCCTTGGGAGGACCTCGAAGATTCTTTAGATGAAGATGAACGTCCCCGATTAGAATTAGATCTCGATGACCCGACATTTATCAAGCTTGTAGTGAGAGTTCCAATCATTGGAAACATTATGACTGAACAAACAAACGTCAATATTACTCAACCAGCAGTTATATTTATAACTGGTGATTTCTTAATAACAATACAATCTGAAACTATTACCACAAAACCTATTCGTAAACCTATTGGCTCTAGAAGAAAAAGAAAGACACCTACGACATTAGTATTATTAGACTGGTTAGAAAGTGTTGTCAAAAGTTTCGAATTAGTTGTAGATAAGATAGATCAAGATTTAGCTAAAGTTGAAAGGGTAATATTCAAATCAATAAAATCGAAATCAATTGAAAGGGTTTTTCATCTTTCAAGAGATGCGACTTATCTCGATGCAGCCCTAAAGGGCAATTTACGAGCTTTTTATCAGCTCCAAAAAGCTCCCCTCTTATCAAAACAACCCGAACTTCTTGATGATTTGGAAGATTTAAGCATTGATCTTCAGCAACAAGCAGAATTGTTACGAATTTATCGAGATTTAATCGAAAGTAGCTTAGACGCTTACAGTTCAGTTATCTCTAACAACCTCAATGATCTAATCAAAGTATTAACATCAATTAGCTTGATTCTAATGGTACCAACTTTAATAGCTTCCATTTATGGCATGAACATGGAACTTCCACTTGCAGATAACCCATATGCTTTCTGGATAATTTTATTTATAAGCGCTGTATTAATCATTCCAATTTGGGTTACACTTAGGAAGATCGATTTGATATAAAGGGATGAATACAATTTCATCGCTTGGTAGCACAAGTCTAAGATTATTATAAGAAAGAATATTAAAAGAAATTATCTTTTCTTACTCAAATTAAGTTACGCTTGGTAGAATTATATCTATGATTTTTAATAAAATATAAAGAATTATTGTTGTGAAAATCCCTATTATCAGTGCAA
>JBHLKP010000330.1:0-3933 GCA_048886525.1 Candidatus Hodarchaeota archaeon | reverse complement strand
AATTAAACTTTAATTTTACGGTTGAAGACAAAGCTGCTCCACGGGTTGAATATACTGGGTGGAGATTAAACGATCTAGAAAATCCTACAAATATTACTTTTTACGCAAACGTGACTGATTACGGATCAGACATAGCTGAAGTCCTTTTGTATTACTACTTTAGACCATATAGTGAGGAAAACGCTTCTATAGGCATTGGAGCTTCATCCCAAGAAATAGAATGGCGTATCATCGAAATGCTTCTTCACAATACTACCAATGGTGTTCCCACTTATTCAGTAACAGTGTTATTTGATCATAATAACACAAATCGAGAAATAATCTATAAAATCCTTACTACTGATAGTTCGGGTAATAGTTATTTTGCCTATGATATTGAACGAGATGATCCAGATAGAATAAAAGAAACTCGGTTTAACTATTCTGCTCCAGGTTTGCCTGAATGGGTTTTACTAATAGCTGCTCTTGCAGTGTTTATCACTTTCATTGGAGCAATCGTTTATGTGAGATTCATTCGGAAACCTGAATTAGTTGGATTGGACAAGGAGCTAGTTTTAGAAAACATACAAAACATTACTGAATCAGAAATAACGGGATCACTTGATTCTCATACAATTGGAGCGGTAATATCATTTTTTGACCAGCGTCATGGGCCTATTCCGATTATTGTACTCCCTGAGATACTGAGGGATAACTTTACTAAGTTGGTAGATTTATCTGACCGATCTTTCAGTGGTACTGGATTTTGTGACAACTTTGATACTGAAATTTCGTCAAGTTACGACTTTGTTTTGACTCAAGGTACAAGAACTAAAGTTATGTCATTTGGGTTTGCGTTAGAAAGACCTGAAGCGAGAGGGGGTCAAGAGAATCTCACAGCGAATATATTAATTCACGAAGATCTTTTCCCCTTAGTAAATCAATTCTTGAAAGAAATTCATAAAATGGTACATAGGCTGCATCAGCTTATGAATGATCAAGCATCTGAAAAACAAAGAATTCGTAATAAAGTATTAGAACTCAGAAAATATGTTACAACAATTATATTGTCTTATGAGAGAATTTACGGGACAACTGAGCTCATCGAAGAGGAAAAATAACTACTAGTAAATAAAAAGTGCGAATCTAAAGCCTGAATTTTCATTCTTTCATAAAAAGCTGAAAATAAGTCATTTTGTTAATAATAACTCAAAAACTCAATGCTAAAACAGTATTCTACGTCATAAATAGCATCTAGACTAGATAAATTTATTCAACAAATTACTATAGAAGAGCTTAGATAACTTTATTTCTAATTCAGAATTAGTCTCCTTTTTTCAACATTTCAAAGAATTTCAGATCTTTGAAAATTAGGTGAAAATAGATCATACTTTTGCTTCAATATATTATTCTGATAATACTTTTGCATATAAATTCGAACAAAATATCTAGTTTGTTTTAAATAACCTTGAACCCGAAAATTTCCTGTTACAGATGATATTAAACTAGAAAAATATAATCGAATTACCCGAAAACAATGTGAATCTGGACTAATAGAACTTAGAAAGAAATATCTGTTACATAATGATAAAATATCTCTCATCCATCAAAGAATTTACAAAAATATTAGTAAAACAGCAGATTCACTAATCGTACAATTCCTATATGACGAATGAGAGGTTATAGCAATACATAAGGATTCATTTAGGTACGGTTTGTGAAATTGACGTTCTTGGAGAGTGTTTAAACCTTGTTTTCTAAGAATATGACTAAATTTTTGTTATTTGGCCTTTTCATTTTAAATTTGATTAGTTTTACCATTCCCATCCAAAATCCTAGCTTTTTGGACTCAAATCACTTTTTTGCTAATATTCTAAAGGATTCAGGAACGGAACAAAGTAATTCTGTGGTTTATCAAACTGTACCACGATTGAGTAAAAGCGCCTCAAGCAATCTACAAAAGGACCTTATTAATTCAACAAATATTCAGTTCAGCAAATCAGCCTATTACACTTCAGGATGGGCGGATACTCGCTGGAAATTCCGTAAAAATATAACAATATCAGCTTCTAAAGTAAGTTCCGATTTAACAAATTTTCCTGTGTATATTGATATTTTTGATACCGATTTACAACAAGATGCTCAAGCGAGTGGCAATGATATTCTATTTACTAATGCTTCTGGAGATTTACTCGACCATGAAATAGAAATCTATGATCGGGTGTATAATTCATCCCACTCTCATCTTGTCGCATGGGTTAAAACAAACCTCTCTAGTTCCCAAGATACCATTATTTCAATGTATTATGGGAATCCAACAGCAATAAATCAAGAAAATCCATCAGCAGTGTGGGATGAGAACTATGAATTTGTACTTCACATGAACCAAGATCCTTCTTCCTCAGATATTTTAGATAGCACTTCAAATAATTTTGATTTTAATGTGGAATCAACAGGCAGCATGACTTCGGATGATCTTGTCTATGGCCAGACTGGTCATGCATTAACCTTTGATGGAAATGATGATTTCATTTATTTACCTATTTCAGAGGGATTTATTGGCCCAACAAGTGCTATGACTTTCGAGTTTTGGATTATGTTCCCAAATGGGGGACCAGGGGCAAGGGATTTCCTTGCTGTTCCAGCAACTAGTGGTGGTGATCCCCGTTTATCATTTTATGACGAATTTGAATTTCATATAGAAACAACAACAGATACTGATACTGTTACGTCGAATCAAACTTCTTTTTCAGCGAATACCTGGTATCACTTTGTGGGACTTTGGAATGGATCTGGTGTAGGTATTCATCAGATTTATCTTGGAGGTTCATTAGATGGTTTTGCTGGTTCTCCATTATCAGGAACCCATATCTCTTGGAATACATTATCGATAGGTACTGAAGATGATTCTTCTGATGGTCCTGGAGGCAATGCAGATGGGGATAGGTTTCTTCATGCAACTTTGAGTGAATTTCGATTATCAAATACGATAAGATCAGCTACCTGGATTGCAACAGAATTTGAAAATCAGAATGACACACAAACATTTTACTCAATATCTTCTGAAGAAAAATATTCAAGTACTAAAGAATGGCATTACACTGGTTTAAAATTCCGAAAAGAAATCGTTATTGATGCAAACAAGGTTAGTGGGAGTGGAACATTAACGAATTTTCCTGTTTTGATAAATCTATATGATACAGATCTTCACCATCCCAATAATGTTCAAACAGATGGTGATGATATTCTTTTTTGTGATGCTTCAGGTACTAGGTTAGATCATGAAATCGAGTTATTTGATCAGAATTACGACGGAACACAGGCCCATTTAATAGCGTGGGTTGAAATTCCAAGTCTTTCTGGAACTGATGATACATCGATATACATGTATTTTGGAAATGAAGGCCTTACTTCTCAAGCCAACTCAGAAGGAGTATGGGATTCGAATTACGTTGGTGTATGGCATTTAAACCAAGATCCTTCAGGGACTCCTCCTCAAATTGAAGATAGTACCTCTCCATCGACTGATGGTACTGTTTATGGGTCCATGACCTCTAATGATTTGGTTTCAGGAGTAATCGGAGAAGCTTTAAATTTTGACGGAACCGAAGATTTTATCGATTTTGGAAATCCTACTGAAATGCAAATTACGGGAGCCCTTACAGTCGAAACTTGGTTCTGGTCTGACAATGGGGATCAAAATGAGTACATAATAGGGAAAAATGGACCAGGACCAGACATGCGTTGTTGGGACCTCAGTTTCGATCCAATTAATAATACTCATGGTTATCTAATTTTTCGTTACGATGATGATGGAGTTTTACCTCATTATGGAGAAGTGAGTAATGTTATTTATGAAGCAGGGCAATGGCATCATGTTACGGGTGTATATTATCCATCAACTTATTTGAGAATGTACCTAGATGGTCAATTAGTTTATGATAACTCAACAGC
>JBHLKP010000329.1:0-3945 GCA_048886525.1 Candidatus Hodarchaeota archaeon | reverse complement strand
TCTGTTCCTTTAGGGGAAATATTGAAGAAGGATCTAGAGAGAAGGTGGGATAATCAAAATGCCAAAGATAGTGATCACTGAAATCGAAAATAGTTTCCTGAACTTCTTCACACCAGCAATGATCATCGTAGCAAGTCTGTTTCTTAGTTTTATCATATGTAAACCACTACTTTTATTTATTAACTGGTGGATTCAAGAGGCTGATATTATAGGGATTGATTTTTCTGTCATAAAAGCGATTATTGCTATTTGGACGGGAATCTTAATAAGTTTAATAACCTATTATGTCTTTATCCCCCGGCTTAAGGTTATATATGTAGAATACCACCCCCCCCAACTAAAAAACCTGATTTACATTTTTCCAGTATTCTTTATTATTATTCTTTTTAGAAATGTAGCAATTTTTCTTTATGAACTTGGGGGCGATACAGTCCCTTACAGCCAATGGCCTGGGTTTTTGCAATCATCATTGGGTCAGCTACGAAATCCAACATTGTTCATATTATACTTGATATATCAATTCATTATAATCTCTATAACCTATGAGTTACTTTATCGTAGAACTGTAATTCCAGCACTAGAAGATCGAGGACTATCACCATTATATTCAGTAATCCTCTCAAGTTTCGGATTTAGTCTTGTTTTTGTACCGGACTATATTTTGATTGGAAATTTATTTGGAACGATTTTCTGGGCTTTTTCAACCTTCTTATATGGACTAGCTACGGGTATAATCTACATTCTCACTCGTAATATCTTGTTCTCATGGTTTTATGCCATTATTTATTTGATATATCGCAACACTGGAGAGTTAGGGAGTTACTTCCAGAATCCTTTCCTTCTCTCCATTCGATTTTTTCTTGATCTAGTGATTTTAATTGTTGGTATAATAACACTAATTCTAGTTATACTGAGATTATTAGAAAGAAAAACTTCAAAAAGCTGGGTTAAGATCCTTAAAACCTCTTCTGTTCCAAAAATTGAACGAGGAGTTATAGGTTTTCTCATAATTTCCTTTTTCTTTGTTAGTTTGGAGCTAGTAGTCGTTAATGTTATTGAGACTATCACAGAAGGAAATATGCCAGCGGAATTTTTGCTATTTCTAATTTTTGACTTACTTGCATTTTCGATCCCATTCTTGTTAACAATAAAAACAGAATTCACTCTGTCATGAACAGATTCGTGATATATGTTTTCACGCGTTCGAACGCTGAAACTTGCGTTCAATTACAAGTCCATAATACCACTGGTATCCCATTTTTTCTGAATTCATTTTTTTTTACAGTTCTTGATAAACTGTTAAGTTATTGTCCTGAATAGAGTACCATTCCTCTAAATGCTTGTCTAGATAGTGTCCTATAATTGAAGTTAATCAACAATCAAACTATATAAATAAAGAAAGCGTAGAGTTAATCCCTATTTTTTTTCCAATAAATCTAAACCTGCAATACCCAAGCATGCCATTCCAAGTCCTAGTGGTATGATCATGGATATTGCTTGATCGGGTTGTATTAAAGGAATAATTATACTTACAATTCCCATTGCTATTGGAATCCCATAAAGGATATAACTTATGATTTTCTCTATCGGTACGCGTTCAGATGACATAAGTTTTGTGTCAATGACTTTGAGATTTAAAGTATTTTCTACAGAGTATTAAAAAATAAAAAAAACACTGTAATTTATAATCGACTTTTCCAACATTGAATTTATTTACTCTTTATCTCGAGATCCAAAAGGAAGACATGTCAATGAAAGAATTAGATCTTGTAGATGTATCAGAGTTCCATATTTCATACAAGTTGAAAAAAACCTCCCCTTTGACCCAAAGAAGGGCACCTTGGTTTCATACTTAAAGGGATTAAAAGACTTTGACGAGAGAACTCGTTCAAAAAAACGGGAAACAGAGCTGTTCGCGCTGCCATTGCCCGTTTTACGCTAGCTACAAAGGGAAATATTACTGTTTGATCCAACCCTTCTTCTTGATTTTACCCTTCTAGGAACGTATTCACTTACTAGTTCTTTTCCTCCTACGAATAATCATCACACAAACCACAAACATGATTATTGGATTTAAAAATCCTGTCGTAGAAACTGAAGTCGTTGGTGTGGTAGTAGTTGTTGTAGATTCTGTTGTCTCAATAGTTGTTGTAGTAGAGATTGGAGTAGTTTCTGTTGTTGTATCTTCAATCGCTTTTAATTTTAATAACCACATTTTCCCCTCTGTATTTCCAGCTATGACAAAATCCCCAGCTGCTGTTTGAAAGATATTGATAGCCCAATCTGACTCTTGTGCCTTTCCAATTAACGTTTCCCATTCTAACTGCCCATTAACATCTATTTTTATAACCCAAACATCACTTGCAGGATACAATAAACTTTCTTTACCACCTAAAACGACAAATCCACCATCAATCGTTTGAATTATTATGTCATTCTCTTCCCTGGCAAGAGATTCTCCATAGGTAGTATTCCAAATAACTTCTCCATTAACATCAGTTTTAATTAGCCAAATATCAGTATAATGCCATTCTGATCCTGAAGTGCCTGCAATGACAAAACTACCATTAGCTAATTGAATTATTGAAGCTTCTCTATCTAATGCTTTTCTTGAATAAGATTTATTCCATTCTTGATGACCGGTACCATTTACTTTCATGAGTAAAATATCAGCATTTGGTTCCTCACCAACTGTAGCAGTAATAGCGTAACCACCATCTAGCGTTTGGATCATAGATTCGAAGTAACCAATATCAGCATCCCAGAGCGTCTGATTCCATTCATAGTAACCACTAGAGTTAATTTTCAATAGCGCAGTAACTGGTAAATTCATGCTATTATTAATATTTGCTGAGAAAATATATCCATTGTCAGCTGTTTGGATAATTGTACTACCCCACGCATCACCTTCAAGGGTATAATTCCAATCTTGAATACCATAGGAGTCAGTTTTGATTACTGTAATTTCTATGAGATTAACCTCCTCCGTTACATTATCAAATCCTATTGAAGTTCCTACAAAGGCATAACCTCCATCAAGAGTTTGAATTAAAGATTGAGGGTAATCATTATAGTTACTATAGGTTCTATTCCAAATGGTATGACCGCTCGAATTTGTTTTAACGAGTAAATAATCATCCGAAAACGATTCATTGGATTCGGAAAAACCTAAAAGAGCATATCCACCATCAGTAGTCTGTAAAAAATCCATTACGGTCTCGTTTCCGGTTTTACCAAACGTTCTTTTCCATTCAACTTGGAATGACCAAGAATTTCTTACACTATCAGGTTCCGCTATAACGGAATATTTTAATGTCAATATTAATACAATTAAACATCCAAAAAGTATTATTTTTTTCATTGTATCACTCTACTTGCTTTTTTATCCTAAAAATTTGTTATTCCTAATTAATATGCAGTTTTTTCCAATAAAAAGTACTGATGTGAAAAAAATACAACTATAAATACCTTTCCTTCGAAATGGGGCATATAAAGAATATATTACGGTGTTCAAAAGATTGGACACAATAGAAAATTTAGTTTCTGACTGAAAGAAATGAGCTTTATAAGGATATATACGGTTATTATCGGATAACAGAGACCAATGCAAGATCTCTCTTTTGGATAAGGGGAAATGTCGAGGCTTGGAAAGGGATATAGATGAGATCACAAACATTGAAAGAACATATCTGTGAATGGTGTCGTGTTCCGACGACTAGGGAGCGTAGATTATTTGGGAAGATCCATTATTACTGTTCAATCCTTATCTAAAAAATTTGACTATCTTAGTGATTTCTTTTTCTGACCAGATCTCATCAAAATACGTTATATAAGAAATTAACCTATCTAAAGACAGAATTTTAACATACTGAGCCTGATGACTGGGGATAGCATTAGTCATAAGAAGAATACTTTTAACAGAGATTTTTTTTCGATCAATAATGT
>JBHLKP010000328.1:0-3995 GCA_048886525.1 Candidatus Hodarchaeota archaeon | reverse complement strand
TCTAAACAAACGAATTAAATGTAATTCATTAAAGATTCTCTTCGAAATATGAAATATTAATTGTTCACAAAAGTTTTATTTTGATATTAAGCTAGGAAATACTCGATTTCCTTTCCATTAGCAATTCTTCATGTAAAATAAAATAGAAAAACCTTAGATGAATTCTAAAAAATGCTTAGTTAAAAAATCATGAATATTTATGATAATCTTCCTTTATTAAGAATCTTACGTTTGTGTTGTTATGCTCCTACCAGAACCTTTGATCATTTTTATTCCATATTGGAACTTAATTTTTTTCGTTCTTGGCGTTCCTTTCGTTCTCTGGCTCAACAATAAAACTCGTAATGATTTTCTTTGCCTAGGTCTTGGAATTGCCTACATGATTCTTTATGGTTTCATAATTGAACCAACATGGGATGAATGGCTTTTCTTCTTCTATGGTTTAGTAGTTGGTTATGTAACTGATTTTATAGGAGTAATTTCAAATAAATGGAAATATCATCCTTGGGATCCTGAATTTGGATATTCTTACTACGTTGGTTTCGCGTGGGGAATGGTGACTATTTTTACCTATAACATTAGTAAAACTATAAATGCGAGCGCAAAAACGTTTTTTTTACCAGAGATAATATTTTTAATACCTACAGTCTTACTAGAATGGAGATTTGGTGAGACACGTCGTAATCAATATTTCTTATTCGCAAGAGCTTTCTTTACATTCCTAGCATTTTATAATAATCCTGGATTATTATTTATTGCTTGTTTTGTAGGATCCTATATTGAATTTGCTGGAGTAAATTGGATAAAGAATTGGTTATATATTGATTCGATGTCATATATCTTTTTATCATTTGGTTACTCCTTAGTAGTTCTTTGTGGAAAATTGATTGCAGATTTTGTAGCTGGAATTGCTATAGAACCTTTCGTTTTGATTTTTGTCGGTTTGGCTATCTTTTTTTACTTTATAGATACATTTTACTACCAGAAACGGATTGAAACAGATAAGAAAAAAGCTGTGATTGCCGCGGAAGAGTATTATAAAAATAAAAAAGAATGAATAGAAAGCATGGAAGCTTTATTGTATCAAAACGACAGTAAAAAGGGAAGTGAACGGTAAAAAAGTAATAGATCTACTTCAATTTACCAACGAGAGCGTCTATCACGACCACCACTATTTCGTGATCTCTCTCTGTCTCTTCCACCATATCCGCCGCCGCCACCGCCGCCATATCCGCTACCGCCACTATAACTACCGCTACGTCGACCACCACCATATCCACCACGGCCACCATAGGATCGACGACGTGGATCTTCAACGTGTTCTGAAGATCTATTGTTATCTAAATTTACACTATCGAATTCAGTGGAATCTTCTTCAATTTCTCCATATTTTCCCTTTGATAAACGAAGGGAGTTTTGAAAAACATTTGCAAATCCATTTGATAATTTGTAAACACCATCAACAGAAATAGCGTCTATATCTTCATTCCAAAGTGTTAGAGTAATTGCACCTGTGGAATCAGCTACTACAAAATCACAAACTCTATGTGTTTCACCTGATCTTTTACTGATTTCTCTTTCTTCTCCAGTCTCTACGACTTTAAATACTACATTTAATCTCTTTTCTAGAGGTTTAACATCCTCAATTTTCACGTCATGAGTTTCATTTGACGATTCACTACTATACGACATATTTTTACACATCTATAACGAATGGAACCCAAATACTAACCAGAAAAAGCAATATTGTCCAAAGTTGTTTTATTTCAATCTCTATTGATCTTAGAGTTAAAATTGTTCCTTTCACACAACTACTACTTGTTCGAAACCTGTTTTTGAGTTTGAATTAAGATATCTTAACCCTGTTTATATCTCTTATCATTTTTTCTTTATATGTATAGTCAGATTAGCTAGAATTCAGATTAAATATTGATTATGAATTAAAATCACGAGATTAGAAAAATTTAATCTATGATTATATTATTATTACTTGTTGAAAGTTATGAGAAGTTACAGGGCAATCTATGGAAGATAACTAACAAGATATAGGATTTTCAGATTCAATCTTAATCATATATGATTATAAGAAACTGTCTATTTGAGATTATTTAATTTAACTAAGGAATGAAAGAAGATTTGGAATTGTGATTTATTAGAAGGATGAATTAATCAATGCCAAGAAGAATAAAACCCCAAGATCTTTTTCCAATGGATCGTAAAGTTGGGCGGGAGGAAATTCTTGCAGTTAAGAAGGTCATGGAGAATAAGAGGCTTACATTCATGACTGGAGGAGAAATAAAAGAATTTGAGAAAGAATTTGCTAAATATATAGGTAGTAAGCATGCAATAGCAGTTAGTTCTGGTACTTCGGCTTTACATGTTGCTTTAGCGGCAGCGGGGATTGGAGCTGGAGATGAAGTCATGATACCTCCTTATACATTTATAGCGACGGCTACAGCAGTACTTCATCAAAATGCTATTCCTATTTTTGTAGATATTGATCCAACTACATTTTGTATAGATCCTTCTGATCTAGAAAATAAATTATCCGATCGAACTAAAGCAATAGTTCCAGTTCATCTATTTGGTCACCCAGCGGACTTAGATACCATTCTTATCTTCGCAAAACAAAACGATTTGATTGTCATTGAAGATGCATGTCAAGCTCATGGTGCAGAATATAAAGGAAAGAAAGTTGGAACAATTGGTCAGTTAGGGTGTTTCAGCTTATTTGAGTCTAAAAACATGATGACTGGAGAAGGGGGAATAATCGTAACAGATGATAAAGAGTTAGCAAATCAATGTAGATTAGTAAGACATCATGGGGAACCAAAGTGGTACACTTACAAAAGATTAGGTTATAATTACCGTATGACTAATATTCAAGCAGCAATTGGGATTGAGCAATTAAAAAAAATTGATAAAATGAACTTAGGTCGCATTAACAATTCTAATTATCTTAGTTCTTTATTAGCGAACATCCCTGGGATTACAATTCCTGTAAATCCAACATATGGTAAGCATGTTTTTCATGCTTACGCTATTAAGGTTGATCCCCAAATTATCGGTATGACTGGGAAACAATTAACTGAACTATTGAATAAGGACTTCCAAATAACTCAATTAATCTATCCTTCTGGGTTATATAAATCAGAGTTGTTTCAGAAACGAAAAGGATATGGAATACTAAAGTGTCCTTTTACATGTCCATTTCTTGAAGATGAAGTAGATTACTCAAACCCAGAATGCAAAAACACAGATGAAGTATCAGAAAATATCATTGGTTTGCCAAATTGGCATCAATTGTCCTATATCGAATTGAGTCTTGTTGCAGCCAAGTTTCTAAAAGTAATGGAGGAAATACTAGATCAAAATCTTCAAATTGAAGAACGTATAGTTGGAGCAATGTTTAAAACTAATACAACTCCCAAAATTTACGATTTACTTCCTAAAATTCCAAAGATCAATAATCCCTTGAAAGTTGGTGTATTAGGATTAGGGAATATAGGTCAGATTCATGCTATTGCTTATGCAGCGTGTCCTTGGACTGAACTTTATGCGTTATCCACTCGGAACCCCTTATCTCTACAAGGTGGAGCTCTGTTTTTTGGGATTGCTAGAATATTTGAGGATTATAAAGAGGCTTTAAATGATCCAAATTTAAAAGCAGTATCGATATGTGTACCTACCTATGTTCATAAGGAGTATATTATTGCAGCAGCAAAAGCAGGTAAACATATTCTATGTGAAAAACCTATAATTTTACATCCGTCTGAATATAACGAAATTTTAACAATTGTAGAAAGTAATAATGTCAAGTTAATGGTTGCTATGATCTGTCGTTTTCAATCTCATTATATAGCGGCAAAAAAAACCATAGATAATAACGAAATAGGAAAAATTGTTACAATTCAAGCTCATCGAAGAGGAAAAGGTCCCCCAAAAGCAAAGTGGTTTTGGGATGTCGAGAAAAGTGGTGGAATTGCTATTGATTT
>JBHLKP010000327.1:0-4000 GCA_048886525.1 Candidatus Hodarchaeota archaeon | reverse complement strand
TCCAATAAATTCTGTTATATTTCTTCCTAAAATATTAAATTATCGGAATATACGGAGGTTCGTGTGTAATACCAACGTAAAAGTTCCCCAAAAAAAATGTTATAGGAATAGTTTTCTCTGATTAGAATAACATTTAATTCAGTCATTGCATTCAAATCATCTGAATAAAACCTTTTATGACTACTTGAAAAAGGTGAACATCAATCGCTATTATCAAAAGCGACCCCTTGAATCTTAGAATAAGATTAACAGAGGAAAGATGGAATCATATAATTGAAGCTCACCCGGAATTCAAGGAATATCTTATAACCACAATTAAAACACCAGATAACCTATTATTCAATAATTTTACTAACCAATACATATTTATAAAGGAATTTTACCAATTTTCTTACAGATTACTTGATGGTATATACAAAGATCACTAATAGAGAAGGATTCGTGATAACTTCTCATCCCATCTCTAGGAGAAGGGTAACTAGGAAAATGAAGAAATGGAAGAAAATAAACCTTTGAAAAAAAAGCAAATTGATGTAACAGGAATAATTAACAGGATAGCAAGCAATTATGCGTTAACAGATATGCAATAACCAACGCCACATGTAATTTTTATATAAGATGATAACTTATCCAACGTATCTTCATAATGAAAATTGAATCACTACATTAATCAAAGATAAATTGATATGTATTGTTAAACGTATACAAGACTGTATTCCGCTCAATTTTCTTCCACAAATGCTTTTTTTTTGGCTTCGAATTTTCAGATCTACATTGCTATTTAAAATACTTGATTGATATTATATATAAGTAGATTAATGATTAAGGTCAATATTTACTATTTAATTACTTTGGTGAGACCAGATGGAAGATAATTGGTATTCAATACCTAGGGAAAAATTGTTACAAAAGTTGAATACAAATGCAGAATATGGTCTTTCTAATGAAGAAATAATAAAAAGACAGCAAACACATGGACTTAATGAGCTACAAAGAGGGAAGAAAATCTCACCTCTCTCAATTTTTATACAACAATTCAAAAATTCACTGGTATTAATACTTCTTTTTGCGTTAGCAATCTCTTCAATTATTGGTCTTTTATCTGAAGACGATGTACAAAGATTTGAATATTTTATAGATTCATTAGCAATATCAATAATAATTATCTTTAATGCCATATTCGGATTTATTCAGGAATATAAGGCTGAAAAATCGTTAGAAGCTTTAGAATCAATGGTGGCACAATTTACTACAGTGATTCGAGAGGGAGAAAAAGAAAGAGTTGAAACACAGGATTTAGTTCCAGGAGATATTGTTTTATTGGAGGAAGGTGAACGAATTCCTGCAGACGCTAGAATTCTTCAATCCCATTCGTTACGAGTGGATGAATCAGCACTAACGGGAGAATCATTTCCTGTCAGTAAGGACGGAACAGTAAATGTTCAGCTAAATGTCCCTATAGGAGATAGGATTAATTCCCTTTTTAAGGGTACAATTATTACAGGTGGGAGGGTTTTAGCTGTGATAACTGAAACAGGAATGCAAACTATTTTTGGCCAAATTGCTGAAAGTTTAATAGCAGAGAAGAAAGAGGAAACACCCCTTCAACGACGATTGGCTATTTTAGGGAAATGGTTAGGGGTCGGCAGTATAACTATTTGCATAGGTATTTTTTTCATTGGTGTTGGATTAGGACAGAATATAATAGATATGTTAATATTATCTGTAGGCCTTGCAGTTGCAGCAGTACCTGAAGGATTACCAGCGGTTGTAACCATTGCCCTTGCATTAGGAGTTCAGCGGATGAGCAAAAAAAATGCCATCATTCGAAGACTCCCCTCTGTCGAAACACTAGGATCGACAACAGTCATTTGTTCTGATAAAACAGGAACATTAACCGAAAATAAAATGACTATTCGGAAGATTCTTTCAATTGATCAAATTTTTGAATTGTCAGAGGAATTAAAAGGGAATTCTGTTGTACAACAAATATTAACAATTGGAATGGAGTGTAATAATGCAGTCTTAAATGAATCAGGAGGAGAGGGAAAAGTAGGAAGGGCTATAGGTGATCCAACAGAAATTGCTTTGTTGAAAGCGTCAAACATCCTCAACCTGACACGGAGTAATAAGCGCGTCTATGAGATTCCTTTTGATTCAGCATCTAAACGAATGAGTGTTGTATTACGAAAATCCGAATCTGAATGTTTAGTCTACACAAAAGGAGCTCCAGATCTTCTTTTGGATCTATGTGAATATTATAAAACCAATGAAGATGTCCTACAATTAACTAAAGATTTTAAAGATAAAATTAAAATTACACTGCAAAATACCGCAGAAAAAGGTTACCGCCTGCTTGGTATGGCATATAAAACAATATCCCATGAGAAAGCAGACCTTAAAATTTTATGTGATAATGTGGAGGAAATTGAGGCACGATTGATATATGTTGGTGCGGTAGCAATTATTGATCCTCCCAGAGAGGGAACAAAGAAATCTATTCAGGTTGCCAAATCAGCTGGCATTCGTCCAGTGATGATTACAGGAGACCATGCAAAGACTGCTATTGCAATTGCAAATGAGATCGGATTAATATCTGATAGGGATTCCACTCACGTAATCGAGGGAATCCAGTTAGAAAAAATGACTGATACTGATCTCCAAAACCAAGTCATGAAAGTATCCATTTTTGCTCGTGTATCGCCAGATCATAAATTAAGAATCGTTTCTGCATTAAAAAGCAATAATCAAATCGTTGCCATGACAGGAGACGGTGTAAATGATGCTCCTGCGTTGAAAAAAGCTGATATTGGAATTGCAATGGGTATAACAGGTACAGATGTTTCTAAAGAAGCATCAGATATGATATTAGTAGATGATGATTTTTCAACGATAATAGACGCGGTAGAAGAAGGACGAACTATTTACGACAATATGAGAAAACTCATTATCTATCTGCTTTCGTGTAATGCGGGAGAAATAGCTGTTCTTCTTTTTGGAATAGTCCTTACTTCCTTCTTCTTTAGTATTCCAATTGTACCATTATTAGCTTTACAAATATTATGGGTCAATCTAGTAACTGACGGTATACCTGCGTTAGCAATGGGTATTGATCCGCCTGATCCAGAAATCATGAATAAACCACCACATAATCCTCAGGAACCTATTTTACCCAAAAAATCAATATATTTCATAGTTTATTCCGCAATTCTCGTTGCAATTGGAACGTTATTCCTATTCTTCCTTGTTCTCTCTCCTTATATTGGTTCAGAAACAATTCCAACCGAGGAGGAAATTTCTCATGCCCGAACAATTGCTTTTACCCTCCTCATTGCATTCCAGATGGTAATTGCGTTAAATATACGAAAAGAACATCATTCCCTCTTTAGCAGAGAATTTTTTAAGAATCCGTTCCTACTACTAGCAATTATGATTTCAATATCTTCACATCTATTTATTATCTATTCACCAATTCTACAACCAATATTCGAAACAACTGATTTATTTATAGAAGATTGGATCCTAGTAATAATGATAGGCACAATATTTGTCGTCATTGAAGAATTTAGAAATTACATTGGTCGTAACATTCCTTCTTATCAAGATTTGAGTGGGTATTGGTAAAATTCTCAACATCCTTGCTAAAAGATTCTAATCGTCATTTACATAAGTTTGAATATATTATATATATCAATGGGTATATACTTAATAAAATAAGAACTATCCAATGATATATTACTTTTTATATAGCGTTTTATATAAAAAATTAATCTTATCCAACGATATTGATAGCTTTGTCTGTAAAATTTTCTGTAATATCAAGCTTGTAGGTTAACCAAAGTTATATGCTGAAACAAAGTTTTTAGTTTCAAGTAAATAAGAAAAATATTCCCCATAAAAATAGATTATAGGAATATACGGAGGTTCATGTGTAATACCAACGATATGTCTCATCCATTATTACATTCTGATAACTTGCTAGTTAAATCCTGATTAGTAT
>JBHLKP010000326.1:0-4002 GCA_048886525.1 Candidatus Hodarchaeota archaeon | reverse complement strand
TTTTTTTAGTAATCCAAGAATTAAATTCTTTAAGATCTAAGAGTTGATTTCAAGGATAGCATCTTTCACAATTTTTGCAGAATTTTGTAACGCAGCTTTTTCTTCGTTGTCAAGCTTTATCTTTAAAACCTGTTCTACACCATTCTTATTTATGATTGAAGGCAAACTCAGATATACATCTTCTATTCCCAGATAACCATCAACTAAGCATGATACAGGTAAAATTGCATTCTCATCATTTAAAATTGCTTCCGTAATACGTACTAGAGCAAGACCTATCCCATAAGACGTCTCTCCCTTCCGTTCGATGATTTTTTCTCCTGAATCACGAACTTCCTTAAAGATTGTATCAAGTTCATTATCATGGTCGCAATTTTTTCTGTTGGAACAAACGGTACAATAGTCTCTAATCATAATTCCCCCGATCATAACTCTACTCCAAACAGGAAATTCACTTGCTCCATGTTCTCCTAAAATATATCCATGGATATTTCGTGGATCAATATTACAATGCTTTCCAAGAAGGTTACGAAATCTAGCTGAATCTAATACCGTTCCTGAGCCAATAACTTTGGATGCTGGTTTATTAGACAATTTATAAGCATAAAATGAAAGCACATCCACAGGATTAGTAACAATCAGAAAGATTGCATCTGGTGCATTATCTATGGTTTGAGGAATTATTTCATCATAGAGCTTTACATTCGCTTTTATCAAATCAAGGCGACTGTCGCCTGGTTGTCTTTTATGCCCTGCTGTTACAACAACTAAATCTGAATTCTTTATATCTTCATAAGTTCCTGTTGTGAGCTTAACTGGTGATGTGAACGGAGCTCCATGAGATAAATCCATAATTTCCCCTTCTACTTTCTTTTTATCAATATCAACAATTACTATATGTCGTGCTGTACCTTTTATCATGAGAGCGTATGCATATCTTATCCCTACATTTCCTCCTCCTATTATTGATACTTTGGGGGTTAATTTAGTGTTAGAATTCATATAATTCACAATAAATTTCTTATATAATGATATTCAAAATGGTTACTCTGATTTATTAGAAATCACTTCTCCAATACCGAGGTGCATTTCTCTAGAGATATACCCTTCTTCCCATAGTCTAGTCACTGCTTCCTCAAAAATACGACTTCGTAACATTAGGTTATAATGCCTTAATAATAGACTTTCTTCCAAAAAAAACACTTTCTCCAGGTATTATTAATTTGAGTAATATTTCATAGTAGTAGATATCTATAAATTGGTTAAAAGATTAAGACCTTTATATTGGTTCATACTTTTCTCAAAATAATCTCCAAGCGCTCATCAGATTGAAGAGGATTAAAATGGAAAATAAGATTTCAACTTCCCCAACTTCTCAAAAGGAATCTTTGGGTGCAAAAATGCTCGTACCTATGGGATTAATTGTTCTTGTCGGAGCTAAAGTCGATAATAAGCCTAATTATAATACATTAGGAAATTTTGGAAATTTACAATCTAACCCTCCTACTATATATGTAGCTATGGATCCAGAACATTATACTTTTCGTGGTATTCTTCAAAATATGACTTTCAGTGTGAATATTCCCTCTAAATATTTAGTTCAAGAAACTGATTATTGTGGCTTGGTTTCAGGTCATAAAGTGGATAAATCTAAGGTATTCACAACATTTTATGGAGTACTAAATACTGCCCCCATGATCTTAGAATGTCCATTAAATTTTGAATGTAAGGTCAATAATGAGCTGAGCCATCTCAATAAGGGTATAGTGGCTGGGGAAGTTAAAGAAGTTTACTGTAACCGTAATATTACCAGTATAAATGAGAATAATGAGAAAATACCAGATATAGCGCAAATTCCACTCCTTTTTTGTTCGATACTAGATTTAAATTATTGGATATTGAAAGAACCAATCGCAAAAGCTTTTAGCGTTGGTAAAAACTATAAGAGATCGTAAAAAAAGATTCTTAGGTTAATTACCTATTTCCACTACCTTTTTAGAAATTATTAGAAAATTAGTACTTATCATTTTGATTAAACTAAAGGTGATTATTATGCATAAAAAAACTCATTCTGAGGTAGTTTATAGTTTGGAAGAACTACAAAGCATGTTTCAAAGAATGAACAGAGAAGAATATCAAATTTTTAGCATGGATTTAGAAAAAATAACTATCGCTTTGAAAAATGAAGGTTTAACAAACTCAAACCAAATACTGAAGGTTGTAAGAAACAAAGAAAAAAGAAAACCTATATTAGAAAAACATACTGAAATTTCTAGAAGGTTATTGGGTTTTATGCGTAAAATAAGATCCTTACATCCTCAAAAGCATTCATTTAGTAATTTGCCTGACCATATAATTAGCGAATCATTGATAGTAAAGCTAAAAGCTGAAAATATAAAGAATACTTGGGATTTATTAGACAAATCAGCATCGAAGGATGCGAGAGAAAAACTAGCAAAGAAAATAGGAGTGGTTATAGAAAATTTTAATGAAATCGTTCAATATTCTGATTTAATGCGCTTAATGTATATTGGGAAAATACTAGCAAAAAAATATCACGAAGTAGGCATCACGGGTGTCGAAAAATTAGCTAATACTGATCCAGAAGAATTATATGAACAGTGTAATGAAAATGCTGTGAAAGAGAAATCAACACCACCAAGTAAAACAGATATTTTGAATAATATCTCAAGAGCAAAAGAATTATTCAAAATTTTTCCACTTATAGAGTGAATTGAAGAAAGTTAAATTCGATCATACCAGCCTTCAACCACATTTTCCAACCACAAAGTATGATATTTTCCACCTTTAATCCAATTAATTTGGTTTTCACCAAAATAGGAGGGCCTATCACGATGTTTGAGAACCTCTTTAATTGTTAATTTGTCATCTTTTGCATTCTGTAAGAATGACATCATCATTTCACAATAACATCGTATTTTCTTAATGTATTGCTTATCAACCACTCTACCATGTCCAGGAATAATTTTTTTTACATCTAAAGCTTCCCATGAAAGATAGATTTCTATAGCCTTCGGTAGATCAGAGGTTATGGGGGGATAATACTCTAGTAAATTGTCTCCTGTGCATAAAACTTGATCTTTAGGGTAATAAATTGATGAAGAATCAGGTGAATGACCCCCAATAACTGAAAAAATAACTTCTTCTCCATCGAACTCAATAGTTAACTCCTCATCTACAGTAATTTGTGGTTCATAAAATTTCGAATTGAGAATTGAATTAAATACTTCCGTATCAAATTTATAGGTATTAGCTAACTGTTTTTTTAATATATTAGTTTTATCAGAGATTTCTAACCAATTTAGCATACCACTAAGGCCTGATTTCGCAATAATTATTTTAACGTTCTTGAAGGTAGCCATTCCAAAGATATGATCCCAGTGGTTATGAGTAAGCAATAGATGACTAGTTTTTTTATCGAATTTCTGCTCCATTTTAGCATGAAATCTTGCAGCACTTGTAAGAATTACTCCACAATCAATGAAAATAAGATCCTTTGGAAGCACAATACAAGTTACGTTACTTGTCTGAGCAGGATGCCCTGGGAGAATGGTTTGAGTAATGGCTGGAGTTGTAAAAACATTATTTGATACTTTTGTATAAAATTTATTAAAAGACATGCCTAATCATCATGTTTAATATATTTTAAAGATGATTCTAATTCTAAGAAGGTTATTACACATTATTATATGTATATTAAAAATTAATTCTAAATAAAACGATATATTTACTACGAAGTGCATTTTTCATGAGTCATAGCTACCAGCCAACTCAAGACACGGAATGGAAATCACTAGAATATAATAAAGCTGAATGGCAATATGTGACACTAGGAGGTGGGAAGGAACTAATTGTTCTTTTTCCAGGCGGAATGCGTCGGCCAATTTACGGTGGAAATTTTGTAAAGAAGTTAGCAAAGGATTATCTCTTACCAGTGGTGAGTTTAGAGCAATTTGCGAAGGCTCAAGCTGATCGAGGGCC
>JBHLKP010000325.1:0-4038 GCA_048886525.1 Candidatus Hodarchaeota archaeon | reverse complement strand
CATATAATATTAAATCAAAATATCATCTATTTGTATTAATTGATATTTAATGTTTAATTTTTGTAGAAAATGTCAAAAGTTCCGAAATATTTAAATTTGTAAAAATCTAAAGTTAATGTGTGACTCTATAAGTCACATAAAATAATTATGAAATTCAAAGGTGATGAATAAAAAAGTAAATATCGAAAGCCAATGAAAATAGATGACAGCAATAAAAGATATTCTATATTTATTGCTGGGATTCTTGTAATATCGATATTATCTATTTTCCTTGCAATCGCATTGGGAGTTTGGGACTATCGCGGAAAGGATCAGATTGGGTCTTTACCATTCTACCACGCACCAAGCGATAATCTAGAAAACAATGGCCCCGTATCAGTATCCGAAAAATGTGAGCAAACTCACGACACCGGTCCTGGTTCAATTAAGATTCACAGAAAAGAAATACCTTCTGTATTGCCTATTTGCATTAAAAACGAGGATGTAGCCAAATGGTGGATATTATATGAATCGAAAGGTGGTTATGTACCTGACTTAAAGACTTGGATAAAAGTTGACGGCCAAATAATAAAGGATTTAACACCAAATTATGGTTGGATTGAGTTAGAACAACGTAAAACAGGTAGAGAAGGAATCCTCCTTATTACTGCTATGACTCGTATAGTTGATTTATCAAAACCATGTGCCCTATTTTACAATTTAAGTGGTTTTGTAGTATACGGAGCTCGTCCAATTGTTCTAGATAGTAATGAACTCCCAACTGAAGGTTGTCAAGTAATTGAATGGAGTCAAGATTATTGTGGAAGTTTCGACAAAGAAGTTGATCTAGATATTATCACAAACTGGGAAGGATGTCATCTTGAAAAACAAGAATTCAGGATAATATTGATACAAAAGGTTCATATTTCTAGAATCCCCAACTCCCCTTGATTGTTTAAAAATTCATCGCCAGTTGTATGCTATTAATATAGAATACACTTTTAAGAGTGCTGTTTGATCGACCTTGATCTTAAAGAATTAACCTCGATCATCGGTCTAATTATCACCTTATTTTTTTTTTATTTTACATTTCCTCAATAAGTCAAGTTGTTTAATCTTCACAATTTACACTAGATCAAAAGAATTTTTTTTAAAAAACTCAGAAGATAAATTTGATTTCTTGATAACATAAAATATTATTCTTATTAAATCTCAATCTGAGAGAGAACCTAAAGATTATTTTCTTTAAATTTAAAATTACTACTAGAAAGTGCTTTTTTTTTGGAATTTTCGAGAAAGAGATGCTCGCTTTAAGGCTTTTAAATAAAAGAAGTTAATAAGAATAAGCCGGTCAGCAACATAGAAAGATAGAGTATAGTATTTAATTTCCTTTTTTGTTTGCGATCCATTCTTTTATATTTTTTATTTTTTTTCACACTAATGGTACTTATACCAAGAATTCCTTCTATTGTTCCAGTCGTAATTAATAATGCAGGATTTGTTAATTCAAATAATTCGGGTTTATTAATTTTAATAATCACATCTTGGTATCCAAGATGATTTAAGCTATCATTAGCATAAAATCTTATTGTTATTAGTGCACCATCAGCAGAAGATTCCCATACTTCATCCCAAATCTGTTGATCAATTTGTTCAATATTCCTAGTAAATGTTTTATTTGTTAATCCACCATCTAATGTATACCAACGAGTATCTAAATGATCCTCAATAATAGTAAGATTAAAATAAGGAGCAACGTTTTCAACTTCTTGGTATTCTAAAGGTGAATTTATAGATATTAGAGGAGCTAAAGTATCTTTATACAAAACAATAAAAACAGTATCATTAATGTTATTAACAGAATCATTAGCATAAATATATAGATAGAATCTTCCTTCAGGTATATTCTCCCACATTAAATTATCAATTTGTACTTCCATATCATTAATTATATTTGATTTCATTGTTCCAATTTTATACCAAATACTATCCAAATTTGAGTCAAATACAGAAACCTTAATAATTGGTGGAGTATCGCAAACTATATCGCTGAATGGTTGAAGGACTTCAATATTAGGTGCATCGTTATCTTTTCTGACCATAATTTCTTTCATTCTAACATTTCCAGTCGTATCATTGGCATAAAATCTAATTATAACTGTTTCATTTCCAAAATTATCCCAGGCTTCTTGGTTTATAGTTCCAGAGAATTCACTCAATACGTAATCCTTCGAATAGCCAATTAATGTATACCACACTTTATCTAAATTAAATTTACTAGCAGAAATATTAAAGTTAGGAGCGGTTGTCCCAAAAAGAGAATTTGTCAGCGGATAATGAATAGTTATATTTGGCATTGTAGTATCTTTGAATAAAATTAAAGTATAAGAATCGTTTAAGTTACCAAGTTTATCTTCAGCAATGAACTGGATTTGAAATTCTCCTTCTTCTAAATCGTCCCATATAATAAAAGAGAGAAGTGTTTGAGTGTTGTTATTTAATAAAGCGTAGTAGTCGTTAATCTTATAATAAATACTATCTAAATTTGGATCAAAAGCGGTTATATTTAGGATTGGTCTAGTATTCCAATAAGTTTGATTCAATGGAGAATTAATTACAACTTTTGGTGGTAATGTATCTTTGTATAATATCAATGTAAAATTTGAATTAATATGTCCAAAAGTATCATTAGCAAAAATTTCAATTTGAAATTCACCTTGATCTAAACTATTCCAAATATCATCGTCAAAAAATTGAAAAAGCATTACGATTTCGATTTCAGTACTTCCAACTTTATACCAGAGGGTATCCATATTTGGGTCTGATGCTATTATATAGAAAGTAGGTGGATATTTATAACTTGTGTTATTATTAGGTAAGTCAATTGTAATGCTGGGTGCTTCTGTATCTTTATATAGAGTTAATATATGGAAATCATTAAGATGACCAAATGTATCATTTGTATAAATATAAATATGATATATCCCTTCTGATAGATTATTCCAAATTTCCCAATCAAGACTTTGATCAGTATTATTCACTAAAGTAATGTTTAATATACCATTTCCATACCAAAGAGCATCAAAATTCGGATCAAAACAAGCAATATTAAAAATAGGTTGAGTATTGCTAAAAGATCCGTTTACTGGTGAATTTATAGTTATTAGAGGAGCTAATGTATCTTTATATATATTGAATACATAAGTATTATTAAGATTCCCGGCGGTATCATTAGCATAAATAAAGAGCTGATGTTTTCCTTGGTCTAAACTGTCCCATATTAAAGAATCTATTGCCTGTTCAGTATTATTCACCAAACCACCATAAAGTCCCCCAATTTTATACCATAAATTGTCATTATTTGGATCGGAATATGATATGTTTAGGAGAGGAGGTTTATTCCAATAACCTTCATAAATAGGAAGATTAATAATTACCTCAGGAGCAAAAATGTCCTTTCTTAATTCAACAATATCAAAAGCTATATTATTTACAGAATCATTTACGTAGAATTCAATCGTTACTGTTCCATTCCCAAAGTCATCCCATTTTGTTTGATTTATGTTAATAACGGTAATTCCATCTTCTTTTATAAAGAAATGTTTAAATGGATCACCAGTAAAAACATACCAACATTGATGGATATCAACACCACTGATATATAATTTAAAGTCAGGAGAATTTTTCCCAATAACTGCAAATTCCTCAGGTTCCATTATATTAATTATTGGAGCATTAAGATCTTTTATTATCGAAATCATTGCATAATTAAAATTACTCATTGAATCATTTGCATAAAAGAAAATAGTCACTGTTCCATTTCCAACCTGATCCCATACATTTTGTTCTATGACTCCAATCCAAGTATAATTTAGAGTGGTAATGCTGGCATTTTTTAATTGGTACCATATAGAATATAAATTTTTATCTTGGATATCAATATCAATATCTGGAACTGAAGTCCCAAAAATATCATAAGGATTTGGATAATGAATTGTTATTTTTGGACCAATTATATCTTTTAAAATTGATATAGACTTTGAACCAAAATTCCCTAAT
>JBHLKP010000324.1:0-4048 GCA_048886525.1 Candidatus Hodarchaeota archaeon | reverse complement strand
AGGTGTTGTCAAACAAAGTGAAGAGATTTCCAGAGGTCAGGGATTATCGAGAAGAAAATCTCACTAAAGTTGGTATGAAAGCTATTTTCCCTCTTTGGAAGAAAGATACTTATGATCTAGCGAATAAATTTATTGATCTTGGGTTTAAGGCAATAATCACATCAATAGATTCTGAATTTCTTGATAGGTCGTTTATAGGAAAAACATTTGATCGTGATTTCCTTGAATCTTTACCATCTAAGGTTGATCCGTGTGGAGAAAATGGCGAGTTTCATTCTTTTGTATTTGATGGCCCTATTTTCTCAGAACCAGTTCAATTTCAAAAAGGTGAAATTGTTTTTAGAGAAAATCGTTTTTATTACATTGACCTTGTATTGAAAAACTAAAAGTCCAAATAAGATAAAAGCAAAAATAGAATAATTTAATATTCTAATACTCCAGTATGCATGATGAGTTTCCAATCATCATCAACTTTAGTATATACTTTACATGTTCTTCCTTTCCAATGATTCTTGTTATTATTATTATCAACCCAAAGAGTATCAATATCTACAACAGCGAATGCCCCGTCACCTTCTTTTGTTATTTCAATTTTTTTGATTTCTCTTCTATTATGTACTAATCTATGCGTATCAAAAAGCGTTTGCCAATTATTTTTCCACCTTTGATAATTAAACTTTCCAAATTCAAGAACCCAATCCATTGGATCGTGAGATTGATTTGATTTTGGCCAAGGCCAAACCATATCAGGATGAAAGATCGTCAGTAATAAATCAACATCTTGAGTGTCCCACGCGCGTGTTTCTCTATTCACTATTTCTTCTATTTCTTTTATAGCTTTCTCCATAGTGTATTCAATTTTAAGTTGTTTTTAAACATTCAGTACAATTTTTAAATTTTGATTATTTCATAAAAAATTCTTTACTAATTATTTCAAAATAAATATTTATATGTGAATCAATTTATGTTTCCATAATTAAAAATAAAACAATTCGAGTTTTTTGCAATGTTAATTGATCCAAAAGTGAAGAAAATAGTAATATTTAACGCTGGTGGTGGAATTGTTGAGCGAGAGATAAAACTCACATTGAACCAAGGTATCAATGAATTTCAAATTCAAAATATTCCTGCTAGTTTTGATCCCAACTCTGCGGATATAGAATTGGAATACATCTCTCCTGGAGATAAAGAGTTTATTACTTTACAACAGACAATTACAGCTTTACCTGATATGACCAATGCTCAACAAATAATTGATAGAGAAAAATCGGCAGCTACATCAATAATTAGTTACGCTATTGATTTTACGCGTGAATTGAGAGAAAAGGTTTCAAATATATGTGAAGCGAGCTCTTATAGAACGTATGCTGATATGAAAGGGACTTTTGATTTTATTATTAATTGTACCAAACCAGAAGGTGAAATAATTGTAAATATTATTTATTTTGTTAGTGATCTTCGAATTCGGTGGCATACCTCTTTACAAGTTAATATTAGTAACGATGGAAAATCAGCTGAAGTCGAAGGTTTTATTATCGTAGATAATAAGACTGGCTTTTCTTACGAAAATGTAGAATTAGGTTTTGCAATTTTTGAGTTACCACGTGCTCCAAGTTATGGAGCAGGTTGGGATAATAATGAACCTAATATGCCAGAAAGTCAACAACAAGCATTTCCAGCAGCATTAAGGCAAGAAATGATGGGTGAATTAAATCGACTCAAAAATGTTCAAGGAAAACCAATGAAAAGAACCCAAAGAATGAAAAATCTAATGTTATGAGGTGAAAAAGATTAAAGCTAACGTTCCAACAAGAAAGAAAATAAAATTAAATTGGTTCAAAGCCAAATGCGATTTTAATATTGAACGTAAAATTGAGATTCAATACACTGCTAATGACGTCTCGTCAAATAAATTAAAATGGGATGCAATTGTAAAGTATGTTCTTGTAAAAGTGGGAGACTTATTGAACAAAGACATTCCGAGTAATTCTCCAATGACGCTATACAAGAATGGCATGCCTTTCCTCTTTTTGAATACTGCTGAAAGTTCTGGTACTAAAATTAATTCAGAAAATATGATTGATGATGATATTATTGTTGATGATGATATTGTTAATATTAGTGAAGGTGTTCCTAAAGTAACTTACGAAGATGCATCAAATCCCAAAGAACAGATCGAAGTTCGCACTAGATACGATAAAATTTCGAGGAAAATCACAATTGAAAATAAATTAAACAATGAAATTGATTTAACCTTTGACTTTAAGCAAACTAAGGATGTAACCTTTGTTAAATCTGAGCCTGAACCTTCTCTAATTGAAGAACCAAATTATAAATATAATATTAAAATCCCTTCTGAATCGAAATCGAGTATAGTTTTAGAATTACAGGCAAAAATCGTTTCCAGAATTACAAAAATTAAACCTGAATTCTTGAAACCACCAAAAGAATAAATAATTTTTTAATTTTTTTAAAAAAAATAATAAAAAGAAATTATAAACCCATTTCTTTTAATTTTGCTTTATTCATAGCTACTTTATCTGGAGTTAAATCATAAAATTTCCAGAAAATCAATGTACAAATAAGGACCAAAAGGGCCGGTAATAGAGCAGTATGAAATCGTATTCCAAGTAGTGCTAATTCAGGAGTAGGGCTCCTAGCAAATAGTTCAGCTCTAGAAGTAGATCCTTCAACAAAACCTGTTAATGTATGTACCACAGCAAATATTATCGCTCCTGCTACTCCACTCAGTCTAATAAAGAAAGTCTGATAGCCGTAATAAATCTCTTCTTCCTTTTTACCCGTGCGTACAGCAGCATCATCAAGTACATCGCCCATAGCTGGTGGATCGACAAACCATTGACCTCCCAATCCAATTCCAAATAGAATCATTACAATTATAAAGAAAATCAAATCATTTACAAACAGCATAGGTAAGAACGTTATACACATTGCAAAACCAGCGTATAAACTTGTTTTTTTGTTATCGTTAAATTTTTTAGACAATTTAATCCAAAATGGAATTGAAATGAAAGCTCCCAATAACATGGCACCCATGAGAACGCCCAGAAACCACGCCTCCACATCTAATACAAAAACTATCATATAAAGAGCAGAAGAGGCTAATAATCCAACGGCGGCTTGATACCCAAAGAAAAAAAACATCTTAGTCATGAATCTTTTATTTGAGGTTACCTTTTTAGCAGCTTTGAAAAAGGATTCTTGTTCTTCTTCTCTCATCTTTGTTAATCGCTCTTTATATCTCGCTTTTGTTTCTTCGTCTTCTCGAATGCCTGGAATCATAAATATTAAGATTATTAAAGCCACAGCTCCCATGATCCAAGCTTGAGTTCTGAAGGTCTCTGGAACTCCAAAATTTATAAAAAAGGGGGGTATTATGGAGGACACGACAATTCCTGTCATACCAATAATAGTACCTATTCCTGCTGCGGTTCTGCGTTCGTCCTGTCCTCTAAATTTGTCTGGATACATTGAAACTACATTAACATTCCATATTGAAAATAATGTGTCGTAAAGACATATAGTTATCAAAAGCCACATGAATATAGTCCATTGATCTGCTACAGGATCTAAAGTAAAGGGTACTAAAAAGACAAATAAATAGGTGAAAGCCCACGGTATTCCTGTTATAATAATCCAAGGAAACCTTTTTCCCCAACGATCTTCCCATGGCATGTGAATTCTTGTCATAATGTAGCCAATAAGAGGATCATTAAATGCGTTCCAAACAGAATATAGAATGAATGCTAAAGCAATTAAACCTACATTTAATCCGATTTGAGTTTCGTAAAAAATAAACACATACATCCCAAAGGGACCACTTATCCATTGACCAAAAAATTGATGCATATTAAAACTAGCCATAATTCCTTTCGATTTTGGATGCCCTTCTTCTAAAATATTATCTGTTATCGAATCACTCATTGTAATACCTTAAAATTTTAGTTTAATTTAGATGATTTTATTTTGATTTAGTGTTATTTAAGGGTTAATTTTTTTTGAAGAATTTAACATTTAAAAGTAAAAC
>JBHLKP010000323.1:0-4133 GCA_048886525.1 Candidatus Hodarchaeota archaeon | reverse complement strand
TTAATAGTGTTATAATGCTACGCTATTTGAAATTTAGTGAGTTTCAGGGATATTATAATAGGTCAGTACACCATATAACCTAACAATATAATTAACAAATTAAGAAACTAATTGAGTCTTAATGGTGAACCTATGAATTACAACTATAATATGCTTATATTTCAATTGATAACCTTATCACTAGCAATTTTTTATCCGATTCAAGCTTCAGGAAATGAAGTCAACTTTCTTTCACAATGGGAAATTGTTGCATGGAATGAAGACAACCCTGTAGCTTGGGAATATCCCTCAACTTATTTCACGGCAAAAATTGGATCTATTATCAATTATACTCTTTCTTCATATGATTCAGGTAATTTTACAAATCCAAGTTCTGGTACTATAGAAATTGGTAATTTGACAACTCAAACCAATAATAATAAGACAGGAGAAGTACTTGTCCTCTCAATTTGGGGATGGTTTCCAGGCTTAATTACTTCAGCAAACGACTGGGCTTATCAAAAACAATCAGCACAAGAAGCAGCTGAAGGAGAATGGACATTGGGAACGTTGAAAATTCAAGATTTAATATATAATTATAAAGGGATGTCACGTCAAGCTATTAATTTCACTTATCAACAGGATCCCAGTATTGGTAATCAAAATACATCTTTGATTTATGATAAGAATACAGGGGTATTATTAGAGGGTCATACTGAATTAATGTTTAATATCCCTTATTTTCTAAACATAAAATTAATTTTTTCAGATTTAATTGTACCTTCCGATGTTAATCTTACACCTCAGACCATCCATATCAATTTAATCGTAATGGTTTTCTTAGGATTATTTTGGGGCTTGTTAAGGAAAATAAATTAAAATGATAGGCAATTATGATTCTATTTGTCCTTGATGAAGCTAACGAAAGGTGTTGAATGAGTATTATGAAGGATCATAGTTTAGAAAAAAGAGAGCGTCTATTAACGGATGTTCGGGGTATCCAAATCTTCTCAATTAGCGTAATTTTTTCATCAGCCGCGGTTGCTAGTTCCTTAGTTTTTATTTTTATTCCTAACCTTGAGACTTTATCCCTCATTTTCTTTTTAGTGGGATATCTTTATGGAATCAAAACTGGAGCAACAACAGTAATTACTTCTGTAACTATTTATGAGATGTTTGCTTCTCAGTTTTATGGTACAGGGGGATTATTTCCGTTTATTTTGAAATTTCCTCCTTTCTTATTAATAATGGTTTGTGGTGTTTATTTTCATCATTTAAAAATGAATAACAACTTTTTAGGAAAAGAAGAAAAGGAAATGATGTTAAAAGCTCCGGAAGAACAGTTTAGGGATGATATTCTGTATCAACCGTTTGATTTGCAAAAAGAAACTCAAGAAATTAACTTTTCTGTTTATGAACGGGTATTATTAGCACAGCTTGGATTTGTTTTAACAATAATATATGATATTACAACCTCATTTGGAATTCTTGTTTTTGTACCAACTTGGGAAGCTCTGTTCGTAAGTTTCATCACTGGATTACCCTTTTTTATTTTTCATCAATTGACTAATCTAATCCTCTTTTTAACGATTCCATCAATTTTAATCGCAATTAATAAAGCGAGGCTGACACGATGACATTCTTTAAGGAGTTATCACAATATTGGGTTCTTCAAACTTTCACAATCATGATTTTGGTAGGATATATTCTTGGAATGGGTGTTGGTATTGTTTATTTTATTAATAATTCGCAGACTGAGAATGATAATGTTAATATTCTTTTAATAATTGAATCTAATCACCCTGATTTTACTTTCAATTTTACTTATAACTCAATAGTACCAGTTAACCGTACTTTAATTGATCATTTGAATGAAACAGTAGGCCCAGAGAATTGGGACGGAACAAAATTTGGAGTAGGTGGTTGGTATATTCAACGTATTTTCAATGCGAGTGAACAAGAAAATTGGCACTGGTCTATTTATTATCGCGTTTCAGGTACAAAAATTTGGACTCCTTCTCCTGTTGGCGCTTCGACATTTAAATTAAACCGAGATTATGAAATTAAACTCCTTTTTACAGAATAAATAAATAAAGCATGAGGTGTTTTAATTTAAATTTGAGAATTCATCAAATATTATTAGGACTCTTTCTTTAAAGAACTTGAGTATTTCATTCCCTCAAGCTTTACCTGTAGTAAGAAATCTAGAATTAACTTTTAATCAAGGGAAAACTTATCTTTTAACTGGTCCTAGTGCAAGTGGTAAGAGTACATTACTACGATTTTTAAAAGGACTTATTCCATTATTTTATCCAGCAACAATAACTGGAATACTAGAAATAAATGGAAAACAAGTGACAATAGAAGAATTTTGGGATTATCGGACTGAAATAGGGTACTTATTTCAAGATCCAAGTCTTCAAGTAATTGGATCAAACGTTGCAAAAGATATTGCTTTTGGATTGGAGAATTTAGCTATTCCAGAATCAATAATAAAACAAAAAATATCAGAAATAGGTAATAATCTAAATATATCTCAGCTTTTATCTCGTTCAACAACAGAATTATCAGGCGGGGAGTTAGCTCTTGTTGCTTTAGCCTCAATCCTGGTACTTCAACCACAAATATTATTACTAGATGAATTTACTGCTTATCTTGATAATGATGCCAGAAAAAGTGTATTATCTACAATAAAACAACTTCAAAGTCCAAATAGGATAATTATTGTAGTTTCTCACCATATAACTGAATTTTTACCACTCATTGATGAAATTATTGTATTAGATGGTGGAAATGTAATATTACAGAAGCCTGCAGCAGATTTCATTTCGCTGCATCTAAAAACGATAGAAGAAAAAATCCGTATTCCTGAATTTTTCAGCCTTGGAGTTAATTTATGTGAAAATAAAAGTATTTCTCCCCATTTTCAAACAGTAGCTGACCTTATGAAACTTCTTACTGTGAATAATTATGACAACCCTTAAATATTCCAACGTGTCGTTTGCATATCCAAATTCATCCTCTGTGCTTCATGATATCAATCTTGAATTACATTCTGGTGAAATTTTAGGAGTAATAGGACCAAATGGAGCTGGTAAATCAACATTATTGAAGCTTGCAAACGGACTACTTAAACCACAGACTGGAGAAGTCTATATCAACAATGAAAACATAACGAAGCAAAAAACAAGTGACATTGCTCAGGATCTTGTTCTGACTTTCCAATTTAGTCGTCAACAGTTTTTTACCTCCTCTGTTGAAGAAGAGTTGATTGTAACACTAAACATTCATGTTGAAAACAGCTCAGAAAAAAACATTTATTTAAAAAATATATTAAAGAAATTTAAACTTATGGCTCTGCGTAATCATCATCCATATGTCTTATCTGGAGGAGAAATGAGACGATTAGCATTAGCTATTGCCTTTATAAATATTAAAGCTGATTTATTCTTATTAGACGAACCAACGGCCAATATAGATCAAAAAAACCTTATGTTCTTAAAATCAACTTTGAGAGATATGAAAAATCAAGGAAAAGGTATTATGATTGTTTCACATGATATTGAATTTCAATTCTCAATATGTGATCGAATAGCAATATTAGTTGACGGTTATATCCAGTTTATAGACACGCCTTTTAAGCTTATGAACGAACTAAATAAATCAAAATGGAGATTTTTCGAACTACCTCAGATCTATTCATTCATACAACTATTAGAAAATAAATTTTCATCAGAAAATCTATTATGGAATTATTTGAAGCAGTCAACTCTCGATAAGAAAATTAGGTTAATAGCTGGAGTTTTAGAGAATGATTAAGGCATCAATTGATCCACGAGTCTCTTTACTCATATTGGGGTCTTTTTTTCTGTTTATTCTAGTATCTTCTAATCCTTTCATCCAAACAGGATTTGTTGTTTTATTCGTATTTTCTTATTTTTACAAGACCTCACTTCGTCAAGTAATAAAAATATGGTTCTTAATACCAATACCTACAATAATAATCCTTATCTTAAATTTTATATTTGTCTCGAGAGAAATTACTCATCTTTTATTAATGGTTTTACGTTTTTGGGGATTATCATGGCTTTTCAATTGGTTTTTAAAGCAGGTCAGTCCAGATGATCTAGCAAAAGCATTATGGGCTTTCCATA
>JBHLKP010000322.1:0-4148 GCA_048886525.1 Candidatus Hodarchaeota archaeon | reverse complement strand
TGTATAATTTATGCGTAGGGAGACTAAAAAGAAACAATGAGGACAAATTACCATGGTCAAAAATAATTTAAGCGAAAGTGTTGAAATTTCGGATTATTTAAACCTGTTAATTCAAATTGGAAAGATGGGAGGAGTACGTAGACCAGTATCTTGTACCACAATGGAATTAGGAAAAATTATAGGAATTTCTCAACAGAGTACTTCACGAAAACTTACAAAAATGGAGAATTCAAACCTTATTATACGTAATTACACTCAAAGAGGTAATGCAATCAAAATAACTTCTAGGGGGATTTCATTACTTGAAAGAGTCTTTACTGATTTATGGATGATTTTAGCTTCCGATAAAGAAGAAGTAAAGGAGAAAATTGTACTAAGAGGAAAAGTTTGTACAGGTATGGGGGAAGGCGCTTACTATATGAGTAAAAATGGGTATCGTAATCAATTTCCGACACTTGTAGGATTCATTCCGTATCCAGGTACTTTAAACGTTCAATTATTAGAAGAGACTAGCCTTAGAAATTATGAACGCTTACAACGGAGTCCGACAACGTTTATCAAAGAATTTATTGAAGATAACAGAAAATTCGGTAGAGTTTTTGTTTGGCCTACATTTCTGATTATCGAAGATCAGAAAATACCTTCCGCACTAATTCGACCAGATCGAACTCACCATAGTAATCAGGCAGAGCTAATTGCTAAAGAAAATATCAAGGAAACATTCAATATTAAAGATGGAGACATAGTGGAAATAGTTTCTCGTTGAATAAACGTATTATAAGAATTTACTAATCAAATGATTTTTCATCAAGGTTTTTAAGCTTTAAAGAAGATTTTTCATTAGGTATACTTGTTTTTAATTTAATGATCTCAACATTTTTTAATCCACGCTCAATCAATAGTTGATGCATTTTTTCTTCCATATCAGCTTGATCGTACCCTAATGCTATCACATCCACTTGATATTGAACAACAACATTAAGAAATTTAGAAGGATCTGGATCTCCTTGATGTACAATGTCTACAATATCTATGTGTGATAATAATTTCGCACGATTTGCTTGCGAGTTCAACGGTGCTCGACCTTTACTTGATTTTACAGTTTGATCTGATGCAACAACGACTAGAAGTAAATCACCTAGTTTTTTTGCTTCTTTCAATGTCTCTAAATGGCCTAGATGTATAATATCAAAAACTCCGCCTACTAGTATTAATTTAAGATTGTTTTTCCCTCCAGTAGTTATTCTAAAGTGTCCTGCTGGATTAGAGATCGATTTTATCATTTGAAGACTTTTCAAAACAGATAATAGAGCTGTACTTTCTTCATGTGTTCTTGTTATTTCATTGCTAAAAGTTTCTAGATCAAAACTCCCGTTTTTCATGGTTAACACATAAGCAGTTTTTAAAAATTTTTTTAGGAGCACCTGATAAACTTCAGTTGAATTTAACTCACTGCTCATGCCTTATATTCCACCAAACTGCGATATTTTATATTTAACTGTTGATCTATTACACCTACAACCGTGAATTCCAATATATTGCATCTCTCCATAAAACTTGTAAAGTTTCCTCCTCATATTCCAGTAATGAATCAGCACACACAATAAGAGCTTGAGGTGGACCTAGATCACGCCAAGAGATCGTTTTTACTTCATCAATAGATCCAAAGGTAATTACTTCCCCATCATAACCAATTTGAGCTAGTCCTATCATAAGACTGTTAGATATAAGTTTTTCTTGTTTCTTTTTTTCTAGCTCTAGAAGTATTTCAATCGCGTCATTAACAGAGAGAAATTCTCTTTTTGAAGTGTTAATATCTAAAAGGACTAAAGTATGAGCTTCAATTTGTTTATTACGTCTTATAATCTCATATGGAAATTCACTTGCATTATCAGGAAAAGGACAAGTGACTGTTCGGCCAAAACGATAAGATGATAATCCTGACGCAGATGCTGCAGCAGAGATAATTGATGTATTATGGATAATTCGGCACTTAAATCCTTTTTCTATCGCAATTAAGCGAAGAGAATTATGAGTTGTTGCTATAAAGGGATCTCCAGGTACTAATAATATACTGAATTTATTTTTTATTTTTTTTAGAAATTCCTGATCTCTATCTTCTAGATCTTCTCTAGTAACTATTTTAAATTTGTGTTCAACTTGTTTGAATAATTGAGGTATCTCGCCTAAAACAAAGTTGGTATATTTTTCTATGAATATTATATCTGCTTCTTTTAAAAGGTCTAAAGTTTCAAGTGAACAACTTTTAAAGCCAGAAAGCCCCATTCCAATAAAAAAAAGCTTTGATTCGACTCCTGTCACGATAGTTCATCTGTTAAAAAAGAAAATCACATTTAATCTTCTTTGCAATGTTCTGTATATTCGTCAGCACTCATAAGCTTTTTCCAGTCTTCAGCAAGGTTACTAGGGTTAATTTTAATTAACCATGTTTTGTAAGGGGCTTCATTAACCTTTTCTGGTGCTTCGATTACTTCTTCATTGATTTCTACAACTTCTCCTGAAACAGGACATATAAGCTCGGATACTGCTTTTACGCTTTCAATAGATCCGAATATATCCTTAAATTCAAACGTATCTCCGACTTCTGGTAGTTCTACATAAACAACATCTTTTAAGGATTTTTGAGCATAATCTGTTACACCTACTATAACTAAATCTCCTTCAATTTTTGCCCAATCATGTTCGGGTAGATACTTATAATCGGGTTCAACTTTGTAAGACATGAGTATTAACACCTTCAGATGAATTTAATTCTAAAGAATCTCACAAACACATATCGCAAGACATTATTTAACATTTTTCCGTAATATCAACAACTATTGATCAGAGGTTCCCATTCCATATTTCGTCTCCCAACCTATGAATATTAAGTAATCCTTTTCCTTTAGAATTTAGAAGATCCTTTGACGATTTCAAACTTTTTCCAAGACTTATCACTGCATTCTGTGGATTAGTAACTATAACTATTGAGTTAGTATCGAATTCACGATCAACTGAAGTAATTCCCTGAGCAAAAATGTCTGCACCATTTAATACATGTGATACGGCTCCTTGATCGACTTGAACAGAAGGGAAATCTATTGAAGGATTTTCTCTAATGAAATGAATGGTTGGATAATAATTTTTTTCGAATAAAAAGAACCTAGCTTGATATTGTTCGTTATATATTAACTTTTTAACCTTTTCTTGGTTTTCTGCAATGAAATGGATATTATCCAAAAGTATTTGCTGAGGAATTTTGGGAGCAATAATATTTTGTACTATTCTCTTTTTCTTTTTTAATCCGACTTCCTTTTTTCTAGTCATATGATTCTACCGTTCTTTTCATCTTGGACTTTTATTCCAATCTCGATCTACTTAAAAAGGTTTTAAGAGAGGGGATGTAGAGACCTTCCATTAAATGTTTTCCATTAATCTATCCAAAATCTCCTTTAAGTTAATCGAAGTGTCTCTAAATTCATCGGAACGTCGATTTTGACATGATAGCGTTTATTTAAAGCTTGGGCTAACGATTGTGATTTGTTTCTCGGACCATGAACCATAATAACTCTTTCAGGTTTCGGACTCAATTCACGAAAAAAATTCATTATTTCATTTCTATCTGAATGTCCACTGAAACCATCTATTTGATGAATTTCCATGTTAACTCGTAACATATGCATTCGGCCTTCATCAATGGATCGAATTTCTTTCACGCCTGATGCAATTCTACGTCCCAATGTGCCTTCTGCTTGCATAGAAACAAATACAATCGAATTACGTGAATCCTCTGCTAAATCTTTAAAATATTCTACTGAATTCCCACCTGTTAACATACCTGAAGTTGCCATTATAACCGCAGGTGAACCCTGGGAGATAGATTCTCTTTCCCCTTGACTATTTACAGTCTTAAATATCTCACTTAAGAAAGGATTATTGCCCTCATTGAATATTTGGTCCTGAAGATGTGATGATAAATATTCAGGATGACAAGAATGAATAGCTGTCGCTTCAGCGATCAATCCATCTAGATAAACAGGAACATCGACCATCTCACGCCTTTTATAATAATATGCTAGTACAACCATCAATTCTTGCGCTCTCCCTACCGCAAGACTAGGAATCAATACTTTTCCTCCTCGTTTTAT
>JBHLKP010000321.1:0-4158 GCA_048886525.1 Candidatus Hodarchaeota archaeon | reverse complement strand
TCCATACAGAGATGCTCTTCGCCCTGCAAGCACCACTCACATTTCATGCAAGAACGACCCTGCCAGCCAATGCCAACTCGATCCCCTTCTTTGAGGCTAGATACTGCACGGCCCACAGCCGACACATATCCAACAACCTCGTGACCAGGGACAAAGGGAAAGGTGGTTATTCCGTAGTAGTTTTCGATAGCGTGGATGTCAGTATAACACAGACCGCAGTGCGTTACCGAAACCAGGACATCATGTGAATTTATTTTTGGTTGTCTGTAGGTGAATGGTTCCAGTGACTGTCCTATTGCTTTTGCTGCGTATCCCAAGACCTTCATGTTCGGTACGTTCCTATTTATCTCAACCACTGAGCAGTAGAATAGTCTTACACTAGTTATTTCATCATTTTAAAACATTTATCTGTCTTCCATTATTGTTCACTTGTTTTTTCTCCATGGAGGAGATGTCGTTTAACGTTGATTATTATCATAAATGACTTCAAAATGACTTCATCTTGTTTTTATTGTCTAATTAAAAATTGATATTTTCATAACTCTTCCTAAATCAAATTATTATAGGAACTGTTCATTGGTTATTGCTATATCGATAAAAATTAATCGAGTAAAAATTGAATTGAAAGAGCTTTCCAGATCGAAGAAAATCCACCTTATATGATAGAAAATCCTTATTTCGCTAATTATCAATTTATCTGTTTTACCGTTGTTTTTGGCATTGGGAAAAAAAATTCGATAAAAATATTGCTTTTCCCAATTTCAAAAGCGAAGATTCAAGTTCTTTCTATTAGACCTATTATCCTGTAACGATTTCTGTAATATCTGGTTTCATATCTTCCATTCCTTTTGCAAAGGTTCTCAATTTCAAAGAAAGACAACATAACTTTTTCCTCTGATAGTTCGTCACATTGGGAGCATAATTTTCAAGAGCAAGAGGACAAACTGCTCAGCAACCAAAAGCTCTTAAATGAAATTATAGACGAATTTGAGGAATTCTTAAAACAAGAATTTGCGTTCAAAGACGCATTACCAAATGAATAAATATATTTGAATAACTTTCTTCGAATAGACAAGATTTTAAACTTAATTTTCCTTTTGTACCCAAAGAATGCCCCTTAGATTGTCCCTTTCGAGTAAAAGATCCTCTCTTACAAAGGAATCAGACGCATTACAAGTTTTTTCTAATGAATTATTTATTTAACTTTTCTATTCTTATTTATAAGAAGAAAAACCATTACAGAGGAGACACCTGATAATAACAGCGACGCATATCCCGATAATTAGGAAGCTTAACAATTAAATTCTGACGTTCGAGGAACCGTACAGCCTCTTGAACAGTCCGCAGACTGTAAGATGTTCTCATTCTAATATCTGCAAGAGTCATCCGAGAACCCTCTAACAGGATACGGTAAATAGCTTGAGTTAAGTACACAATCATTTAAAATTAAGTATCTCTGCTATGGTAGCTATTTACAATTAAAAGAGTTTTTTTCTTTCCAGTTTTGCGAAATTTCAAAACCACACTACTATCATTGTTGTATAGAAATAGATTTTTTCATAATGTTCATAGAGTGGTAAGATTATTGACCCGGGGAAAATTGTTTCAAAGCATGTCTCCGATCTACTATTATTATTTTGTAGTTGCCATGTTTTCGTTGTTGATGGCGAAAAATCTGTGCCTGCAATTATTGTTAGGGCAATATTATGGTTAATATAATGCTCCGATAGACTATAGGTAAAATAAGTCTCTAAAGCATAATCTGCGGCATATGATCCATTAAATGCTGCAATGATAGTCGTCCAATTGATTTTCACTCTTAAAATTCCCTGACTTTGCATGAATTCGGTTAAGTTTCCATTTGATAGATCGATTGACTGAAATATTCCCTCATTTGTACGTGTCATTAAAATTTTTTCAAATACTGGAAAATTCCACCCTTCGGGTCTAGTTATAGTATCGCTATTCATTTGAATTTTTTGGATTTGGGAATTGTACCAATCGGTTCGATTTCCATCGATTTTAATAATACCTAGGGGAGATTCAGGTATTTCCAATAGACTATTAAGTTTCATTTGATATTGGTGATAACCAATGTATTCACTTGCCTGAACTATCGATATATTACCTACTGAACTGTCGGGAATCGCTCCTTTTTGATAGGTTACTGCAAAAGCTGTTGAAGTATCGTTTACAAAGGGATTTATATCGTGATTCCCCCGAAAATCTAGACTCCCTTCATTAAACTCGAATAAAATAAATTTATTGATCCCGACTAAAAGTGATCCCTTAAAAAAGGAGGCTTCGCCTTCATCATGTAACATCCAAGATATATCTGCTTTTCTATATAATATATACCTAGGTGCTGTCAGATTATTACTATTTATTGATACCGGAACTGTTCCATTCCATTTCACTAGAAAAAATAGATTTGGGCCTTTTATTGCATATTTTGTTTCTATGATGTTTACCCATTCCAGTTTATTCCTCGTTACATTGGTTATTTCGATTTCAGTCCATTCAATGGTATCTGGATTTATTGGTTGGCCAAAATTTATTTTTATCAACTGAATAAGAATTAAACTTACTAGAGGTACAGCAATTATAATAAATGATATGATACGGCGCTGCTTTTTTGTTAAAGAGACTTTATTCCCTACGTTACTAATTGAAAGGGATTTTCCGCATTTTATACAGAATTTATTATCATTCGTATTTAACTGGCCACATTTTTTACATTTTTTACTTATTTCTTTCATTACAAAATCGTACCTAAATGTCTCTCTTTCTATCCTTTTCCAAAATTGTTAGTTTCATTTTTAAATCGATTTTATCTATTGTCTTCAGGTAGGACTTGCTTTTAATTGAAAATTTTCCGCTTTAAATTTCTTATTTAACGACTTTTTTTAGCTCTAAAACGATTTATTTTCTCTTTCTATTTGCTTAATCAATTTAAATCAAAAAAGGGTTGAAGAGAAGATCTTAAAATAGCTCTCTCTAATGTTCAAGATAAAACTTTAGATCTACCAATTTTTAATATATCCTAAAGGTATATCAAAACTTGGAATAATTATCGGATTCAATATACCAAAAATGTAAGTAGTTCCTAGCCAATAAACAGAACCTAATTTCAATCCAAAAGAAATACTATATGGTATGAACCATAAATAATTTGTACGGGCATCCTTAACAAAACCCCAAATACAACCAGATTCATCAGTTAAATAGTAATTGACTAAGAAATTGATATCGATACCTAATAGAATTAATAGGAATGCTAAGACTACACTAGCAATGATATCGACACCAGGTATAAAACCGATAATCGCTAGAATAATATCGACTAAGATTAAAAGAACATCATCAACGTATTTACTGAATTGCCATACGTGCATTTTCTCTCGTAATTTGTAAAAGTCATATGCAGGATTTATACTATAGCTAGGACGATACAGGTGATCATATTCTACTGGATAATAGATAGATCCAGGTTTACGATCCCACCACATACCTCGGTAATATCCTGTTGTTAAGAATGAGAATTCACCTGATTCAAGTTTATCCTTCCAAAGATCTAAGATTTGTCTTTGACATATATTAACAATTTGGTTCTGATGGTTTTTCAATTCTATGGATTTTTCAAGTGTTCTTTCATAAGCTGCTAACTCATTGATCCAGCATGATCATAAGCTTTGTTTGTTTCTTCCCATCCATTCTTAGGGAGATAAATTGCTGCATTATATAAGTCATAAAGAATAGAATCGATAGATTGACTATACTTTTTCTTTATTTTGTTAATTCTACGTGCTTCATACCAACGAGGGAAGATTTGAGCGACGATAGAACCAAAAAAACCAATACTAGCACCAAAACCAATCAAAATTAGTTGAATAATCAATTCTTCCCAATTCATTTTTTATCTGCCTTTTACAAAGAATGGAGGAGGTAGTGTTTGTTCTTTCTTGGGATCGTATTGAAATTGAATCCTTTGGGTTATTTCAGCATTTATTCCCTTTCCAAAGGTAGCAATCTTAACATCTATCTTTCCATCAGAATCTTTACTATGAATTACAGCCAAATCAAACTTTATTGGATTCTTTATTTCAAATCCATCAGGAGTAGCGTTTATTATTACCTTACAGGTCTTCTCAATATATT
>JBHLKP010000320.1:0-4171 GCA_048886525.1 Candidatus Hodarchaeota archaeon | reverse complement strand
ATACATGATAATGGCTCCATTACTCCCTCTACAATAACTAGAAAGCAGGAATCCTTGTATATCTTCACTTTCAACATCCCATAATTGTATTCTTATTATTTTACCTTTGAAGGTTGTGGTCTTTGTATAGAAATCGACACCTAAACTCAATTTAATATCCTTCGGATAACAACAAGAGGTATATCTCCTTACTAATTCGTCCTTTCCCGAAGAACCATCGCCTAATAATAAAATTTTAAAAATTATCTCGCGATCCGACATTATTTATGTTTGATAATTCCTTATTGTTGACTTTATAAATGCGTATAAAAATACATTATATTTTTGTCAAAATTATTCTCTTTCTAATTAAAATACATTACAATCCAAAATGTAAGTTAAACCAATATCTATCTTTTCTCAGATCAATTTGATTCTTAAATTACACGGAATTTCTATAATTATACATTAAACAATATCATATAGATATTTAATAAAAATTAAAAGTAATTAATTTTTTGATAATCAAATTCACAAATATTAATTGCTATCATATTTTGTGAATTTAATTGTGTTTGTTTTAATCATGGGTGAATGCTTTATGATCACGTTTACAGATAATTTGAGCGACATCTCTTCCGCTAAGGAATGCGGTTGGCACACCTCCTCCGGGGTGTACCCATTGACCAATCATATAAAAGTTTTTGAGTGATTTTAATTCCTTCTTAAAAGGGTTTTTTTCAAAGATATCCTTTGCTGCCCAACCCATTATAGAGCCTTTCCAATTGTTAGTGTACCTATAGAAAGTCGTGGGGGTTGCTACATCTATCATGTCAATATTACTTTTTAAGCCCGGCAAATATTCATCTAATATATTAATTACGCTTAAAGCAATATCATTTTTCGCACTACTATATTTAGCTCTGTCACTTTTTCTCAAATTATACCAAAAATCAAACTTTGAGGTATCTAATTCAATGTTAATAAGGGTTTTACCTTGTGGAGCGAGCTTCGGGTCAAAATTAAAAATTCGTAAATTCAAGGTTTCATAGTTCGTGCCATCAACAATAGTAAATGGCTCTTTTAACTGTATGATTTGGGTTGGGATTTCTGAATCTAGCTCTTTATTAAGCCCTAAAGAAATATATAATTGTGAGGGGTTAAGTTCTTTAGACTCATATATCGTAGATAGCTTTCTATCAATAAATTTTCCTCCTAGTAGATCAAAATGGGTGGAATACCCGTCCATTGCACTTATAACAATATCAGATGTGAAGAATTCTCCAGATTCTGTAGTTATTCCAATAGCATGTTCTTTATCTATATTACCATTAGTTGAAGTATTGATTTTTGATACACGTGTATTATAATGAATTTTTCCACCCAATTGGACATATTTTTGAGCAATTTGTCGACTGAAACTTAATGAACCCCCTATAGGATATCCTGAGCGTTTCAAATCCATTTCAGACAACACAAGCATTTCGTAGAGAATAGGGGATATGAAGCTTTTAATAATTTCTTGTAAAAATGGATTTTTAAACTTTTTTGAAAACTCTTCAGCAGTCATATTTTGCCATTTTTTCATAAATTTTAGGAGAGGAAAGAGTTTGAGCATTTTAAGATAATCAAAAAGATTGTACAATTCTCTTGGTTTTCTTATTATTAGCCCAAAAGCATTAAATTTTTGGAAATATCGAGTATCATTAATAAATTCTTCAATGAGTTGACTATCCTCTGGCGAGATTTTTTTCATGTCCATTTCTAACTCATCTAAATTTGATGATTCAATGAATCGCTTTTTTTCCTTGGTAATAATAACATTTTTTGTAGGACTATCATAGAATTTCATCTTATCCATATCAACAACTTCATCCCATACATGATACATTGGATGGTCCGGTGAAGATCCAACTAAACCGTGAATACATCCATCAATAATATATCCTTTCCTCTGCCAGGATGTAACTAAACCTCCTGGGGAATTAGCAGCTTCGAATATTTCAGTATCATAGCCGTTCATCTGTAAATAACAACCTGCGGATAATCCTGCCATTCCAGCACCAATAATAATGATATTTTTCTTACTCATCTAATTCACTTTATTTTTTTATAATTGTGTTGATAATTACTTCTAAAATTTTGTCACGCTGTTCTTTTTCAAACATATCTAAACCTGTAAATGCTTTTATCACATCTGCCCTTAAGAAAGCTAATTGAACCGCTGATATAAGAGTGTGAGTTATGATCTTGATTTCTAAGTCATTTTTATGCGGGAAAATTTCTTTAATAATCATCATATATTTCTGAATTGTCCGACTAGTGTTATCATCCTTCGCGGGATTAAGTATATCATAAAGAATCGAAATCTTTCCAAATATCGGATTAACATCCGCTAAATCTCCAGTTCCTCTTAGCATAATCCTCAATTTCTCATTAGGTACCTGTTCCATTTTTTCATAGATTTCATCCCACTTATCGATAAGGGCATTTGTATCAGTCCTCACAGCTTCATTAATCAGGGTATCTTTAGTGCCAAAGTGATAGTTGATTAAACCCACTCCTTTAACTCCTGCCTTCTTAACGATTTTTCTTATAGATATTTTACTTATATTGCCAGTTTCTCGCAATAACTCAAGAGTTGCATCAATAATTTTTTGTTTTGTGCTTTCAATCTCATCATTTTTCAATTTTTTTGATCACCTTGAACAGTGTTTTGAACAATGTTCCACAATAATTGTACAGTGTTCAATCATATTTAAATCTTTTTATGACTAGTCTTTATTAACCAAAGGCTTTAGATGCGTTATCCTTTACCAGTTTAAAATTAATATTGCTTTTCTATTCTAAATCTAATACTCTTCTTCTCACAACCTTTTATAGACTTATTTATTAATGGGAGGGGGAGTATTGGCCATTATCGGAGAATTTTTACCAAGAGATTAAAATTAGCTTAATTCAATATTTTTTTAATCTATAGCTTATTCTGATTATATTTGATTTAATTATTATTAGTTATAATAATGTGGTTTTGTTAAGTATTCTTTGGGCTTTACTAACGATAATATCGATAATACTTTAATTCTTGAATGTGGTTGTTTTAATAGGCCAGAACATATAAGGATAGCAGTCAGAGAACTTATAAGAAAAAAATTTTTTAATACCAGGGATACATGATGTTTCAGCTCAACAAAAGGAACGGATTAGATTTTATGATTGCTATATTAATTGTGGAGGAAAGTTAGCTCTTATTCATGAGAAGAATCACATTTTTCACAATAGTATTGAAATCTTCAATTTGAAATTTTGTTGTTATGATTTTAAGCATTTTTAGAATACAACATTAGATGGATTTCTATACGATTTAATTGATAAAATTAGAAAGATAAAAAGGCAATAATAACATCAGGAGCTAATATCTTTTCAGGTTTTATTTTATCTTCTCTCCTTATCAAATAAACTATTCTTATAATAAGTACTAGAGTTTTACAGAATCTGTACCAGCTACAATAAGATTATAATTGTCCTCTCTTATAATAGCTAATCACTAACCCTCATCTAAAAGAAATTTCAAGTTATCATCTTTTCCATAGAAAAAGGAAGTTTATTTGAATTTTTAAAATAAGAAATGCAAAAATGATTTCCATTTATTCGTAGGTTTGATAAATTTTTAATAACTTAAAGTAAGAACATTTAAACTAGTTATTAATCCTTTTAGATATAAAAGCAAATTTAATATGTACTAAAATGATAAAAATAAATCCCTATTTAATGGTAAATAATGGAAAAGAAGCAATTGAGTTATATAAAGACCTATTTGGAGCTAAACTTGTGGAACACACACCTTTTGCAAAGGAATCCGGAGCTTATTTTGGGTTTTCAGACGATTATGATTATGAAAATTCAACAATGCATGCGGTTCTTGATATAAAGGGTGCTATAATAATGTTATCTGATAATGCTTTGGGAAAATCTGGTTCTGGAAACGTACAGGTTTTATTGACGCTCGATTCTAAAGAAGATATAGAGAAGATAAATCAAAAAGTTCAGAAAAATAAATTTAATGTAATTATGCCCTTGGAAAAGACATTCTGGGGATCGTGGTATTTAATGTTTGAAGATTCTTTTGGAATTGGATGGCAAATTATGTATCCTGAAGATCAATAATTTAACTTTTTTTAGTTTTTTCTTT
>JBHLKP010000319.1:0-4185 GCA_048886525.1 Candidatus Hodarchaeota archaeon | reverse complement strand
AAACAATTATTAAAACCAGTATGAAAGGATTTGAACTAAATAGAAGAGGATCTGTTCCCCAAATTTTCTCCACTCCATCTGACCATCCATCATTATCACTATCTGAATCACGGGGATCAGTTCCAAGCAAATACTCATCTAAATTTGAAAGACCATCGTTATCTAGGTCACCAACCGCATCATCAACTGCTATAAGCAATCCATTTTGATACTCATAAAGATTGGGCATACCATCGCCATCTAAATCCTCTCCACTATCATCATCAAGTCCTGCTAGTAATCCATTCTGATATTCATAGAGATTGGGCATACCATCACCATCAGAGTCAGCTGCTGAATCATTCACGTCTATATCTAGGTTATTTTGATATTCATAGAGATTGGGCATACCATCGCCGTCTAAATCTTCACCTGAATCTTTGATAGTTCCATTTAGATGATTATAGTACTCATACCCATCCGGGATCAAATCTTCATCAGTATCATCTTTTCTTGGGTGAGTACCAAAGTTAAACTCCAAAAAGTTGACTAAATTATCCCCATCAGGATCTTCATTTCTATCAACAAAATTTCCGGGATCTAGTTCATATAATTGTTCCCACAAATCAGGTATGTTATCTGAATCAATATCAGTTATGTTCCAAAGTTTTATACTATTATCAGTGGAACATGAAGCAACCATTTGATAGGTAGGATTATACGCAACATCCAATACAGAAGCAGTGTGTTCAGTTAAGTTTCCAAGGAGCTTTTCTTGACTTATATCCCAGAATTTGATATCCAGATCATTTGATGTAGAAGCTAATGTATATCCATCAAAACTAAATGCAACAGATCTAATCCAACTTTCATGACCCAAGAGATCAATCAGAAGATCACCAGTGTTTGTATCCCATAATTTCAAACTTAAATCTCGTGAGGCTGATGCAATCATCTTACCATCTGGACTGAAAGCAACCGACTCCACATAATCAGTATGGTTCTCTAATGTATGAATTAAAGTGCCAGTTGAAGCATTCCAAACTTTAACAGAGTTATCATAAGAACCTGATACTAATAAATGATTATCAAAGCTGAAAGCTAGTGATTGAACTCGGCTTGAATGTTCGGTTAGATTCTGGGTATTTTGCTGTGTATCAATTGTCCATACTTTTATTGTATTATCATTCGATCCAGATGCTAAGAGTTCCCCGTCTGAACTAAATGAAACACACCAAATAGCAGATGTATGACCTGTGAGGTTTCCTATCAGTTGATTGTTTGTTAAATTCCACAAGAGAATATTTCCATCAGATAAACCAGCTGCAATAATTTCACCATCAGGATGGAAAGCAACAGAATAAACAGAATGTGTGTTATCGGTGAAATTTTTTATTTCCTGCCCCATTATTACATCCCATATTCTGACTGTATTATCTGAAGAAGCTGAAGCCAATAAGTTTCCAGTAGAATCAAAACAGACATCCCAAACCTGTGAATTGTGACCTGTCAAGTTCCATATTAATTTTTCAGTTCCATTTATCTTTACTGATCGTAAAAAACCGTTATTTTGTAAATGGAAGTTTATTACCTCACTAAAATCATTCGATTTAATTTTATAAGATTTAAATTCTTTAATTCTTACGAATGAAAGTGATAAAACTAATAATGTTAATATGATGATAAAATAACCTTTTTTACGATAATGCATACCCATTCACCAATATTCTAGATAAAATTTAACATTTCTAACTCAATCTGCTTTTCTAAATATAAAATCACTTGTTATCGAACACATCAGATTTAGATTTCGAGTTAGGAATGATTGAACTTGTTCTCCTAAAAATATATTCAACCGCGCAGAAATAAAACGAAATCTACCGAATACGATTTCTTATTCTTGTCAGATTGGTTGGAAATGTATTCCTCAATGGTTTCAAAATATCATTTATTTCTGCAATACTTCCTTCATTAATAAATTAACTCTGTTTATCATATCAGTTGGATCTTGTAAAATCCCTTCAGCTAATTCTTGGCTTTCAAATAGCTGTAAGACACATAATTCAAGAAGTGGGGAATCAGGCTCTTCTTTAAGCACTTTATTCAGTTGAGTAATGAGTGGATGTTCTTTATTTACTTCTAAAATCTTTTTTTGCGGAACATAACTATCATCCATGTATTTAAGAACACGAGAAAAAGCACCCATACCAGCAGGATTAATTAATCTACATGGACTGTCAGTTAATAGTTCTGTATAACGTATATCTATAATTTTGTCCCCAAGGATTTCTGACATCTTTGTTAATAGCTCATCTTTCTCTTCTTCTTCTTCGGCCTCTTCAGCTTTCTTCTCATCCTCTTCTGATGGAGGTATTGGTTTAGGTTCAGCTTGATCAATTGGTTTGAATTGTTTGTTTTTATACTCTGAAACATGCATCATCAAAAAAGAATCAATAGGTTCCGCGAATAGTATAACTTCCTGATCAAGCTTCTCATAGTGTTCTAAGTGAGGACTACGTTTCAGAACTTGTAAATTTTCACCTAAAAGATAATAAATTTCCTCTTGACTCTCTGGCATCTGTTCTATGTATTTTTCTAAGTGTATCAATTTATCTTCCGATTTTGAAGTTGGGAATCGAAGAAGGTTGAGGAGTTTTTTTCTTCGTTTCTCATCTTGAGTAATTCCTTCTTTTATAAATACTCCAAACTGGTCCCACCACTCTAAATACTTCGCTTCATCTTTTTCATCTTCTGCAAATTTACTAAGTTCATCTAAAACTTTACTGGTAATAACTTTAGAAATTCGGCGAATAGTAAGGTCAACTTGAATTACTTCACGAGACACATTCAAAGGTAAATCCTCACTATCGACAACACCAAATATGAATCGTAGATATTCGGGTAAAAGATCCTTAGCTCTTTCTTGTACTAATATTTTTTTACTATATAAACGTAAACCATAATCCTGATACATAGAAGTCATCATCATTCGACTACGACGATTCGGGAGGAATAATAAAGCTCTAAATTGAATTGGAGCGTCCACACTAAGATGAATACGATGAAATGGTTCAGTGAAATCCAGACTAACCTGGCGATAATATTCATTGTACTCTTCATCTGTTACTTCATCAGTAGATTGATGCCAAATCGGAACTTGTCTATTAACCGGCTTTTCTTCATCACCAATGCGTATAGGGAAGCCAACAAAATCGCTATACTTTTTAACTATAGATTCAAGTTTGTACCTGTTCAGAAATTCTTTTGCATCATCTTTTAGATATAGGATAACATCAGTACCCCGTTGATCTTTCTCTTTATATGAAACAGTGAAACTACCAGAACCAGAGGAACGCCATTCTATTCCTCGAGTATCTTTAAGCAAAGATCGTGATTGGACTACAACTTCTTTAGAAACAATGAAGGCGCTATAAAATCCTACACCAAATTGGCCTATAAGGTTGGCAACATCTGAAGATTTATCAAGACTTTTTAAAAATTCTAAAGTTCCACTTTGAGCAATTGTCCCTAGATTTGTAACTACTTCGTCATATGACATTCCATATCCATTATCGGAGACAGTTATTGTATTTTCTTCTTCATCAAATAAAATTTGGATAGCTGGATCCACATCAGTTGCTATAATGTTTTCTGAATCTTCTAATTGGGCGATTCTCGCACGATGTAAAGCATCTGCAGCGTTAGAGATTAATTCTCTTAGGAAAATTTCCCGATTTTTGTATAATCGATTGATCAGAATATCAAGTAATTTTTGAACTTCAGCTTGGAATTCAAATGTTTTTTCATTATCAGAAGAGCTGCTAGGGGTTTCTTGGTTCATTTTACATCATCTTGATAACTTTGAAGAAAATAGAGAGAGATTACAATCGAATATGACATTTTAAGAAAACAATCTAATTTCTTTTGAAGATAGTGGGAAATAAATTTTGGTTCTTAAAACGAATTTTCTAATAAATCTTCTGATTTTAATTAAGAATAAGTAAAATATCTGGTTAAATTTACTGAAAACATAAGCATAATGTTGATTCGAATACTTTATTCAGAGCTGTTTATATAGAATACCCAATTCAAAAATTCTAATTCTTTTAACCTCCTCTTTTAGATATATGAATATATTATTATGTTTCGGATAGTACCGAAATTACTACAAATCAAACTTCAAAGTCAGATGACTCTCCAGTATTA
>JBHLKP010000318.1:0-4187 GCA_048886525.1 Candidatus Hodarchaeota archaeon | reverse complement strand
CGTAAACAAAGAGGGCGACCAAAGGTTTATTATCAAGTTTTACAATAGATCGCCAGTTAATAATTTTTATGAATCAATTTTGTTTCATCATTCTCATATGGTAAGATTATCAATTCTAGTTATCTAAATGAAAAGATGAGACTTCTATGGCTTCAATCATTGTAAAATGGCAAAAATGTGGGAAAACAGGCTGTAGATGTACTGAAGGGGTACCTCATGGCCCTTATTTTTGGCTTGTTAAATATATTAGAATTAACTCTCTTGACAAGAGGAGAGGTAAATACTCCTGGAAATATCTAGGAAAAAAACCTTCTGATGCTTGGGAAAAGCTTGCTGTGCTTGACCATCGATTTAAAACTACATTTGATTTACAGGATTTCAATCGAAAAGTCAAAGAGTTGAATCAGCGTAAAGAGCAAGGTTCTATTCATAAGACTACAGAGAAAATTATGACAATAGATGACCTAACAGTTAACCAGTAAAAATTGCTTATTCTAATCCTAATTTGTAGTTTTGTCTTACCAATCATATGTGTTGACAAGGTCCAAACCCCATGGTTCATATGCTTCTGGTCCGATATAATAGAAATAGTCTAGCCCATCAGCAAGATGGGGTAGTTCCGCTAAACGGTATAAGAACTTTCTAACCCAATGAGGAGGTAAATTAACACTCCCTAATAACAAACCGTCTGTAGTACTACTGTAAACATTCTTATATGGAAGAAATTGTAGATGACGAATGATATTTGAGGTTATAATGTTTACTATCTCTCCTGTTCCTTTGATCAAAAAATAAATCCATCCTCCCAGTCCTATGTTTCCAAAAATTGAGAATCGACTAATCACCTGATTCTGAAGGAGTTTTTTCCATGATCGTATCAGATATTCACGACCAATGTTTAATTCTTTCATCAAAACTTTTTCGCTCAAGGATGACATTTTATGGACTAATCCAAGTAGTCGGGCTTCAAGATGGTGGAGTTTATATGGTTCAAAATACGTGTCAAGTGAGTGTTCTATTCCTGATCGGCCAGTAATTATTCTTCTAGTTAACTCTAACCCCTCTATTATAGGCGGTCTTAATTGCCATCTGTTTATACGAGTCGAAGTTAACCCCTCTAAATTCCATCCCCGAAGCTGTTTGTTTAATTTCATGATTCGTTTTGGTTGTAAGAATTCTTCAATTCTCTTAAGTTTGTCAATCGATTTACTGGGGTATTGAATTACTGATACATGATCATTCTGTGAATTTAACGGGAATGAAAGAGCGAAATGGGCTTTAATATCTTCGGGAATTTCATTATCCCTCTTTTGGTGAAAAAAAAGCTCGGTTATATAGCCAATTCTCGACATATCTACTAAATAAACTGGAATTAGGATGGAATTCCATAGTAAAAAATCCATAGCTCGTTTTGTTGTCCTTTCATCTCGATATCTCAGTCCATAGGTGAGTTCTTTATTCGTTGGAAATCTGTCTAGGGATTTTGAAAACTGCGGTTGTGCAATTTTCTTAATAATCCCTAGTTCTGGTTTTCTGAATTCGATATTTAGATCACTACAGAGATGTGAAATCGCTCTATTATATGTATTTTCAGAGGGATCCTGTTTCAACATATCAAAAGTGGTATTTGTAGGATAATATGAATCGTACAGTAGAAATCGATAAGGTATGATTATATATCCTGCCTTTACTTCTAATGTAAACGAATAATATTTCTCAACATATGGCCCCCACTTTATTAATCCAGAATTTTTCCATTTCTCATAAAATGGTTTTGTTTCAACAGGTAATTGCTTCTTACATATCTCTCGCCAGTGTTCCCACTTTATTCGTTTACTCGTTTTCGGTACAAACTCTTTAAACACTTCCCAATATCGGATAAAGTCATTAATAAAGTTTTTATCAATCCTTTCAGATTTTATAATTTTTTTATCAATAACCTGAGAATCAAAGGGAGATTTTCTATTCTTCCTCATTGCATATTGTTCCTTATTTTATGCACTTTTTGTCTTCTATATAATTCTTTAACTTTTCTAGAAAGCTTAACCCATAAGATGAGGCTTACCCTTCTATAAATAATAAAGTAGTAGAGAAGATCAAGAAAATTACTGGCTGCTAAAAAATAAGAAGGATGAAAATAATGAGGAATTTAATATATTTTAGACCAAAAAAATCGTGGATGCTAAGAATACTTCCTTTGGTGGCCTGGATAGCGATTTATATAATGAAAATTTCGCTAGGGGTCGCGGATCCCACCGCTCCTCCTCCTCCACCCCCTGGCTTAGGCGGTTAGTTGGTTGATCATATACTTTAGAGATTTGAAATCAGGACTATGGAGAAATCTTTGTGAAAGAATTAACTCTTGTTCATTCTATTAACGATCGTCTTAACCCTGCATTACTGATTTCTCTTCTCTCATCTATTTTTCTACAAGACTTTAAAATTCAAGAAAAAGAGATTGTGTATAATCTTAAACCGAATATTACCAACTTAGAGTCAGTTCTCGAATTATATTTGACATGCCTAAACGAACTTACTGAAACTCAATTTTATTTCGAATTCCTTTCTGAATCGACACTTTTGCTAAGAGTCTATAATATGGAGGGGTTACGTTTTCAGGAAAGCTTACTTTTTTCTTCCTATCCTGCCAGTACTTTGGAGGATTGATTCATCAAGTTCTGCTATTTTGGTGACAAATATTGGTAAATTGTATCTTCTTAATACATGAATCGGGGTTATGCCTTGTCTCACGTGATTATATAGGTAATTCGTCTAAAGTAAACCTATTTAGTGGTCTCTTATCAGCTATCTCAAGTTTTTCACGAACTATGATAGGCGAAGATGTAAACGAGATCCGAATGGAACATCACAGGATATTGTATAATACATGTGAAACTATTCTAGTGGCTTTAATTACCTCTGATAGCAGACTATCCAAGCGGAAATTGACTTATTCGATGCGTAAAATTGCTCAAACTTTTCTAGCAAAATATACAGTACATTTAGAACAAGAAATCCTAGAACCTCGATTCTATGAAGGTTTTGCTAATACAATAGATGAAATTGTCCTTACAAGTGGGATTGTCAAGAACTTCAAATCACAACAAGGCGAAAAATCTTCCATTACGAGTGTATTGTGAAACTTTGAATGTTTACATTCGAGATGAGGATCAACCAAAATGATGCAGTCATTAAATCTGGATTCCTTTTGTACCCGCCCCTTTAATCCTTACATTATTGTTTATCAAAAAGATCAAACGGTACATTACTTTACACAAGCATTTTCACAATTTAGTGGGTTTCATCCCTCTACAGTTCCAGATTCTATTCCCCTTCTTAATGGAGAGGTTCTTGGCCTAGAAAACATATATTGTTCATCCTCAGATCCCTCTTACAAAATTTATGAGTATTCACCCCAAAAAACGTCTCATATCATCCTAAAAAATGCTTGGGTTGACGTTTTAATCCATGAATTACGAACTGCAACACTTAGTATGGATTTAGGAAGTTATTTATTCTCAGATTCGAGTCAACCCACCCCACGATTAGTTAACAAGATTATCAAAGCATCTCATCGCCAGAGAATTTCAACCCTAGTTGCTTCGGATTTCATACACCTCATCAGTTCTCCCCCAAAAATTTCAAGGGTGTCTCTTATCAATATCTTATTAAACAGTTATGCACTACTTCCTAATTCTTCAGGGCTAATCCTACAGACAATGCTAAGATCTGATCTTCTAAACCATATTCATCCGATGATTTGGGGCAATACTAATTATTTAGAAAGCTTCTTCAGTACTATTCTATATTGGATCCCTCATCGGCTAACATTCGAAATAGAAATCCTAAATCCTATTTCCATTCAGCTAAATATTAATTGCCCTTCAGACCAATATTTATCTGCAATTGAGGGTTTTAAACTTATGACCCATTATTTGAAATATATCATTGCATATTTTAATGGCAGAGCGTGGATTTCTCAGCAGACTATCAATATTGTTTTTCCTCTTCTCGATACAACATATTCAGAATGAAACGAGAGTTCCAGATTTTTCAACTCGCAGAATGCAGTGAACCTAAATGAAGTTAAATCATATAAATTTTGAAGGAACTCTATCCATCCCTGGGAACTCAATAGGAGGTTGGGTCATCAAAGTTACCAACCCATGAGCAATGATTTTTTTTTC